>JALOOH010000296.1 GCA_025454515.1 Chloroflexota bacterium
CCTCGCCCGCGACCTCGGCGAGCCGCTCCTCTTCAAAGGGCGCGACTTCGCGCTGACGGACATCGAGATCGCCCTGGAGCCGGATCCGCGGAAGCGCCTCAGCGAGGTCGTGGCGGCGTACATGGCGGGTGGAGCGCCCTCCGGGGCGTCGACCGGGGGACCGTCCGCGGCGGGCGCCTGACACGGGGGCGGGACGGGCGCCCGACACCGTCGCAGCGTCCTCACTCCGCCTCCGGGGTCAGTGCTCGCCTCTGTCACGAAGGCCGCACGAACGGTTGCGGTTTCCCGAATCGCACAGTAAGTTGCTCACGTTTTACGCACTCGCAAGGCGTCGGAATGGAGCCGATCCCCACGGTGACGACCCCCGACCCCTCGACGACCCGGACCGGCGCTGGTGGCCGACGGCCGACGCGCCATCTCGTCGGGCGCGCGGAGGAGCTCGGCGCGGTGCGGATCCTGCTCGACGACCCGGAGCCGTGGATGGGTGTCCTGGTGGTCGAGGGCGAGGCGGGGATCGGCAAGACCGCGGTCTGGCGCGTCGCGCTCGACCTCGCCGAACGCCGCGGACTCCGCACGCTGGTGGCGAGCCCCGGCGAGCGCGAAGCGGCACTTCCGTACGCGGGCCTCGGGGACCTCCTCGAAGGCGTCCCACCCGGTGTGCTCTCGTCGCTGCCGGCCGTCCATGCGGAGGTCCTGGATCTCGCGCTGGGCCGGACCGGGCCGGTCACGGTCGTCACGCAGCTCGCGACGTCGCGGGCCACGCTGGCGGCCCTGCGCGCCATGTCCGCGGACGCACCGCTGCTCGTCGCGATCGATGACGTCCAGTGGCTCGATCCGCCGAGTGCGTCGGTACTCGAGTTCGCGCTGCGTCGGCTCGTGGACACGCCGATCCGGCTGCTCCTGGCACGGCGCTCCAGTCGGCAGGACGTGGCACCCCTCGGCCTCGACCGGGCATCGGTCGAGCGCGGCCCGACGACGGTGCGCCTCGGCCCCTTGAGCGCGGTCGAGCTCGACGACCTCATCCTTGCGCGCCTCGGCCTCCACCTGTCGCGCCCCGTGCTTCGCGACCTCGAGCGACTCACCGGGGGCAACGCCTTCTACGCCCTCGAGATCGCACCGTCGCTCGCCTCCGGGGGCGAGCTCGCCGTCCCGCCGTCGCTCACCGCCGCCCTCACCGACCGCATCGCGGCCCTCCGGCCGGCGGTCCGCGATGCGCTGCTGCTCGCGGCCGCGAGCATCCACGGGACGACCGACGCCGTCGAGCGAGCCCTGGACGACCCCGCCGCCCTCGCGGAGGCGGTCGCGCTGGACCTGCTCGTCGTGGAGGGGCCGCGCCTGAGGTTCACGCATCCCCTGCTCGCGTCGGTCACCTACCAGCACGCACTCCCCGCGGTGCGACGGGCCGCGCACCGGCGGCTCGCGGATGCGACGAGGGATCCCGAGGAGCAGGCGATCCACCTCGCTCGAGGGGCGGAGGGCATCGATGCCGGTCTGGCCGCGAGGCTCGAGGCCACGGCCGCTGCCGCAGCGTCCCGCGGAGCCCCGGCGTTCGCCGCCGAGCTGGCCCTCGCGGCGGCTCGGCTCACGCCGCCGGATCTCACCGCGGACGTCCTCCGTCGCAGCGCGGCGGCCGCAGAGCACCTGGTCGCGGCCGGCGACCCTGCCCGGGCTCGCGCGATCCTGGATCGACTCATCGACGACGCTCCATCGGGCCCCGGGCGAGCCGGCCTGCTGTGGCAGCTCGCCGGCACCGTGGGCGACTCGATCGCGGAGCCCATCCGCCTCTGCGAGCAGGCGCTGGCCGAGTGCGGCGAGGACGCCGGGCTCGCCTCCGAGATCCACACGTCGCTCGGCGTGTACACGTGGATCGCCGGCGACCTCGGTCGGTCGGTCACGCACTGCCGCGAGGCCGCGCGGCTTGCCCACGATGCCGGCGACGAGGTCCGGGAGGCCATCGCGATCGGCGAGACCTGCCACGCGGAGGCGATCCTGGGCGTGCCGTGGGACCGGGCGGCGATGGAGCGGGCGCTCGTCATCGAACGCCGTCACGGCGGCTTCCAGCCGGGCCTCCGACCGAGCTTCGACCTCGCCGTGATCTCGCTGGTGACCGACGACCCCGGGACCGCCGTTCCACGTCCTGTGGCGCCTGGCCGAGCTGGACCTGCGCGTGGGCGACTGGGCGGGCGCGCTCGCGGCGGCACGGGAAGCGGTCGCGCTGGCGCGGAGCGGCGGCATCGAGCAGGAGCTGGGGCCGATGGAGATGATCCTCGGCGCGGTCCTGGCCCATGTCGGCGACCTTGATGAGGCCCGCCGCCTGGCGATGCACGCCCTCGAGGGCGCGACGGCGGGCGGCGACCGGGCGGTGGCCATCCGGTCGGCGGGAGTGCTGGGGTTCGCGGACCTCTCCGCCGCGCAGCCGGAGGCCGCCCTGGCCTGGCTCAGCCCGGCGCGCCGTGAGGTCGCGGCGATGGGCATCGGCGAGCTGTCCATCTCCGCGATCGTGCAGAACGAGATCGAGGCGCTCGTCGCGGTGGGCGACCTGGACGAGGCCGAGGCCGTCTCGTCGTACGTCGAGGGGGTCGGGCGTCTGTCGGGCCGGACCTGGCACCTGGCCGTCGCCGCGCGCGGCCGCGCCCTGGTCGCGTCGGCCCGCGGGGACATCGCAGGCGCCCGCACCGCGATCGACGAGGCGCTGGCCATGCACGCCTCGCTCCCCCAGCCGTTCGAGCTCGGCCGGACGCTCCTGGCCAAGGGCACGATCGAGCGCCGAGCCAAGCAGCGTGCCGCCGCGCGCGAGGCCCTGGCCGCAGCCCTGGACGTCTTCGATCGGCTGGGTGCCGCGCGCTGGTCCGAGCGGGCGGCCGCCGAGCTGGCGCGGGTCCCCGGTCGGGCGCGCAGGAGCGGCGCGACGCTCACCGAGACCGAGCGACGCGTCGCCGAGCTGGCCGCCGAGGGCTACGCGAACAAGGAGATCGCCGCGCGGATGTTCGTCAGCGTCCGTGCCGTGGAGGCGAACCTGACCCGCGTGTACCGGGCCCTCGGGGTGGATTCCCGCATCGCGCTCCTCCGGGCACTCGAGCGCGAGGACTGACGCCCGGGACGGCCGCGCATCGATCGAAACGGTGTGGGACTCCACACTATCCCGTCGCCTGGCGCGCGCATACGGTCCGGCCCATGTCCACGAGACCCGTCGCACGCCCGTCCTGCTACGTCGTCGAGCTCGACACCACCGATGTGGTGTGGCGCGAGCTTGATGCGCTGCTCGGTCGCATCCGGGCCGCGGCCGCGTCCCGCGGCGCCGGCGATCAGGTGCGGTTCGTGCGATCCGTCTACGTCCCCGAGGACGCCAGGTGCTTCCTGCTGTACGAGGGGCCGTCCGGGGATGCCGTCCGCCGGGCGGCGGAGGCGGCGAACGTGGGCGTGATCAGGATCGAGCCTGCGATCAGGCTCGGGGAGGAGGAGTGATGCTGAACCTGGTCGCCGGCCGGTGGACCCGCAGCCCGGTGCTCCGTCGGGGTCGGATCCTTGCCGTCACCCTGCTGCTGCTGGCGGGGCTCGTCCCGGTCCCCGGCCCAGTGGGCCCGGGCCCGGTGCTGGGCGGGGCCTTGCCCGACCTCCAGCTGCGTCGCATGGACGACACGCTCATGACCGACACGGGCGACGACCACTACGACCTCGGGGTCATGGGCACGGTCGGCCAGGGCGAG
>JALOOH010000014.1 GCA_025454515.1 Chloroflexota bacterium
GACGGTGACGATCCCCTTCCGCCTCGATCTCGGCGAGGGGGCCGGGAGCTTCGGCGCCCGGATGGGCCGCACTGGCGGCGTCCTCAACCTCGGCGACTGGTTCCCGATCCTCTCCACCGTCCATGACGCCCACGGCGTCGGCGATCCACAGGTGACCTGGGTGGCCGACCGGATCCGCCTCGAGCTGACGATCCCGGGCGACGTGGACCCCGACCAGGTGGCGACCTCGGGGGCGCGCGTCGGCTGGGACCGCGCGCGCCGGGTCCTCGTCACGGAGATCCGCCACGCGCGGAACGCCGCCGTGGCCGTCTCTCCCGACTACCGGGTCACGGAGGGCGACGTCGACGGGACCCGTGTCCGCATCCTGGCGCTCGGAGAGACGGGTGAGACGCTGCTCGCCCATGTCGCCGCCGCCCTCCGACGGTTCGAGGACTGGTACGGACCCTATCCGTACCCGACGCTCGACGTCGCGGAGACGGGCGTGCCCGAGTACGGGCAGGAGTACCCCGGCCTCGTGTTCCTCGGGAGCGAGGTCGCTGCGTCCGCGTTCGGCGTCTGGCACGAGGTCGCGCACCAGTGGTGGTACGGGCTCGTCGGCAACGACCAGATCCGCGAGCCGTGGCTCGACGAGGCCGTGGCCACGTTCTCGAGCCTGTACGCGCTCGGCATCGCGCCCGCCACCTGCTCGACCCTCCGCGTCGACCTGCCGATCACGGCCTGGGTCGCGGAGCCCACCACCGGCGACTGGTCCGGGTGCGACGGGTACGCGGAGACGGTCTACCTGCGCGGCGCCGTCTTCCTCGACGCCATCCGGGAGGTGCTCGGCACGGATCGCTTCTTCGACACCCTCCGCGCCTTCGCCGCGGCCCACCGGTGGCAGGTCGCGCGCGGCCAGGAGCTCGTCGATGCGTTCCGGGCTGCGGACGTGGCGACCGACGCGGTCGTCCGAGCCTTCACCGCGTACCCCTGAGGCGGAACGCCGCGCGGCCGCCGGGTGGCGGGCCCGACCGGGGCGGCCGCGACCGCGGCCGCGTCTCAGTGCGCGCCGTCGCGGCGCGACTCGACGACGGTGTCGGGCGCCCCGTGCACCGTCGCGCCGGCGCGGACCACCGGGATCGACCCGAGGCGCCCGGCACGGTAGTCCTCGAACGCCTGGACCACCTCGTCGCGCGTGTTCATGACGAACGGTCCCATCCACGCGACGGGCTCGCGGATGGGCCGGCCGCCAAGCACGAGGACGTCGAGGTCGGGCGTGCGGCTCGCCTGGACCGGCGCCGCCTCGACGGCGATCGCGGAGCCGGGCCCGAAGAGCGCCAGCTGGCCTTCCCGGATGGGGCGCCGCTCCGCTCCGACGGAGCCCTCGCCAGCGAGGACGTAGACGAGCGCGTTGTGGTCGGGCCGCCACGGGAGCACCAGGCGGGCGGTCGGCGAGATCGTCGCATGGAGGTACGTCATCGGGGTGTACGTCGAGCCCGGCCCACGGTGCCCCCCGACCTCGCCGGCGATCACCCGGACGAGCGCGCCCCCGTCGGGCGACGACACCAGAGCCACCTCCGACGCCCGCAGGTCCTGGTAGCGCGGTGGGGACCACTTCATCGCGCGGGGCAGGTTCACCCAGAGCTGGATCCCGTGGAAGAGCCCGCCGGCGACGATCAGAGCCTCGGGGGGCCGCTCGATGTGGAGGATCCCGGCCCCGGCCGTCATCCATTGGGTGTCCCCGTTGGTGATGACCCCGCCGCCGCCATTGCTGTCGCTGTGCTCGAACGTCCCGTCCATCATGTACGTGACGGTCTCGAACCCCCGGTGGGGATGCCACGGGGTCCCCTTCGCCTCGCCCGGCGAGTACTCGACCTCTCCCATCTGGTCCATGTGGACGAACGGATCGAGGTCGGCCAGGTCGACGCCCCAGAACGCGCGCCGCACCGGGAACCCTTCTCCCTCGAACGCCGACGGCGCCGACGTCACGGAGACCACGCGTCGGTGGACGGTCGCCAGCGGATCCGGCTGCGTGATCCTGGGCAGGACGGTGATGTCGGGGACGGTGACAGCGGGCATGCGGCTCCTCGGTGGTAGTTGCCGGTGCAACTATATCGCCGCCGCCTCCGTTCCGTCAACGGGGGAGAGGTCGGCCGTCAGGTATCGCTGGACCGCCGGACCGATGAGGCGCGCCACCTCCTCGGGCGGCGCCGAGGCGAGCGGCTCGACCTCGACGACGAAGCGCGCGAGCGCGAGCCCCACCACGTGCGTCCCCACGAGCGTCGCGCGGAGGCGCGCGTCGGGCAGGTCGATCGCGCGGGCCAGGGCCATGAAGGGACCCTCCTCCAGGACCCGTCGCAGCATCGTCGCGGCGACCGCATCGGACGTCGCCGAGCGGATGAGCCCCAGCATGAGCGCGCGCATCGCCGGCGTCTCCCAGAGGCGGAGGACGAAGAGGACGAACCGCTCCCCCAGCTTCTCGGGGGGGCCCGGCACGACCGACCGGGCCGCCTCGTCGAAGTCCACCGGGATCTCCATCGCGGCCACGAAGAGCCGTTGCTTGGAGCCGAAGTAATGGTGGACGAGCGCCGGGTCCACGGCCGCCGCCTCGGCCACCGCGCGGATGGTGGTCCCGTCGAAGCCGCGCTCGCCGAAGAGGGATCGGGCCGTGGCGAGGATCCTGCCACGCGTGTCCCCTCCCCCCGGCCGCCGGCCCGTCCGGCCGCCCGGCCCGGCCGGCGGCCGCGCCGGGTGCGGCGCCCGGCGCGGAGGGCCGGCGCGCCTCCCGGGCCCGGCGGCGCCGGCGTCGGCAGTGCGGCTCACGCGACCTCCCGTCGGATCGTCCGCGACGCGATGACCGCGAAGAAGACCGCGAAGAGGCTGAGCGCGAGGAGGTCGACCTGGAGCGCGGTCACCGACAGGTCGGCGCCCGCGACGAAGACCTGGCGCAGGCCGTCCACCGCGTATGCGAGCGGCATCAGGTACGACAGCGGCTGCAGGATCTCCGGCAGGGTCGCCACGGGGAAGAGGACGCCCGAGAGCAGGAACTGGGGGACGATGACGATGGGGATGAACTGGATCACCTGCAGCTCCGTGCGGGCGAAGGTGGAGAGGAAGATCCCCAGGCTGACGGAGCCCATCGCCGCAAGGATCACGACCAGGTAGGCGAGTGCCGGGTTCCCGCCCACGTCGATGCCCAGGCCGATCGAGACCTCGGGGAGCGGCCCGATGGCGGGGATCTCGATCGAGCCGAGGACCCAGGTCATGAGGATCGCGACCTGGATCGCCGCGAAGAGGCCGAAGCCGAGCGTGTAGCCGGCCACGATCTCGCCCCGCGTGACGGGCGTGCCCATGAGGCGCTCGAGCGTCCCGCCCGTGCGCTCGCGGAGGAAGCTCACGCCGGTGAGGATGTAGACGAAGAAGTACGCGAAGAACGCGATGATCGGCGGCGCGAAGTTCGCCATCGGGTCCGTGGACGGCGTCCCGTAGACGGTCTCGTGCACCACGGTGGGCGGCGTCACACCGGTGATCGTGGCGGCCGCGCCGACGAGCGCGCGGGAGACCGTGACCACCTGGCTCCCCTCGCCCGCCGGGTCGAGCCCGCTCGTGACGACGGTGATCTCCACCTGGCCCTCCGTGCCCAGGCTGGCCGGGAGGACGATGGCGACCGTGGCATCACCGTCGGCGATCATCTGCTCCGCGGCGGCCTGGTCGGGGGCGGTGGCGACGGTCGCGCCCTCCTCCTCCAGCGCCGCGGTGAGCGCGGACGTGTAGACCGTGCCGGGCGTGCCCGCCAGGTTCACGACGACGGCGTTCACCGGCGGCGTCTCGCCCTCCCGGAGGATGAACGTCAGGAGGCCGGTGAGGACGATCGGCGCGATGAAGAGCAGCGCGAGCGACGGGCGGTCGCGCCGGATCTCCTGGGCGACGCGGCGGAAGAGCGCGATGGTGCGGCGGCGGCTCATCGGGCACCTCCCGCGCCGCTCCCGGGGGCGGGATCGCCGGGGGCGACGGCCTCGCCGGCGAACCGGACGAACGCGTCCTCGAGCGACGCGGTCCCCGCGCGCTGCCGGAGGTCCCCGCCGCTGCCGCGGGCGATGACCCGACCGGCCCGGACGAAGAGGAGCTCGTCGCAGCGGTCCGCCTCGTCCATCACGTGGCTGGAGACCACGATCGTGGCGCCCCCCTGGGCGAGCGAGCGGAAGTAGCCCCAGAACTGGACGCGCAGGAGCGGATCCACGCCGACGGTCGGCTCGTCGAGGAAGATGACAGGCGGCTGGTGGACGATCGCGCACGCCAGGGAGAGTCGGCGCCGCTGTCCGCCGGAGAGCGTCCCGGTGATCGACGCCCGTCGATCGGCGAGGTCGACGATCCGCAGGGCCTCCTCGACCGCGCCGTCCGCGGTGACCCCGTACATCGAGGCGAAGAAGCGGGCGTTCTCGCCGACCGAGAGCGTGGGGTAGACGCCGTCGCTCTGCGTCATGTAGCCGATGCGGCCGAGCAGCTCCCGCGATGGCATCCGGGACCCGAGCACCTCGGCCGTCCCGGATGTGGCCCGGGCGAGGCCGGTGAGCAGGCGGATGAGCGTCGTCTTGCCCGAGCCGTTCGGGCCGAGCAGGCCGTAGATCCGGCCCGGGACGAGGTCGAACGTCACGTCGTCCACCGCCCGGATCGTGCCGAAGGTCTTCACCAGGCCGACGGCCCTGATCGCCGGGGGCGAGGCCCCCGCGGGAGGGGCATCCATGGGCATCGCGCGCCGCCTTTCGTGCTCGTCCCGCCCGGCCCCCGGCGCGGCACGGGGATCTCACCAGCCAAGGAATTCTACACCCGATGAATTCCCGCCGGACCGGCCGCCGGCCGTCGTCGCCACTGCCGCGGACCTGCCTGCGCCGGCCCCGCGCGCCCGGCTGCATCCGGCGGCCCTGCGCGCCCGGCTGCATCCGGCGGCCCTGCGCGCGCGAACGTCACCTGAGACGATGTCCCCGCGCCCCGGGACCAGCCACCAGGAGGAATCGATGAGCGACGTCACCATCCGGGTCCGCGACAACGGCAACCTGAAGATCGAAGGGTCGGTCGCGCTCCTCGACGGCGAGGGGAACCCCATCCCCGTCGCGGAAGGCCAGCCGCTCTTCCTGTGCCGATGCGGGATGTCCCGGCAGAAGCCGTTCTGCGACTCGTCGCATCGCGAGGCCGGGTTCGCGTCGCTGGTCCGCGCGGAGCCCGCCGCGGAGCCGGCCGCCGAGGCGTAGGTCCGGGGACACGCCGGGGCACCGGCGACCGCACCACCGAGCCGGTCCCGACAGGCTTCGTTCGCGTGGGTCCGTTCGCAGCTGGGTGCCGGTCGCGACGCCGTCGGCTCTCCGCCGCGGGCATACTGCGCCGGTGCAGATCGGCGTCTACACCTTCGGCGACCTCGCTCCCGACCCGGCGACGGGCCGGGCCGACCACGCTGGGCGGATCCGCGAGCTCCTCGAGGAGATCGTCCTCGCGGACGAGGTCGGCCTCGACGTCTTCGGCGTCGGGGAGCATCACCGGCCCGACTTCGTGGTCTCGGCCCCTGCCGTCGTCCTCGCCGCGGCAGCGACGCGCACGAAGCGGATCCGCCTCACGAGCGCGGTCAGCGTCATCAGCTCGGACGACCCCGTCCGGGTCTTCCAGGAGTTCGCGACGCTCGACCTCATCTCCGGCGGCCGGGCGGAGGTCATGGCCGGCCGCGGCTCGTTCATCGAGTCGTTCCCGCTCTTCGGATACGACCTCCGCGACTACGACGCCCTGTTCGAGGAGAAGCTCGACCTGCTGCTTCGCCTGCGCGCGTCAGAGCGGATCACGTGGCAGGGCCGCTCCCGCGCCCCCATCGACGACCGCGGTGTCTACCCGCGTCCCGTGCAGGACACGCTCCCGGTCTGGGTGGCGGTCGGGGGCACGCCGGCCTCGGCGGTCCGCGCGGGCTCGCTGGGGCTGCCGATGGCAGTGGCGATCATCGGGGGGCTGCCCGAGCGGTTCGCGCCGCTCGTCGAGCTCCACCGGGATGCAGCGCGGGCGGCCGGCCACGCGTCGCCCGTCCCGGTGAGCATCAACTCCCACGGACTCGTCGGTGACACGTCCCAGCAGGCGGCCGACGACGCCTTCCCTCCCCTGGCCGCGATGATGAACAGGATCGCCCGCGAGCGCGGCTTCGCGCCGATGGACCGGGCGGCGTTCGACGCGTCGCGGACGCTCCGCGGCGCCGACTTCGTGGGGAGCCCGCGGGAGATCGTCGACAAGATCCTGTTCCAGCACTCGCTCTTCGGGCACGACCGGTTCCTGCTCCAGATGATCGGCGGCGGGATGGCGCACGCGAAGGTCATGCGCTCGATCGAGCTCCTCGGGACCGAGGTCGCTCCGGCGGTCCGGCGCGCGCTGGGGGCCGGGGACGGCGGCGCGGCGGGCGCCGGGGACGTGACCGCGGCCGGGGACGCGGCCGGGGCGGAAGGGAAGGGTGCCGGCGATGCATGACGCCGCGCGCGAGGCGCTCGAAGCGGCGCTGGCCGGCCGCGGGGAGCACGAGCTGTTCCCGTGCGACCCCACCCTCGCGGACACGGCGGCGTTCTGCGCCGCCTACGGGTTCGCGCCCGCGGACTCGGCCAACACGATCCTCGTCGCGGGCAAGGGCACGCCGCCGGTCCACGCGGCGTGCGTCGTCCTCGCCACGCACCGCCTCGACGTGAACCGGGCCGTGCGCGGGAGGCTCGGGACACGGAAGGCCTCGTTCGCCTCCGCCGACGAGACGCGCGAGGTGACGGGCCACGAGATCGGCGGGGTCACGGTCTTCGGGCTGCCGGCCGGGCTGCCGATCCTGGTGGACGCGGCGGTCATGGAGCGCGAGCGGATCGTATTGGGCGGCGGCAGCCGCTCCTGGAAGGTGATCGCCCCGCCGGCGATCCTCCTCACGATCGCGGGCGTCGAGGTGATCGAGGGGCTGGCCCGGCCTGGCGAGTGACGTCGCCGCGCAAGGCGTCGGCCGGGTGCCGACGCCTCGTCAGGGCTCGCAGGTCAGGCGACGACGAACGTGACGGAGAAGGTCTCGACGGGCGGCGTTCCGGACTCCCACGGGCGGGCGTAGTCCAGCTGGATCGACGTGGTGCCCGCCCCCGTCGCGCGGAGGTCCCAGGTCTGCACCCCGCCCGAGCCCACGACCGCGGAGCCGACCGGCGTCGCGACATAGGCACCCTCGGGCGGCGAGTCGAGCGCGACGGACGCCGGGTCCGGGACGCTCGTGACGATCCACGAGTAGCCGGTCGTGGGGTTCGCGTCCAGGGCGATGACGATCGCGGTCCCCGGCGCGACCGTCACCGTGGTCCCGTTCGCGGACGCGTCCAGACGGAGCGTCCCGGCAACGTCGGTGGGCGCCGCGGACGGCCGGTCGGTGGCCGGCGGCGGCTCGGTCGCCGGCGTCCCGGCCCCACCGGACGCGGTGCAGGCGGCGAGCGCGACCGCGACGATCGGGATGACGGTCAGCATGCGGTTCATGTCGTCCTCGGGTCCTGGTCGGCGGCGACCGCCGCCGCGCCCCCGACGCCGGAACGGAGGCCGCGGTTCCGCGCGGTCAGCCGAGCTCGACAGCGCGCTTCGACAGCCCCCACCAGAAGCCGTCGATCCGCGTCTCCGGCGGCGCGTCCGGCGCGGTCGCCGCACCGAGCGCCACGAACAGGGGCGCGAAGTGCTCGACGGTCGGGTGCGCATACGGCATCCCGGGGCCCTTCTCGCGGAAGGCGAACAGCGCGTCGAGGTCTCCGACGGCGAGCGCCTCGGCCGCCCATCGGTCGAACTCGACCGACCACGCCGGCGCCACGTCCAGGTGGCCCATGTACGCGTGGATGAAGGGGAGTCCGTGGGTCATGAAGCCGCTGCCCACGATCAGGACACCCTCGTCGCGAAGGGGCGCGAGACGCCGGCCCACGGCGAAGAGATGCTCCGGGTCCAGGTCGGGCATGGAGACCTGGAGGACGGGGATCGACGCGTCCGGGTACATCGCCATGAGCGGGACCCACGCGCCGTGGTCGAGCCCCCTGCCGGGATCGTCCGCCACCGGCTCGGCAGCGGGCATGAGCCCGCGGACCCTGGCAGCGAGGTCCGGCGCGCCGGGAGCGTCGTACCGCAGCGCGTAGTAGTGGCGCGGGAACCCGTAGAAGTCGTACACGAGCGGGGCGCGCGTCGTGGCGCCGAGCGTCATCGGCGCCGACTCCCAGTGGGCGCTGACGATGAGGATCGACGACGGGCGCGGGAGGGCGGCGGACCACCCCGCGAGCTCTGCCATCCATCGCGGCTCCTCGAGGAGCGGGGGTGCGCCGTGGCCCAGGTAGAGGGCCGGCATGCGACCCGGCCGGGACGCGGGGGCCGGCACGGGGTCGGGAGCGGCGGTCGTGATGCGGTCGGTCATCGACGGCTCCGAAGGAGGACGCTGGTCGCGGGCGCGGCCGGGTGAGCGTACGACACGCGCGCGGGCGCCGCCCGGCGGCGGCCTGGGGGGGCCGGCGATGCGCGGCGCGCCGTGCGGGTCGTGCAGAGCGGGCTTCCACGCGGCCCGCCGACCGTGCAGAATCCCCCGGCAAGGAGGCCCGCATGACACAGGACCGAGCCGAGATCGTCCGCGACATCGTCGCGATCGTCGTCGCGGCCGTGGCGTGCCCGCTCGCGTTCTTCGGCGGCGCCCTCCTCGGCTGTGCCGCGCAGGGGTTCGATGTCACCTGCGCGCGGAGCGCCGCCCTCGTGGCGCCGCCGCTGCTCATCCTCGCGGGGCTCGCCGCGTCCGCCCTCACGCGCGGCACCTGGGGCTACGTGTGGGTGTTCGTCGGCGTCCTCATCGGGATGGTGCTCATCTGGATCCTCGCGTTCGCGGGGGGGAACGACCCGTTGCCGGTGGGGCCGATCGAGGGCTCGATCGCCACGCTGTGGTTCCTGACCCCGGTGACGGTCGGGTATGTCGTCGGGCGCGGGATCGCGTGGGCCGTCGGCGCATGGCGTCGGCGCGACGCGAGGGGGCGCTCGACCGGGTGACATGCCGCGGCGCGCGCCGGCCGACCCGCCGGGCGCGTCGTCGCGGGCGCGCGTCGTCGTGCGCGCCGGGTCCCGTCAGACGGTGCGGGGGACGCTCCCGGTGAGCTTCCCGAACCAGCACATGAACCGGTGACCGCCGTCGGATGTCTTCCCGAACATGAGCGGGCAGCCCCCGGGGATCACGGTCATCCCGCTCTTCCGCCCGAGCGCCACCGCATCGTCGGACACGCTCCCGCCGCCGAACGATCGGTGCATCCAGACGCGGGTGATCCCGAGCTTCGCGCACTCCTCCACGATCGCGGCGGCGGCCGCCGGGCGCGTCGCGATGACGACGCCGTCCACCCCGCCGGGGATCGACGCGAGGTCCGGGTAGCAGCGGTCGCCCTCGACCGTCTCGGCGTTGGGGTTCACGGGGAACACGGTGTAGCCGCGGTCGCGGAGTCGCACGTACACGACGTTGCCGCCGTGGCCGGTCGCGTTGCGGGAGACGCCCGCGACGGCGATCCGGTCGTGCGAGAGGAACTCGGCCGCAGCGTCGGCGATCGAGGTCATGAGGTCCCTTCCTGCGGGCCTTCGCCCGCCTCGGCGCCGGGGTCGGCGCCCTGCGCGCTCACGAGGTCGCGCGCGATGCCCTCGGCCCACGTCCGGACGTCCGTCCATGGCCGGAAGTCGCCCTCGGGCACCCGGAGCGCGGCCGTGATCACCTTCTCCCCGAGGCCCAGCTCCTTCCGGTCGATCCGGCCGGCGAAGACCTGGTGACCGCGGGCGTGGACGAGCTCCACGAGCGCGACCACGTCCTCGGGCTCCTCGTCGGGAGCGGGCGGATCCCCGACGGGGCCGCTCGAGAAGAGCCACACGGGCCGCACCGCGAGCTCCGGCGCAAGGCGCTCGACGAGGTCGCGCGCGGGGGCGAGCCAGTGGCCGACGTAGATCGCGCTCCCGATGACCGCGGCATCCCAGCCGTCGAGGGAGTGCACGTCGTCCGGGGACGCGACGCCGGCATCGAGCCCCGCCCCCGCCAGCACGGACGCGATCTCCGTCGCCACCTCGGCGGTGGACCCGTGCCGCGAGGCCGCGCTCACGAGGACCCGCATGGACATCGGCCACTCCCCTCGCCCGGACGGCCGGATGGATGGCCCGGATGACGGGCACCCGGACGCGCGGCCGACGGCGTCGTCCCGGGCAGCCGTCACCGTGCCGCAGCGACGTCGCCGGAGCGAAGGGCCGGATGGCGCCCGGCGCGGGACCATCGGCACGACGTCCGGCCCCCCGGGGCCCCGACCGGCGAGTGGGCCGGACCGCGCGACCGCGGCCTCCGACTCCCGTATCCTGCGCGCATGACGCTCTACCGCCTCGAGCGCGGCGATGGCTCCGCCGAGCCGCCGCTCGTGGAACCGACCCTCATCGCCGCCTTCGACGGATGGGTGGACGCCGGGTCCGCCGCGACGGTCGCGGCGGACCACCTCGCCGACGGGGGCCGCGTCGTGGCCACGTTCGACGCCGACGCGCTGTACGACTACCGCGCGCGCCGGCCGACGCTCGAGATCGTGGACGGGCGCCCCGGGGAGCTCACGTGGCCCGAGCTGCGCCTGCGGCGCGGCCGCGTGGGAGGGAAGGACATCCTCGTGCTGAACGGCCCGGAGCCCGACTTCCGCTGGCACGAGCTGACCGCGGCCCTCGTGGAGCTGGCGGGCGAGCTCGGCGTCGCCGAGTGGGTGAGCCTGGGGGCGATCCCGGCCGGCGTCCCGCACACGCGACCCGTCCCGCTCCTCGGGACGGAGTCCAGGCCGGGCCTGCTCCGCGGGGACGTGAAGCCGGGCCCGCCCGGGGTGCTCCGGGTGCCGGCCGCCGCGCTGTCGGTCATCGACCTTGCCGTCTCCGGCGCGAGCCTGCCCGCCGTCGGCTACTTCGCGCAGGTCCCGCACTATGTCTCCGGCCCGTACCCGGAGGCGTCCATCGCGCTCATCCGCGCCGTCGGACGGCGCCTGGGAGCCGAGCCTCCGGTGGACGACCTCGAGGACGAGGCGCGGACGGTCCGGACGCGCCTCGACGCCGCGGTCGCGGTGGACGACGCCACCCGGACGTACGTGGAGCGCCTCGAGGTGGCCGCGGACGAGACGAGCGGCCCGTCGAGCGGCGACCTGATCGGCGAGATCGAGCGGTTCCTGCGCAGCCAGGGCGGCGGAGGGGGCCTGCCGAACTGACGCGCCGCCGCGCTCGTGGCTGCCGCGGCCGCCACGGGACCGCCACGGTGCCGGGCGGGTCCGGGCGCCGGCTCAGGTCGGGACGGCCGGCACGACGAATGCGACGACGACGACGGCGAGCGCCGCCACGGCCTCGACCGCGCCGACATGGACCGGCCGCATCGGCCGGGGCCCGCGGGCGAGACGGCGCTGGACGAGCGGGAGGGCGATCGCCCGTGCCGTGAGCCCGGCGGCGACGACCGCGTACGCCGGCGGGAGCCAGGCCGCGGCGGCGACGACGAGCGCGGCGTGGTACCCGACGGACCCGACCGCGAACGCGACGTTCCCACGCTCGCGGAGCACCGAGCGCACGACGAGCACGGTCGCGACGAGGTATGCGGCCGAGATCGCCGTGTAGACGGCGACGGTCGCCGGCTCGAAGTCGCCGGAGACGTACGCCGCGACGGGCGTGAGGACGAGCGCCTCGAGCACCTGCGCGAGCGTGTCGCCGATCTCGCGCCGCGTGCCCGGCCGCGCCCCGACGAGCGCGAACGCCGCGGCCGGCACGACGACGACCGCCGCCACCACGATCGGCGGGTGGCCGATCACGAGCGCCGCGGCCAGGACCGCGAACGCGCCGACGTAGACGCGCAGCGAGAGCAGGTAGGACGGGCGGCGCCGTGCCCGCATCCACGCCTGCCACGTCGCCGAGGCCAGGTAACCCGCGACGGCCGCCGCGGCGAGCACGACCTGCCACGGATCCGGCCGGCTCGCCGCGACCCCGAGCAGGAGCGGCACGGCGAGCATGGCCCATGCGCCGTGCTGGTGCGGGAACCAGAGCGAGCGCGAGGACCGCTCCGCGGACCCGGGGGCGTCGTGGGACCCGGCGGCGGGCGGCCGTGGGGTCGCGGACGGCGTCGGCTGCCGGGGCGCGCCGGCGGGCGTCGTGCTCACCGGGGGTCCGGCTCGCCGGCCACCGGCCGAAGCGACCACGACCACCCGTACGTGCCGGGCCGGACCAGGTACCGGGGGAGCGTGTCCGGCCCGCAGCTGGCCGTGCCCAGGCCGCGATGGGCGGCGTCGAACGTGACGATCGTCTCCGGGACGCGGCGGACCTCCCCGTCGTGGCGTGCCGAGGCCAGGTCGGCGGCACGCACGTGGAGGATCGAGGCCTGGAGCGGCCGGTCGAAGGCGATCCGAAGGCCGCGTGCCGGATCGGCGGGGTCGCGGACCTCGATCCAGCGGACGTCGGCGTGGCCGCCGCTCTCCTGCGGGCGCACGTACGGCACGTGCTGGTCCGCGACGGTCGACGACCAGCGCCCGACGATCCCGGCCCGATCCCGGTCGGGATAGGTCTCGTGCGGTCCGGAGCCAAGCCACTCCAGCGTCTCCAGGCCCGGGGCGAGCCCGAGGACGGTCCCGACCCGCGGAAGGTCGCGGAGCGCGGCCGGGATCTCCGCCACCTCGGAGACGTGGATGCCGCCGTCCGGCAGCGGCCGCACGGTGGCCACGTGGCCGACCTCGACGCCCGCTGCGGTCGACCACGTGCTCCGCACGACCGTCGCGTCTGCCCCCCGCTCGACGGCGACGCTGCGGCGCTCGAGGACGGAGAGCCCGTCCGACTCCCACCCGGCCGCGATCCCGCCGAACCGGTCGTTGTCGGTCGGCGCGCGCCACAGCGTCAGCGCGGGCGGCTCCGCGAGGAGCGGCCCGACCAGGCGGCCGTCGTCGTCCACCGCCCACGCCGACGGCGGCGCGTCGGACGCACCCGCGGCTGCGCCGGCGCCTCCGGGCTGGGCCGGGATCGCGACCGGCATCTGCGTCCACCCGGTCTCGAAGCCCGCCGGCGCCCACGCCTCGTCGCCGGCGAGGAGGAACCGCACGGTCAGGAAGGCCTCGGCGCCGGACCCGGGGTCCGGCCGGCCCCAGCCGGGGATCGTCACGGCCGCAGAGTCGCCCGGTCCCAGCGCCGGGAGCGGGAGGTCTCCCCCGCCCCGCGGCTCGCCGTCCACCGTCAGCTCCCACGTCGCCCGGAGCCACCCGAGGTCGCGGAAGTGCCGCCGGTTCGTCACGATCACCCGCCCCGCCGCGAGGTCCGGGTCGGACGGGTCGATCGCCGCCCGGGCGGGCGCCGCGATCCACTTGTGCTCGAGCAGCCCCGGCTTGGGGGTCCGGTCGGGCCAGACGACGCCGTCGCAGCAGAAGTTCGCGTCGTTGGGCGTGTCGCCGAAGTCGCCCCCGTATGCCCATCGGACCGTCCCGTCGGGCAGGTGCTGCTCGAGGCCGTGGTCCCACCACTCCCAGATGAAGCCACCCTGGAGCCCCGGCGTGCTCTCGATCGCGTCCCAGTACTCGCCGAGCGTCCCGTTGCTGTTCCCCATCGCGTGCGAGTACTCGCACATGATCAGCGGGTGGCGCTGGCGCCCCGACCGGGCGTGGTCCACGATCGCGTCCACGTGCGGGTACATCGGGCACGTGATGTCGCTCGCCGTCTGGTCGCTGCCCCAGTCCCAGGCGATCGCGCCCTCGTAGTGGAGCGGACGGGTCGGGTCGTACCGACGGAGCCACCCGGCGGCCGCGTCGTGGTTCGCGCCGTACCCGGACTCGTTCCCGAGCGACCAGGCGATGACGGACGGGTGGTTCTTGTCGCGGAGCGCCATGCGCGCGACGCGGTCCACCCACGCGGCGAGATAGCGCGGGTCCTCGCAGAGCGTCTCCGTGAACGCGTGGCTCTCGATGTCCGCCTCGGCCACGACGTACACGCCCAGCTCGTCGCACAGGTCGAGGAACGCGGGGTCGTTGGGGTAGTGCGAGGCGCGCACGGCGTCGAAGCCGAATCGCTTCATGAGGACGATGTCGTCGCGCATCGCGTCCGGCGTCACGGTCCGACCGGTCCGCGGGTCGAAGTCGTGGCGGTTGACGCCGTGGATGAGGACCCGCTGCCCGTTCACGAGGAGATCGCGCCCGACGACCTCGACGCGCCGGAACCCGACGCGCAGGGCGGCCTCCTCGACGATCCCCCCGGCCGGCGACCGCAGGGTGACCGTGAGGCCGTACAGCGCGGGCTCCTCGGCCGACCACGGGCGGACACCCGGGAGCGAGGCGCGGATGACCCCGATCCCGTCGGCGGGCGGGTCGACCTCGGGTCGCCGCACCGCCCACTCGGCGGCCTCGGCGTCCGTGAGCGGGGCGCCGGCGATCGCGCGCGACGCGAGCCCATGCTCCAGGCGGCCGAGGTGCGGCGGCACCGGCCGGTTCGCGGCCGGGACCGGGGCGGCCAGGGCGCCGGCGCGGCCCCCGAGCCGCAGCTCGACGGTCCACCCGGGCTCCGGCGCGCCCGGGAAGCCGACCGTGGCCGCGACATCGAGCGTCCCGGTGGTCCCGTCCGCCTCGAGGCCCGCGTCGACGCGCACGTCGGCGAGGTGGACGGGGCCGGTCGCGTAGAGGAAGACCGACCGCGTGATGCCGCCGTGCCACCACTGGTCCTGGTCCTCGATGTACGTCGCGTCGGACCACTTGACGACCCGCAGCCGCAGCGCATTGGGCCCCGGGCGGACGACGCCGGTCACGTCGAACTCGGCCGCGAGATGCGAGTCCTTGCTGACGCCGACCTCCCGGCCGTTCACGGTCACGAGGAGGACGCTCTCGGCCGCCCCCACGTGCAGCACGACGCGGCGCCCTGCCCACGCGGCCGGCAACTCGAACGACCGCTCGTACACCCCGGTGGGGTTCCCGTCGGGCACGTACGGCGCGACGCCCTCCCACGGCATCCGGATGTTCGTGTACCAGGGCGTGTCGGCCGTCCCCTGCATCGTCCAGGCGCCCGGCACCACGATGTCGCGCCACTCGGGGCCCGGCTCTGCATCCGCCCGGTCGAGCAGCTGGAAGCGCCACGTCCCGTCGAGGTCGAGACGATCGGGGTGTGGGACGCTGTGCATCGGGAGCCGACCGAGCGATGTCAGCTCGGGCATGGTCCAGGGCGTGAGCATCGGGCGACCTCGCGCTGGGGAGGGACCGCATCGGGGGGATGGTCGGCCGGATGCCATGGTACCGCCCGGGCCCCGGGCGGTACCGGCGCGAGGCCGACGCCGCCTTGACGCGCCGCCGGCGCGTCGCGTCCAATGACGCGGTGACCGACGGCGACCGCCTCGACCTCGATCGGCTCCCGCCGCACGCGACCGCGAACCGCGCGTACTGGACGGCCGTCGCGCCCGCGTACGCGGAGGCGGGCGCGCGCGAGTGGGCGTCGGAGCCGTCCTGGGGGATCTGGGGGATCCCCGAGTCCGAGCTGCACCTCATCGACGACGTCGAGGGCCTGGACGCGATCGAGCTCGGCTGCGGCACCGCGTATGTGTCCGCGTGGCTCGCGCGACGGGGCGCGCGACCGGTCGGCGTGGACATCACCGAGGCGCAGCTGGCCACGGCGCGCCGGCTGCAGGAGCAGCACGGGCTCGCGTTCCCGCTCATCCACGCGAGCGCCGAGGACGTCCCGCTCCCCGACGCCTCGTTCGACCTCGCGATCAGCGAGTACGGGGCGAGCATCTGGTGCGCTCCCGAGCGATGGATCCCGGAGGCCGCGAGGCTGCTCCGGCCCGGGGGGCGCCTCGTCTTCCTCGTGAACGGCACGCTGCTCATGCTCGCTTCGCCGGACGACGGCTCGGTCCCGGCCGCGGACCGTCTGCTGCGGCCGTACTTCGGGATGCACACGTTCGCCTGGCCGGACGACGGCAGCGTGGAGTTCCACCTCGGGTACGGCGACATGATCCGCCTGCTGCGCTCGTGCGGCTTCGAGGTGGAGGACCTCCGCGAGCTGCAGGCCCCCGACGGTGCGACGGCGCCCGTCCCGCACGTGACGCCCGCGTGGGCGCGCCGGTGGCCCAGCGAGGAGGTCTGGCTCGCGCGGAAGCGCAGCTGACCCGCGATGCCCGAGGGACACACGATCCACCGCCTCGCGGCCGCGCTCACCGCGCGGCTCGGCGGCCACGAGGTGCGCGCATCGAGCCCGCAGGGCCGGTTCGCGGAGGAGGCGGCGGTCATCGACGGCGCCCGGGTCCGCCGGGTGAGCGCGCACGGCAAGCACCTCTTCGTCGAGTACGCCGGGCGCGGCGCCCCGGTCGTCCACGTCCACCTCGGCCTCGGGGGTCGGGTGGTGGTCGGTGACACGGCCGCGCCCGCGCCTCGCGGCGCGATCCGCCTCCGGCTCGAGACCGCCGATGCCTTCGCCGACGTCCGCGCGCCCACGGTCTGCGAGCTCATCGATCCGGCACGGCAGAGGGCGCTCATCGCGCGACTGGGCCCGGACCTCCTCGCGCGTTCGCCCGACCCCGCGACGGCGCGGCGCCGCGTCTCGCGCTCGCGCGTCGCGATCGGCGCGCTCCTGCTCGACCAGAAGCTCTTCGCGGGGGTCGGCAACGCGTACCGGTCGGAGCTCCTCTTCCGCTGCGGCTTCTCGCCGTGGATGCCCGGCAGCGAGGTCGGGGCCGACGGGTTCGACCGGCTGTGGGAGGAGGCGCGGCGTCTCCTCGCCGACGGGCGACGGACCGGACGCGTCGCCACCGTGGACCGGGCGGACCTCCCTCGCGGCCAGCGCCGCTCCGCAGGGCGGCACCTCCCGCCCGAGGACGAGGCGTCCGGCTCGGCTGTCGCCCGGGCCCGCGCGCGGGAGACGTACGTGTACAAGCGCGCGGACCTCCCGTGCCGCCGGTGCGGGAGCGTCGTGCGGACGGCCCTCCAGGCGGGTCGCGACGTCTACTGGTGCCCGACGTGCCAGCCCGGCCCGGCGGATCCGTCTTCCGCGCGAACGGACGGCGCCGTAGGCTAGGCGGCACTCAGGGCCCGGGCGGGCCCGCGGTCACGGCGAGGAGAAGCGGGATGGGCGACCAGACGGGTCCGGGAGGCGGGGCGTTCGACGCGCTCCTCGGGAGCAGCGCCCAGCCGGGCGGCGCGGGCGGCATGGACTTCGCGGCCGCCGAGGCGGCCGTCCGCCGGCTCCTGGACGACGGTGACGCGATGGCGGCGCTGCGGGGCTTCCTCGACCGCGGCGACGACCTCACGACCGCCCTCGGGGAGGTCGCGCAGGCGGTCCCCTCCGCCGCCGAGCCGGTCGCGACGCTCCTCGCGAACCCCGGGATCCTCCAGGACATCGGCGGGTCGCTCGCGGGCCTGATGGGCGGGGCGCAGCGCGGGACCGCCGACGCACCCGACGGCATCGACGTGTCGGACGCCGGAGCGCTGCTCGGCAAGCTCTTCGGCGGCGACCGCTGACCGACGCGGCCGCCCGGCCGCATGACGCCCCGGACGCGCGCCACCCTCGCGTACGTCGCCGCCTTCGGCGCGATCGGCGCCAACTTCCCGTACCTCCCGGTCCATTACCGCGCCCTCGGCCTCGACCTGGCGGCGATCGGGACGCTCGCGGCGCTGTGGGCCGCGGCGTCGCTCCTCGCGTCGCCGCTCTGGGGCAGCGTCACCGACCGGTTCCCGCGGTCGCGCGCGCTCCTGCCGGGGGCCGCGCTCCTGGCGGCCGTCGCGGCGACGGGCCTGTCGCAGGCGGAGGCGCTGCCGGCGATCGCGGTGGGCGTCGCGTGCGTGGCGATGGCGTCGGCCGGGGTCACGCCGATGCTCGACGCGCGGACGCTGGACCTGCTCGGCGACGACCGCGGCGGGTACGGCCGGATCCGCGCCTGGGGTTCGGTGTCGTTCGTCGTCTCGACGGCGCTCGTCGGGATCGTCATCGGGCGGGTCGGGACGGAGGCACTGTTCGCGGTCTGGATCCCGGCCCTCGTCATCACGGCGGGCATCGCGGTCGCGCTCCCGCGGAGCCGCCGCTCGTCCGCCACGGGCTCGATCTGGTCCGGCGCGTCGCGGGTGGTGCGCGCGCCGGGGCTCGGCGCCTTCCTCGCCGCTGCGTTCGTCATGTGGACGGCGACGGCCGCGGCGAGCTCGTTCCTCTCGGTCCGCCTGTACGACCTGGGGGCCGGCGCCGAGGCGGCCGGTGCGGCGTGGGTCGTGGGTTCGGTGGTCGAGATCCCCATCATGTTCGCGTTCCCGCGCCTGGCGGCCCGGTTCGGCGCCCACCGGCTCCTCATCGTGGGCGCCACGTCCTTCGCCGCGCGCGGCGTGCTGTACGCCGTCGCGGGGACGCCGGAGGTCCTCGTGGCGGGCGCGGCGCTCGAGGGGCTCGGCTACGGGCTCTTCTTCGTGGCGAGCGTGGGCTACGTGGCGGAGCTCGCGCCGAAGGGGCGGATCGCGACGGCGCAGGGGGTCCTGAGCGCCGTGACGTTCGGCCTCGCGACGATCACGGGGGCGGCCGTGGGCGGTGCGGTCGCGACGGCCCTGACGATCCCGGGCCTCTTCGCGGTCGCCGGGGCCGTCGGGGTCGCCGCCGTCGGGGGCGTCGTCCTCGCGCTCCGGGCCGCGCCCCGGCCCATCGAGACCGCCGCCGCTCCCGTAGACTCCGCGGCACCATGACCACCGACGCGACGGATCCGGACGGCGCGGTCCTCGGGCCGGGCGCGGCCGCGATCGTCCGGCGCGCCAACGACGCGGCCGCGGACAGCGGCGACGCGGCCCTCGGCGTGAACCACTGGCTCATCGCCGTCGTCACGCGGAATGCCGCGATGGCGGAGGGCCTCGCCGACGGCCTCGCCGCGTCCGCGCTGCGACCCTGGCTGCACGAGCGCCTCCGCGCGGGCGAGGCGGGCGCGCGCCTCGACGAGGCGACGGTCGTGGCCGATGCGCGGACGCTCGCCGCCCGGCGCGGGAGCGCGACACCGAACGAGGCGGACGTCGTCGAGGTGGTCCTGCGCGCGGCCGGCTACACCGTCCACGGGAAGAGCGGCCCGGTGGCCGGAGGCCCGCCGACGCCGCCCGGCGGCGGTCCGGGGATGGCGAGCGGCGCCGCTCACGGCGCGGCCAGCGGTGCGACGGACGGCGCCGCGGTCGCGGGCGGCGGCGGGCAGGAGAGTCCGTCCACGCCGCAGGGAGACAGTGCGCGGCCGGCATCCGACGGCGGGGCGGGTCCGGCGACCGCGCCGGGGGGCGGCGCGTGGACGCCGCGCGCGAAGCGCCCCACGCCGACCCTCGACGCGTTCGGGCGGGACCTCACCGCCGAGGCGCGAGCCGGCCGCCTGCCCGAGCTCATCGGGCGCGAGGTCGAGCTCTCCGTCGTCGTCGAGACGCTGTGTCGCCGGACCAAGCGGAACCCGGCGCTCGTCGGACCTGCCGGCACGGGCAAGACCGCGATCGTCGAGGGGCTCGCGGCGCGCGTCGTCGCGGGCGAGGTCCCGGCGCTCCTCCGCGGGTTCCGCATCGTGCAGCTCTCGCCCTCGTCCCTCGTCGCCGGCGCGGGGGTCTACGGCGTCCTCGACGAGCGGATGAAGGCGGTCCTCGCCGAGGCCGCACAGGACGGCATCGCGCTGTTCATCGACGAGCTCCACTCGATCGTGGGAGCCGGCGGCGCGCGCGGCTCGAGCGACCTCGCGAGCCTCCTCAAGCCGGCGCTCGCGCGCGGCGACATCGCGTGCATCGCCGCGACGACGGACGAGGAGTACCGACGCTTCATCGAGGACGACCCGGCCCTCGAGCGGCGGTTCGCGCCGGTGCTCGTCCGCGAGCCCACCGTGGAGCAGACGATCGCGATCGTCCGCTCCCACCGCGACGCTCTCGTCGCGCTCCGGGGCGTCGCGGTGGACGACCCGCTGCTCGGCCGGATCGTGCGCTTCGCGGGCGATGCGATGCCCGATCGCCGCTACCCGGACAAGGCCGTGGAGCTCCTCGAGCAGGTCGTGGCCCACGCCGTCGCGACCGGCCGGCCGGCTGCCACACCCGAGGACGTCGACGTTGTTGGTCGGAGGCTCACCGGCCTGCCGACCGACGTGGGCCGGCGGCTCGACGACCTCGCGGGACGCCTCGCGGCGGCGGATCTCCTCTCCCCTGCCGACGTGGATGCCGTGATCGAGAGGATCGGCGTGGGCATGCGCGGCGCCGACGTTCGGCGCGAGCGCCCGAATGCCGTCGTCCTCCTCGCCGGCGAGGTGGCGCGCGCGGCACCGGCGCTGGCCGCGGCCATCGCCGACGGGCTCTTCGGCTCGCCCGACCGGGTCGTGACGATCGAGGCCGGGCGGATGACGCAGGACCACGACGTGGCCATGCTCGTCGGGGCGCCGCCGGGGTACGTCGGGTACAGCGACGACCTCCCGATCCACGCGATCGACCGCATGCGCGCGTGCGTCGTGCTCGTGGAGGACGTGGACCGCGCCCACCCCGTCGTCCTGGACGTCCTCGGGAGGGCGGTCGGCTCGGGCATCCTCGCGGACGGCGCGGGCCGGCCGATCCACCTCTCCGAGACGATCGTGCTGCTCGCGACCGCCTCCGCGGCGGCCGCGCGGAGGCGCCTCGGGTTCGACCCGTCGGCGTCGGCGGCGGACGACGCTGCGGGCGGCACGCGTGGCGGAGCGGCGGCGGGACGCGCCGCGATCGACCCGCGCGCCCTCCTCGGGCCGCTGCTCGGTGACGAGGTGGACGTCACGGCGAGCGAGGCGCCGGGGGCGGGCTCGCGCGAGGCGTGGATCGCACGGACGCTCCTGCCCGCCGTCGCACGGCGTTTCGCGGAGCGCGGCGTCACCCTGACGTGGGACCCCGCGGTCGTCGGCCACCTCGCGGCACAGGGGCCGCCCGGGACGCAGGGCCGGGCGTGGGAGCGGTACCTCGACGACGAGCTGGGCCCGCTCGTGGCCGAGGCGATCGCCGCGCCGACTGATGCCTCCGCGACGGACGTCCACGCCTCGGTGCGCGACGGGGCCCTCGTGCTCGAGGCACCGCCGCCGTCGGAGGTCCCGGACGCGGTCGACGGCGCGCCGGTTGAGGGACGGGGAGCAGGCCAGGGGACCGAGAGGAGGATGTGATGGAGTTCCAGACGCCGGCCCAGCAGGCCGTCTACGAGGCGGTCGTCCCGCTCATGAAGGAGCTCTTCGGGGAGATGGCGTCCGCTCGCGAGGACCGGCCGACGTTCGGCGTCCGCTTCGGGTCCGCCTGGGTGCAGACATGGGTCTCCGCGTGGGGGGACGACGACGCCACGATCACGACACGCGCGTGGCTCACCTCGGGGACCGAGGTGACCGCGGACCTGGGACGGTACCTGCTCAACGCGAACGCGGACATGCGCTTCGGCGCGTTCGGGGTCGACAAGGACGGCGACTCGTTCTTCGAGCACACGATCCTCGGGTCCACCGTCACGAAGGCGGAGCTGCGGGCGTCGATCCTCGCGGTCGCCTCGACCGCCGACGAGTACGACGACGAGATCGTCTCGCGCTTCGGCGGCGTCCGGATGGCCGACCGGCCGTCGTGAACGCCGGAGGGGCGGGCCGTGGGCCCGCCCCTCGCGACGCCCCCTTCCCGGCGGTGGGCACTCCGCCGTCTGACTAGCGCGTGCGCCGCCGCCGGATCGCGAGGACGGGCGTCGTCACGGCGACGGCGAGCGCCAGGAGGATGAAGGCCACGGCCCCGAAAGCCGTCGGCCCACGGTCCGCGTCCGCTGCCGTCGCGCTCGAGGCGGTCGGGGGCATGGACCGGGCCGCGTCGTCGCCGGCGGCGTGGCCCTCCATCAGCGTCGCGGACCCGGCCCGGTCCCCCGCGAGCGTGACGGCGCGGTCGCCTGCGGCGGCGGCGACCGGGACGGCCGACGCGGTGCCGAGGAGGACGAGCAGGACCGGGATCGCGAGCGCCCGCGCGAGCCGAGGGCGCCCTGGGTGGATCGAGCCGCGACCCGTCGATCGCATCGTGACTCCTGCCCGGCCCGTGCCGGCCGATGCCGCGCGGCCGCTCCCGGCGGCCCGTCCGCGTGGGCGCACCGTAGACCCGTGACCGCCGAACCGCCCCCACCCGTCCGTCCGAGGGCGCGGCGGTACCTTCGGGGAGGCGTCAGCGGCCGAACCGGCGCCGCCGCTGCTGGTACGTGCGGATCGCGCGCAGGAAGTCGATCTCGCGGAAGGCCGGCCAGTACGCGTCGGAGAAGTAGTACTCGCTGTAGACGCTCTGCCACGGCAGGAAGCCGGAGAGGCGGATCTCCCCGGACGTCCGGATGATCAGGTCGGGGTCCGACGAGCCGACGGTGTAGAGGTGGGCGGCGAGCGCCTCCTCGGTGAGCGCGTCGGGGAGCGCCGCCGCGCCCGTGCCCGCCGCGACGAGGTCGCGGACGGTCGCGCGGAACGCCTCGAGCAGCTCGTCGCGCCCGCTGTAGCCCAGGGCGACGGTCACGGTCATCGCCCCGTCGTCATGGGAGACCGCCGACGCGTCCTCGATCGCGGCACGGAGCGTCATCGGCAGCGCGTCCCGGCGGCCGATGACCCGGAGCCGGATCGGGACGCGGGTGCGCCGCCGCCCCGTGGCGAGCTGGGTGAGGGCGTCCGTCGCGATCCCCGCGATCGTGCCCACCTCGTCCTCGGAGCGCCCGAGGTTCTCGAGCGAGAGCGCCCACAGGGTCACCTCGCGGACGCCGGTCTCGGCGCACCAGTCCACGAGCTCGAGCGCCTTCTCCGCGCCGGCTCGGTGGCCGAACCCCGGGTCGCTGTGGCCGGAGCGGGCGGCCCACCTGCGGTTCCCGTCCATGATCACGGCAACGTGCTCCGGGACGGGCTGGGCGGCGACCTCGGCGCGGAGGCGCCGGAGGTAGACGGCATACGCCGGTCGGAGGCCGACCGCCGCGAGCCGGAGCCCGATCGCGTCGGCCGCCCGACGTGCGGACCGCACGATGTCGCCGGCGTCGCGCGCGGCGCCGTCCACGGTCGCGTCCGCCGCGAGCCCTCGATCCGGTCGCGTCATGGATCCCTCCGCTCCGCCATTCCCCCACCCCAACCGTTCACGACGGTTGGCGCAGCGGATCGGTGACGGGCGCGCCCTGCGGATCGACGATCCGCCAGCCGCGCTCGCGCGCGGTGCGCGCGAGCGCGCGGTCCGGGGTCACCGCCACCGGGTCGGCGGACGCAGCGAGCAGCGCGGTATCCGCGGTGGAGTCGCCGTACGCGCGTCGCAGGGGCGCGGTCCCGATGCGTCGGGCCAGACGGTCGAGCTTCCGCGGACCCGTGTTCACCGGCCCGGCCAGGCGTCCCGTGAACCGGTCGCCGTCGAACTCGAGCGGCGTGCCCACGGCCTCGAAGCCAGCCCGCGCGCAGAAGCGGTCGAGGACCGGCGCGTACGTCCCCGACACGACGACGACACGCGCGCCACGGTCCCGCACCTCGGTGAGCTGCGCGAGGAGCGCCGCGCGTCGCGCCGGCCACAGCTCGTGCTCGACGATCCACTCGGCGACGGCTTCCACGTCCACGCGGCTCGCGCCGGCGAGGCGGCCCACCAGGTCGCGGATCCACCGGTCCCGGAACGCCTGGCGATCCACGAGCCCGACCCGGACGACCGGCAGGAGCGGGAGGCGGACCGCGAGGAAGCGCCGATACTCACCGGCGCGGCCGTGCGTGGAGAGCCAGCGACCCAGCCCGCGCCATGTCTCGCCGTCGGTCAGCGTGCCCTCGAGGTCGGCGGCGATCACGTCGCCGGGGACGATGTCGAGGTCCGGCGGGAGGGCGCCGGCGTGATCGTT
>JALOOH010000015.1 GCA_025454515.1 Chloroflexota bacterium
TACCGCGGGAAGCCGGCCCACGCGGCGGCCGCCCCGGACCTGGGCGTGAACGCGGCCGATGCGCTCGTCGTCGCCCAAGTGGCGATCGGCCTGCTCCGCCAGCAGCTGCCGTCGACGATCAGGGCCCACGGGATCGTGCTCAAGGGCGGCGACGCGATGAACATCATCCCGCACGAGACCGTCATCGACTACATGTTCCGGGCGCCGACGATCGCGGACCTGGAGCCCGCGAAGAGGCGGATCCTCGCGTGCTTCGAGGCGGGCGCGCTGGCCACCGGATGCACCGTGGAGGTCGTCCAGGCGGGGCCGGACTACGCGGAGGTCGTGAGCGATCCCGACCTGCTCGCGGCGTGGGAGCGCAACGCCCGGGCGCTCGGGCGGACTTCATGGCCGGAGGCGGGCCCCGAGCCCACCCCGGCGTCGACGGACATGGGCAACGTCTCGCTCGCCATCCCGTCGATCCATCCGAGCCTCTCGCTCGACTGCTTCCCGGTCGTGAACCACCAGCCGGAGTTCGCTGCCGCGTGCGCGACCCCGGTGGCGGACCGCGCCGTGCTCGACGGCGCGATCGGGATGGCCTGGACGGCGATCGACGCGGCCACGGACCCGGCGGTCCGCGACCGCCTCCTCGCCCGGGCGTACCGGGCCGGCTGACGCGATGGACGGCGGCGAGGGAGCGGCCGAGGGCCGGGCCCCGGCGCGCGCGTTCGACCCGGCCGCGGCCTGGGCGGACGGCGTGATCACGCCGGCCGAGGGCGCGCGCTTCCTCGCGGACCTCGGGTTCGAGCTCGTCCACGGCGACCGGCCCGATCGGCCGGCGGGGGCGAACCTCCTCGTCGCGTTCCGCGCCGCCCCGACGCTCCACCACTTCGACCCGGAACGCCTCGACTACTGGTCCGCCGAGGCCGGGCGCGGCGTCCGGCGCCAGGTGGACCGCGACTCCGACCAGCCCGGCCACGCGATCGCGTGGGGGACCGCGTCCGTCGTGGATCGCCTCGGCGTCTCGAACCTGTTCTTCACCTTCGGAGGGCGGATCCGCCTGGGGGACGTCGATCCCGCGACGCGGATCGCCGTGCTGGGCTCGGAGGCGCCGATCCTGCGGGCCGGCGGTCACTCGCAGGGCAAGGACGTCCGCGCCGACGAGGTGGGCGCGTTCTTCGCACGGCTCCGCGCCGTGGTCGGCGCCGACGTCGCGCTGGAGGCCCGCGCGCTCGCCGCGCCACCGCTCGTCCTGTACGCGGCGCTCATCGCCGACGTCCGCGCCCGGACGGACGGACATCACGCGCTGGCCGATGCGCGTCCGGGCTACGCCGCGTGGGGCGCCGAGGAGTGGCGCAAGCTCGCGTCGGCGGCACCGGACATCCTCGCGGCGGGCGTCGCCCTCCTCGAGGAACTCGGCCTCGATCCGGCCTGACGCAGCGGGCGGCCGTCCGGCCGCCCGCTGGACCCGCCGAGGTCAGGCCAGGTCGAACCGGTCGAGGGTCATCACCTTGTCCCACGCCGCGACGAAGTCGTCCACGAACTTCTCCGCCGCGTCGTCGGACGCGTAGACCTCCGCGTACGCCCGGAGCCGGGAGTCCGACCCGAAGACGAGGTCCGCCCGGGTCGCCGTCCACCGCACCTCGCCCGTCGCCCGGTCGCGGCCCTCGAAGGCTTCCTGGGCCGCCGAGGTCGCCTTCCACTCCGTGCCCATGTCGAGCAGGTTGCGGAAGTAGTCGGTCGTGAGCGTCCCGGGCAGATCGGTGAGGACGCCGTCGGGCGACCCACCGGTGTTGGCGCCGAGCACGCGGAGGCCGCCGACGAGCACGGTCATCTCCGGCGCCGTGAGCGCCAGCAGCTCCGCCCGCTCGACGAGGAGGCGCTCCGCCCGCCCGGCCTGGCCGGCCGGCACGTGGTTGCGGAACCCGTCCGCACGGGGCTCGAGGACGGCGAACGAGGCCGCGTCGGTCTGCTCCGCCGAGGCATCCGTGCGACCCGGGACGAACGGGACCGCGACGGGATGCCCGGCATCGGCCGCGGCCTGCTCGACCGCCGCGCACCCGCCGAGGACGATCAGGTCCGCGAGCGAGACGCGCACGTCGTCGGTCCGCGACGCGTTGAACTCCGCCTGGATCCCCTCGAGCGTCGCGAGCACGGTCGCCAGCGCCGCGGGATCGTTCACCGTCCAGTCCTTCTGCGGCGCGAGGCGGATCCGCGCGCCGTTCGCGCCGCCGCGGCGGTCGGTGCCGCGGAACGAGGCCGCGGACGCCCACGCGGTGGACACGAGCCGTGAGACGGACAGGCCGGAGCCGAGGATCCGGGCCTTGAGGTCCGCGATCTCCGCCGGGCCCACGAGCGCGTGGTCGACGGCCGGGACGGGGTCCTGCCAGATGAGGGTCTCCGCGGGGACGAGCGGGCCCAGGTACCGCGAGCGCGGCCCCATGTCGCGGTGGGTGAGCTTGAACCAGGCACGCGCGAACGCGTCGGCGAACTCGTCCGGGTGCTCGTAGAACCGGCGCGAGATCTTCTCGTAGGCGGGGTCGAAGCGCAGCGAGAGATCCGTTGTCAGCATCGTGGGCGGGTGGTGCTTCGACGGGTCGAACGCGTCCGGGATCGTCTGGGGACGGCCCTTCGCCACCCACTGGTTGGCGCCGGCCGGGCTCTTTTCGAGCTCCCACTCGTAGCCGAACAGGTTCCAGAAGAAGTTGTTGCTCCAGTGGGTCGGCGTGGAGGTCCACGTGACCTCGATGCCGCTCGTGATCGCGTCGCCGGCCTTGCCGCTGCCGTAGCTGCTCTGCCACCCGAGGCCCTGCGCGTCGAGGGGCGCCGCCTCGGGCTCGGGGCCGACGTTGGTGGCCGGGCCTGCCCCATGGGTCTTGCCGAAGGTGTGGCCGCCGGCGATGAGCGCGACCGTCTCCTCGTCGTTCATCGCCATCCGGGCGAAGGTGTCGCGGATGTCCTTCGCTGCCGCGACCGGGTCGGGGTTCCCGTTGGGGCCCTCCGGGTTGACGTAGATGAGGCCCATCTGGACGGCCGCGAGCGGGTTCGCGAGGTCGCGATCGCCGCTGTAGCGCTCGTCGGCGAGCCACGTGCTCTCGGAGCCCCAGTCCGTGTCGTCCGGCTCCCACACGTCCTCGCGGCCGCCGCCGAAGCCGAACGTCCTGAAGCCCATCGACTCGAGGGCGACGTTCCCGGCGAGGATCATCAGGTCGGCCCACGAGATCCTTCGGCCGTACTTCTGCTTGACCGGCCAGAGCACGCGCCGGGCCTTGTCGAGGTTCGCGTTGTCCGGCCAGCTGTTGAGCGGCGCGAACCGCTGCTGCCCGCGCGACGCGCCGCCGCGCCCGTCGCTGACGCGGTACGTGCCGGCGCTGTGCCACGCCATCCGGATGATGAGCGGCCCGTAGTGCCCGTAGTCGGCCGGCCACCAGTCCTGCGAGGTGGTGAGGACCTCGACGATGTCCTTCTTCAGGGCCTCGAGGTCCAGGCTGGCGAACTCCGCCGCGTAGTCGAAGTCCTCGCCCATCGGGTCGGCCAGGGGCGAGTTCCGGTTCAGGCCGGAGAGGTCGAGCTGGTCGGGCCACCAGTCCCGGTTCGAGGTCCGCCGGCCGCTGCGGTCCGCTCCTTCGTCGTGGGGTGCGTTCTGGTCCATGACACTCGTCCCATCGTCGCTGCATCGGTGATGTCGGCACCGATAGGGTACCCCGATGCGTCGCGCCCACGGGCCGCCCGGCACTCGCCCGACGGGGGCGGCGGTGGCACCATGGCCCGGGCCGTGGACCGGCCCGCAGGAGGCGACGATGACGCAGCGCAAGACCGAGTTCACGCTCGAGGAGGCCGCCGGGATCGCGCGGGCGATCGGGCTGGACTTCCACGCCGAGGGCGTGGATCCGGAGGAGTTCCGGACCGGGCTCGCGGTGGAGATGGAGCACGGGTCGCGGGACCCGCGGACGAACGTGACGGGCGACGACCCGCTCCTGACCGGCCGGATCGCGTGGGCGCACCTCCAGGAGCTGCCGGACTACTACACGCGCCTGAAGGAGATGGAGGGCGAGTAGCCCTCGGGGCGGCGGGCCGCCCGGTGCCGCAGGGCGGTCCCGGGGGGCGCACGGCGGTCCCGGGTGGCGCACGGCGAGGGACCGCGGGTCGTATCGTCACGGGACGCCATCGACCGATCGACCACCGGAGGCCCCATGGAGCCGCGCACGATCATCGAGCCCTTCCGGATCCACGCGGTGGAGCCGATCCGGATGACGACCCGCGAGCAGCGGCTCGCGGCGATCCGCGAGGCGGGCTGGAACCTCTTCGGGCTTCACGCGGACGACGTCCTCATCGACCTCCTCACCGATTCCGGGACCGGGGCGATGAGCCGGGACCAGTGGGCGGCGGTCCAGCACGGCGACGAGAGCTACGCGGGCTCGCCGTCGTGGTACGTCTTCCTCGAGGCGGTGCAGGACCTCTTCCCGTTCCGGCACGTGATCCCCACGCACCAGGGACGCGCGGCGGAGCGGATCCTCTTCAGCGCGGTGGGCGGGCCCGGGAGGACGGTCCCCAACAACACGCACTTCGACACGACCCGGGCCAACGTGGAGGCGACCGGGTCGGCCGCCGTGGACTGCGTGATCGCCGAGGGGCGCGTGCCGTCGCTGCGGCACCCGTTCAAGGGGGATATGGACCTCGACCTCCTCGACCGGACGATCCGCGAGGCGGGACCGGAGAACGTCCCGGTCGTCTTCGTGACGGTGACGAACAACTCCGGGGGCGGCCAGCCGGTCGCGATGGCCAACATCCGCGGGATCCGCGGCGTGTGCGACCGGTACGGGATCCCGCTCTTCCTCGACGCGTGCCGGTTCGCGGAGAACGCGTGGTTCATCCACGAGCGCGAGGAGGGATACGCCTCCACGCCCATCGTCGAGATCGTGCGCGAGATGGCGTCGTACGCCGACGGCATGACGATGAGCGCGAAGAAGGACGGGCTCGCGAACATCGGCGGCTGGCTCGCGATGAACGACGACGCGCTCGCCGAACGATGCCGGAACCTGCTCATCCTGACGGAGGGGTTCCCGACGTACGGCGGCCTCGCCGGCCGCGACCTCGAGGCGATCGCCCAGGGCCTCCGCGAGGTGGTGCACGAGGACTACCTGCGGTACCGGATCCGGAGCACCGCCTATCTCGGCGACGCGCTCGCCGACGCCGGGATCCCGGTCGTCCTGCCGATCGGCGGCCACGCCGTCTATCTCGACGCGCGGAGCCTCCTGCCGCACATCCCCCCGCTGCAGTACCCGGGCCAGGCGCTCGCGGTCGCGCTGTACGTGGAGGGCGGGATCCGCGGCTGCGAGATCGGGACGGTCATGTTCGGGGCGCACCCGGACGGGACGGAGACCGAGGCGGCGATGGACCTCGTGCGCCTCGCGATCCCGCGCCGGACGTACACGCAGAGCCACGTGGACTACGCGATCGAGGTCGTGCGTCACGTGGCGGAGCACGCGGCCGACCTGCGCGGCTTCCGCATCGTCGAGGCGCCGGCGCAGCTCCGGCACTTCACCGCCCGGTTCGCGCCGCTGGCATAGGGAGCGCGGGCACGAGGGAGCGCCCGTGGAGGAGGGCCGATGCACGAGACGCCCGAGGACCTCGCCTGGCTCCAGGACCTGCTCGACGGGAGCCGGTCGGCCGCCGGGCCGCACCTGCGCGAGGTCTTCGCCGACGACCTGCGGCTGACGGCCGTCGAGACCGCCGCGCTCCTCGACGGGATGCGCGTCGTCGCGCTCGCGACCGCGAGCGCGGCCGGCGAGCCGTTCGTCGCGCCCGTGGACGGGATCCTCTACCGCGGCCGCCTGCACTTCGGGTCCTCGCACGACGCGCTGCGGACGCGGCACCTGGCAGAACGGCCGGCGGTGAGCGCCGCCTGGATCGACGACGAGCGCCATGCGGTCGTGGTGCACGGCCGTGCCGTGCCGGTCTCCCTCGACGACCCCGCCGAGGCCGGTCTCCGCGCGTGCCTCGTCGAGGTGTACGGGCCTCGCTTCGGCGAAGGCTGGATCGACTGGGCGGCTTCCTCGGCGGTCTACCATCGGATCGAGCCGCGCCGGATGTACGCGTCGCGGCTCCCGGAGGGCTGAGTGATGGCCACGCCGATCCAGGTCGTCTTCGACTGCGCCGACCCCGACGCCCAGGCGCGGTTCTGGGCCGAGGCGCTGCACTACGTGCTCCAGCCGCCGCCTCCGGGCTTCGACAGCTGGGACGCCTGGGCGGACAGCATGGGCATCCCGCCGGAGCAGAGGAACGACTTCAGCGCGGCCCTCGACCCCGACGGCGTCGGCCCCCGCCTGTTCTTCCAGCGGGTGCCGGAGGGCAAGGTCGCGAAGAACCGCGTCCACCTCGACGTGAACGCGGGCGGCGGGCGGAACGTCCCCGACGACGAGCGGCGGCGGCGCGTCGACGCGGAGGTGGCACGCCTGAAGGCCCTGGGGGCGAGCGACGAGCGCGGCGCGATGGACCGCCATGGCGAGTACTGGGTCCGGATGAACGATCCGGAGGGCAACGAGTTCTGCGTCCAGTGACCGGCGGGGAGCGCGGTGCCGGGGGCGGGGCCGGGGCCACGGAGCGCGGTGCCGGGGGCGGGGCCGGGGCCACGGAGCGCGGAGCCGGGCGTCCGGGACCTGGGGGCCGCGGCGGCGGTCTCGACCCCGCCCTGGCTGCCGAGCTCGCGGGGGCCCGTGTCGTCGATCTGCCCCTCCGGGGCGAGTGGATGGCCGTCCACACGCCGGCCGACCGGATCCCGAGCCACGGCACCGACATGCTCGGCCAGCGGTACGCCTTCGACCTCGTCCGCTTCGACCCGCGGCGGGGCACGCGCGATCATCCGCGCGGCGGGCCGCTCTCCGCCCTCGTCGGGATCCCGACGCGCGAGTGCCCGGGCTGGGGCGAGACTGTGCATGCGCCGCTCGACGGCGAGGTGGTCGTCGCGCACGACGGGATCGCCGAGCCGACCCGCGTCATCCCGCTCCGCCAGCTGGCTCTCGTCGTGAAGAACGGCGTGACCTTCCGACCCACGTCGAGGGCGCTCCTCCGGGTCTTGGGCAACCACGTGATCCTCCGGTGCGGCGACGTCTACGCCGGCTTCGCCCACCTGGTGCCCGGGTCCGTGGCCGTCGCGTCCGGCGCCCACGTCCGGACCGGCGACGTCCTGGGCAGGGTGGGCACCACCGGCAACTCCTCGATGCCGCACCTCCACTTCCAGCTGATGGACGGCCCGGACCCGCTGACCGCACGCGGCGTGGCGTGCGCGTTCCGCGCGTACGAGGTCGAGGGGGCGGACGGCACGTGGCGTCGCGTCGAGGGCTCGGTCCCGCGCGGCACCGAGCGGATCCGGTGGGTGGCGGACGATCGGCGCAGGATGGACCCGCGATGAACCTGCGCCGCCGCCCGGACGTGAGACACGCGGCCGCGCCGACCCGGCACGGCGGCGACGACGAGCGCGGCGTCGCGCCCGCGATCCTCTGGTCGGCCGCGGACGACCCTCACGCGCCCCCCGGACCGGCCAGCGTCCGCTGCGTCCTCTGCGCGCACCGGTGCCTCCTGCGGCCGGGACGGCGCGGGATCTGCGGCGTCCGGGAGAACCGCGACGGGAAGCTCGTCACGCTCGTCTACGGCGAGCTCGTCGCCGCCCACCTCGACCCCATCGAGAAGAAGCCGCTCTTCCACGTCCTGCCCGGGACCACGTCGTACTCGATCGCGACCGTCGGCTGTCCGTTCCGGTGCGGCTTCTGCCAGAACTGGGAGATCGCGCAGGCGCCGCGCGAGGGCCTGCGGCACACGACCTTCCACGCCGAGCCCGACGAGGTGGTCGCGGCCGCGCTGTCGGCGGGCGCGGGCTCGATCGCATACACGTACGTCGAGCCGACGATCTTCGCCGAGTACCTCGTCGACGTCGCGCGGCTGGCACGGCGGGCCGGCCTGCGCAACGTCCTCGTGACGAACGGCTACGGGACGCCGGAGGCGGTGGCCGCGCTCGCGCCGTGGATCGACGCGGCGAACGTGGACCTGAAGGGCTTCGACGACGCGACGTACCGGCGGATCTGCGGCGCCCGCCTGGCACCCGTGCTCGAGACGCTCGCCGGCCTCCGGGCCGCGGGGGTGTGGGTGGAGGTGACCACCCTGCTGATCCCCGGGCACACGGACGACCCGAGCGGCCTGCGCTCGCTCACGGGCTGGATCGCGCGCGAGCTGGGGCCCGAGACGCCGTGGCACGTGAGCCGGTTCTTCCCGGCGTACCGGTTCGGGCACGTCCACCCCACGCCGATCGCGACGATCCGCGGGGCCGCCGCGATCGGTCGGGCGGCCGGGCTCGCGCATGTCTACCCGGGCAACATCGGCGGGGCGGCGGAGCGGGAGGACGGCGCGACGCGGTGCGCCGGGTGCGGCGCGACGCTCATCGCGCGATCCGCGTACCACGTGACCGAGATGCGCCTCCGTGCAGGAGCCTGCCCCGTATGCCGTCGCCCTCTCCCCGGCATCTGGGCGGATGCGGCGATGGACGGCGCGACGGACGGCGCACCAGGTGGCACCGGAGCCGGGGCAGGCGCCGGAGCTGGAGGACGGCGATGACCGGGACGCTCCGTCGGCCCGCGGTGGCCGGCTCGTTCTACCCCGCCGACACGGCGTCGCTCGAGCGCCTCGTGGACGAGTGCCTCCGCGAGGATCCGGGCTCGCTCCCGCGCCCCTCCGACCTCCCGGGAGAACCGATGGGGGTCCTCGTCCCGCACGCCGGGCTCGTGTACTCGGGAGGGACGGCGGCGCGCGGCTGGGCCGCCCTGGCCGCCGCCTCCCCCGCGACCGTCGTGGTGATGGGCACGTGCCACACCGCGCCGTGGCTCGACGGGATCGCGGCGTCGCCGGACGCGGGATGGTCCATCCCGGGCGGCGACCTCGCCCAGGATGCGGCGCTGCGCGATGCGCTCGTGGCGCTCGGTCCACCGTTCCTGTCCGACGCGCGAGCGCACGCGACCGAGCACGCGATCGAGGTGCAGCTCCCGTTCCTCCGGCGCCTGCTGCCGGCGACCCGGTTCGTGCCGCTCACCGTGGGCTGCACGCCCGACGCGGCCGTCATCGGCGGCGACATGGCGGGGCGGCTGGTGGCGGAGCGGCGCGCGGCGGGTGAACGGGTCGTGGTCGCGATCTCGACCGACCTCGCGCACTACCCCCCGCGCCCCATCGCCGAGGCCGTGACGGCCGAGCACCTGCCCGGTCTCCAGTCGCTCGACATCACACAGGTCCACGAGGTGGAGCGCCACCTTCGGACCGCGGGTCCCATCGGGGTCGACTGCGGCCTGTGCGGCCTGGAGGCCACGCTCGCCGGCCTCGCGGCGCTCCGTGCGATGGGAGCCACCAAAGGCGCGCTCCTCGCGCGCGCCACGTCGGCCGACCGTCCGGGCTCGAGCTTCACGCGCACGGTCGGGTACGCGGCGCTCGCCTTCGCCTGACGCGGGCGGGCGCGCGGCGCGGGCGGGCGCGCGGCCGCCCCGGCGCCGCGCGCCTCGAGCCATTCGAGCGTACGCTTCTGCGCCATCGGCGGACCGGCAGCCGGCCGCCGGGAGGGAGGGCGGATGGAGCTCGTCCACGCGGCGGCCGTCGTGGCCGGGGTGGCGCTCGTCGCGCTGACGCTCCGCTCGGCCGTCCTGACGTTCGTCGTGCCGCGCGGGCAGCGCGAGGTGATCACCGGCGCGGTGCTCGAGATCGTCGCCGCGTGCTTCCGGCCGTTCATCCATCACCGCCCGCCGGTCGTCGGCCGGCTCGTCTCCCGGTCGGCAGCCCTCGCGCTGTTCGCGCCGGCGTGCCTCCTGTGCTTCTATGCCGCCTGGCTCGTCCTCACCTGGCTCGGCTTCGCGCTGATGTACTACGGCTTCGGCACCGAAGACGCGACGGCGGCACTGCGCCTGTCGGGATCGTCCCTGTTCACCCTCGGGTTCAGCGAGCCGCCCTCCGGCGGGACGACGGCGGCGGTCCTCGCCGAGGCAGGCATCGGGCTCTTCCTCGTGGCCCTCCTCATCGGCTACTTCCCGACCATCTACGGCGCCTACCAGCGACGTGAGGTGGTGGTGACCACGCTCGAGGAGAGGGCGGGCGTGCCCGCGTCGGGGGTCTCGCTCCTGCGGCACCACGAGCAGATGGGCGGCTGGTCCGCGGTGGACGGCCTCTGGGAAGAGTACGAGGCGTGGTTCGCGGACGTCGGCGAGAGCCACATCGCGATCGAGATCCTCCCGTTCTACCGATCGCTCGCGGACGACCGGAGCTGGGTGAACGCCGCGTGCGTGATCCTCGACGCCGCCGCACTCCGCGTCGCGGCGATCGATGCCCCCCCGCCGCCCGCCGCGCGCCTCGTCATCCGGGCCGGCGCCCGGTCCCTCTGGGGGATCGCGCGCCACCTCGGCCTCGACGCCGGGCCGAAGCCGGCGGCCTCCCACGCAGGGGACGACCCCGCCCTGGGGACCGACGCGCGGCCCGTGACGGTGTCCCGGGCGCAGTTCGACGAGGCGCGGGCCGATCTGGCGGCCGCAGGGATCCCCGTCGTCGCCGACCCGGAGGAGGCCTGGGCGCGGTTCCGGGAGCTGCGGGGCCTCTACGACCGGCCCGTGACGGTCCTCGCCGCGGTGACGTCGTCCCCGGCATCACCGTGGATCGCCCGGATCCGTCCGCCGCGCGTCCGCTACCTGCGCCTCGGCCGCGGCTGACCCCGACGCACCGGTCCCGCCCGGCCGCCGTCCTCGCCCGCGTCAGGCCCCGGCGGTGGGCCGCGTCATCTCCTCCGGCCGGACGGCGGCGTCGAAGTCCTCGGCGCTGATGTAGCCGGTCGCGATGGCCGCCTCCCGCAGGGTGAGCCCTTCGTGGTGGCCCTTCTTCGCGATCTCCGCGGCCTTGTCGTAGCCGATCTTCGGGGTGAGCGCCGTCACGAGCATGAGGCTGTTGCGGACGTGCCGGTCGATGGCGGCCCTGTCCGCCTCCAGGCCCTCGATGCAGTGCTCGCGGAAGGAGCGGCAGCCGTCCGTGAGCAGCTCGATCGCGTGGAGCAGGTCGTACGCGATGATCGGCTTGAAGACGTTGAGCTCGAAGTTCCCCTGAGCGCCGGCGAAGGCGATCGACGCGTCGTACCCGAAGACCTGGGTGCAGACCATGGTGATCATCTCGGACTGGGTGGGGTTCACCTTGCCGGGCATGATCGAGCTGCCGGGCTCGTTCTCCGGGAGGCGCAGCTCGCCGAGGCCGGCGCGCGGGCCGGAGCCCAGCCACCGGACGTCGTTCGCGATCTTCATGAGGCTCGTCGCGAGCGTCCGGAGCGCCCCCGAGGCGAAGACCGTGGCCTCCTGCCCGGCGAGCGCCTGGAACTTGTTCGGGGCGGTGACGAACGGGAGCCCGGTGAGGTCGGCGATCCGCGCCGCGGACCGCACGGCGAACTCGGGGTGGGCGTTGAGCCCGGTCCCCACGGCCGTGCCCCCGAGGGCGAGCTCGTACAGGCCCGGGAGCGTCGCCTCGATCCTCGCGAGGTCGCCGTCGAGCATGGCGACGTAGCCGCTGAACTCCTGGCCGAGCGTGAGCGGGACCGCGTCCTGCAGGTGCGTGCGGCCGATCTTCACGATGTCCGCGAACTCGATCGCCTTCTCGTCGAGGGCGTCCCGCAGCGCGCGGACAGACGGGATGAGGATCCCCGTCAGGTCCATCGCGACCGCCATGTGCAGCGCAGTGGGGAATGTGTCGTTGCTCGACTGGCTGCGGTTCACGTCGTCGTTGGGGTGGATCGGCTTCTTGCCGCCCCGGACGCCCGTGGCCATCTCGTTCGCGCGCGCGGCGATGACCTCGTTCACGTTCATGTTCGACTGCGTGCCCGACCCGGTCTGCCAGACCCGGAGCGGGAACTCGTCGGCGAGCTTCCCGTCCACCACCTCGATCGCCGCGGCGACGACGAGGTCGCGCTTCTCCGCGGGAAGCAGGCCCAGATCCGCGTTCACCTCCGCGGCGGCCCGCTTGAGGATCCCGAAGGCCCGGACGATGCCGACGGGCATCCGGTTCGCGGAGATCGCGAAGTGGTGGAGGGATCGCTGGGTCTGGGCGCCCCAGTAGTGGTCGGCGGGGACCTCGATGGCGCCCATCGAGTCGGTCTCCGTCCGGGTGGCGGGCGCGGCTGCGGCGGTGTCGTGCTGGTCGGTCACGGGAGGCTCCGATGGCTTGCGGACGCGTGTCTCCAGTATGCCTCCGGCCACCCGGGGTGGCGCGCCGACGGCCGCGCGCGGTACCCTGCGCGGGTCCCTCCCGAGTCGTCCCGTGGGAGGGCAGCGAGGTGCACGGCCATGACGTCCGAGAAGACCGTTGACGGCTACATCGGCGGCCTCGGAGGGGAGCGCGGCGCGATCGTCGCGGCCCTCCGTGACGTGATCCGGACCACCGCCCCCGAAGCGCGCGAGACGATCAAGTGGGCCCAACCCGTGTACGAGTCGGGCGGCCCGTTCGCCTACATCAAGGCCTTCGGGAAGAGCGTGAACCTGGGGTTCTGGCGAGGCTCGGAGATCCGGGATCCCTCGGGGCGGCTCATCGGCGAGGGCGACCGGATGCGCCACGTCCGCCTCGTCGCGCTCGCGGACGTGGACCGCGACCTGGTGGCCGACTGGGTGCGGCAGGCGGTCGAGCTGAACCGGACGAAGGGCGATCCCACGAAGGGGACCTGAGGCCGGACGACCCCGCGCGGGGCGTCCCCGACGTCAGTCCTTCGCGTCGTGCTCCACCTTGGCGTCCGTGGCGGCGCCGCGGACGCCCGCCAGGCCGAGGACGAAGAGGACCACGGCCATCACGCAGATGATCGCGAGCGCCCCTCCGACGGTGAGCGGAGACGGCGGAGCCGACGCTCCCTCCTCCGCGGCGAGCGCGATCGCCGGCAGCGCGAGGGCGCCGACGAGGCCGACCGCGACCGCGACCGCGGCCCGCGTGCGACGCGCTGTGGTCTCCATCCGACCCCTCTCCTCCGTGCCGCGAGCGCCGTCCGCCCGGCTGGTCCGCGCATGATGCCGCATCCGGGCCGGGTGCGGTAGTCCACGCGTGCAGTCCGGCACACGGCCCGGGCCCCGCCCCGGGCACGCGCCGCGCCCGGACAGCGCGAGCGGCCGGGGTGCGGCACCATACGCGGGTGCCGTACCGCCTCCCCGACTCCCCGCCCGGGACGACCGCGCCCGACCACGTCCGCGTCGTCCAGGTGGTGGACCGGCCGGGGATCATCGACCTCTCCTGGGGTCACCCGGAGGTCGACCTCCTGCCGGTCGCCGCGCTCCGTCACGCGTCGGCGGAGGTCTTCGACCGCTACGGCCCGGACGCGCTCTCGTACGGGCGGGACGCCGGGCCGCCGCCGCTCGTCGAGGCGATCCGCGACCGGCTCGCCACGACCGATGCGCGCGTCCCCGGGCCCGACGAGGTGGTCGTGACGGCCGGCGCATCCCAGGCGCTCGACCTCGCCGCGACGCTGCTGCTGTCGCCGGGCGACGTGGTCCTCGTGGAAGAGCCGACGTACCACCTCGCCGTGCGCGTCCTGCGCGACCACCCGGTGGACCTCGTGTCGCTCCCGTTCGACGGGGGCGGCCTGCGGACGGAGGCCGCCGCCGAGACGATCGCCCGGCTCCGCGGCGGCGGCCGCAGCGTGCGCATGCTGTACACGATCCCCACCTACCACAACCCGACCGGGGTCACCCTCGACGAGGGGCGCCGCCGCGACCTCGTGGCCCTCGCCGCGGAGGCCGGGGTGGTCGTGATCGAGGACGACGTGTACCGCGAGCTCGGGTACGACGGATCGACCCCCGCGTCGCTCTGGAGCATCGCCGCGCCCGGGACGGTCGTGCGGCTCGGGTCGTTCTCCAAGACGATCGCGCCGGGGCTCCGCCTCGGGTACCTCACGGCCGATGCGGCCCTCGCCGCGCGGGCGACGGCGAGCGGCGTCATCGACTCGGGCGGGGGGATCGCGCACCTCGCGGCGCTCACCGTGGCCGCGTATGTCGCCACGGGCGCGTACCCGGCCCACGTGGACGACCTCCGGCACGCGTACCGCGCGCGGCGGGACGCCCTGCTCGGCGCGCTGGCGGAGCACCTCCCCGACGCGTCGTGGACGCAGCCGCGCGGCGGGTTCTTCACCTGGGTCACGCTCCCCGGCGGCGTGGACGCGGCGGCACTGCTCCCCGCCGCCGAGGCCCGGGGAGTCTCGTACGTGCCCGGCCGGCGCTTCTACGCGACCGGCGACGGCGGGCGGAGCGCGCTCCGCCTCGCGTTCACGCGGTATCCGGAGGCGGAGCTCGCCGAGGGCGCCCGGCGGATCGCGTCGGCCGTGCGGGACGCCCGCCGCCGCTGACGCGGTCGGCGGGCGCAGGGCCGCGCGCCCCGGCCCCGGCCGTCAGCCCGCGGCCGCGAGCGCGTCGAGCCCGGCGCGGAACCCGTCCACGAGGGCATCGATCTCCGCCTCCGTGATGACGAACGCGGGGGAGATCTGCAGGGCGCGCCCGCGGAGGACCCGCGTGAGGACGCCCGCCTGCGCCCGGATCGCCGCTGCCGCCTTCTCCGCCGCCGCCGGATCCGCGGCGAGGACGTCGTCGGCCAGCTCCACCGCCGCGGTCAGCCCCACGGCGCGCGTCTCGCCGACGAGCGGGTGCGCGTCGAGGCGCGCGACGGCGCCGGCGAGGACCGGCTCCAGCTCGTGGACGCGCTCCACGAGACGCTCGCCCTCGAGGATGTCGAGGTTCGCCATCCCGGCGGCGCACGCCGTCGCATGGCCGGAGTAGGTGTACCCGTGGCGGAAGACCGCGCCGGGGATCGGATCGTCCCAGAACGGCGCCTTGACCCGCGCGCCCACGAGGAGCCCGCCGAGCGGGACGTAGCCGGACGTGACGCCCTTCGCGAAGGTCACGAGGTCGGGCTCGATCCCGTACCGCTCCGAGCCCCACGTGACGCCGAGACGGCCGAACCCGGTGATCACCTCGTCGACGACGAGGAGCACGTCGTGGGCGCGGCAGAGGCGCTGGACCTCGGCCCAGTAGCCGGGCTCGGGCGGGATCACGCCGCCGGCGCCGGTCACCGGCTCGCCGACGAACGCGGCGATCTCGTTGCCGCGCCGCTCGAACAGGTCCGCGAGACCATCGGTGTCGCCCCACCCCACGTGGGCGACGTCGTCGACGAGCTCGCCCCCGTAGCCGGCCTTGTTCAGGGGGATGCCGGCGAGCGAGGTCCCCCAGGCGTGCATCCCGTGGTAGCCGTGCTCGCGGCTCACGATGAGGCGCTTGTGGGGCCGGCCCATGACGTCCCAGTAGCGGCGGACGAGCTTGGCCGCCGTGTCGATCGCGTCGCTGCCGCCGGAGCCGAAGAAGACGACCGCGTCGTCCATCGGCGCCATGGATGCGAGCCTCGCCGCCAGCCGGACGGTGGGCTCGGTGGTGTAGGCGCCGAAGCTCGAGTACGCCGAGAGCCGGACCATCTGCTCCGCTGCGGCGTCCGCGATCGCGCGCCGCCCGTAGCCCACGTTGCAGTACCAGAGCCCGGCCGTGGCGTCGAGGTAGCGCCGGCCGGCGACATCCTCGATCCAGACGCCCTCCGCGGACCGGAAGACGATCTCGTTCGACCGGACGCCGTGCATGTCGGCGAAGCCGTGCCAGTAGCGGGTCTCGGGCATGTGCGGTCTCCGGGGGGCCGGACGGGGCCGGGTCACGGGTGGGGTGGACGGCGCGGGTCCGCCGGGTGGGCGCGGTCGCCTCCGGCGCGTCGGTCGAGGATACCGCCCGGCCTCACCGACGATGGGGCACCCTGCCACGGCCGCCGTGGCACCGGGTCGGCTCGGAGCGTCAGCAGGTGACGTGGAGGACGGCGCGCGCCTGGTCCGCGGGCACGTCCGCCAGGAGCGCGCACGCCTCCTCGGTGGGCGCCTCCACGATGCTCACGGCGCGCCGGGACGCCTCGCGCCGCACGTCCGGATCGACGGGCAGCATGCCGTCCGCGCCGGTCCCGACGACGAGCCGCGAGCCCTTCGGCCCCCACGGGATCTCCTCGGCGGCGGTGAGCGGCGTGTGCCCGTACCGGTCGCGGCGGTCCTTCGACGGGCCCTTCCGCCGCTTCCTGACGGCGCCGGCGTCGAGGACGACGTCGTGCGCGTACGTCCGGCCCTCGATCTCGATCTCGCCGAACCGCAGGAGCCGCGCCTTCATGACGGCATGGTGCGCCCGGGCCGGGCGAGCGGCCAGTGCCGTGGCGCCCGCCGTTCAGTCGCGCTCGGCCAGCGCCTCGAGCAGCCGCTCCAGGAGCGGCACCTGCGCCGCCTTCAGCGCGGTGCGCGCGCCGTCGGGGTCGAACCAGGCGACCCGGTCGATCTCCGGGAAGGTCTCCATCCGGCCCGATCCCGGCGGCCACTCGAGCTCGAACGTGTTGCTCATCGCGGTCGTGGGGTCGAGGTCGCCCTCGATGGCCCACGCCACGACGCGCTTGCCGGACTTCTGGACGATCTCGCCGAGCGGGATCGGGTCCCCTGCGGGAGCGGGCGAGCCCGTCTCCTCCAGGAACTCGCGCAGCGCCACGTCGAAGAGCTCCTCGTCCGGGCCGGCCTCGCCCTTCGGGATCGTCCAGTGGCCGGCGTCCCGGCCGATCCAGAACGGACCGCCGGGGTGAGCCAGGAGGACGCGCAGGGCGTCCGGGTCCCGCCGGTAGAGGAGCAGGCCGGCGCTCGTCCGGCCACTCTTGTCCCTGGTCATCGGGCGCCTCCCGCTCGTGCCATGCGCGGATGATGGCATCCCACGCCGCGACCCGACGTCACACTGTCCGCGTGACGCCGCCCGACCCGCGCATCCGGCCCGACGCGCCGCGCCACGCCGGGCGCCGGCCGTGATCGGCTCCGGCTGGCTCGAGCTGCTCGGCGTCGGCGCGGCGCTCGGCCTCGCGGCCGGGCTCTCGCCGGGCCCGCTCCTCGCGCTCGTCGTGAGCCAGACCGTCCGCCACGGCCCCCGGGAGGGGTTGAAAGTGGCGGCCGCCCCGCTCATCACGGACGCGCCGATCGTCCTCGTGAGCGTCCTCGTGATCTCGCGGCTGGAGAGCGACGCGGTGCTGGGCCTCATCGCGCTCGCGGGCGGGGCGTTCGTCGCCTTCATCGGCGTCGAGAACCTCCGGACGACGCGGCTCGTGGTGGACGGCGGCGAGCGGACGCCCCGCTCGTGGCGACAGGGGGCGACCGTCAACGCGCTCAGCCCGCACCCGTACATCTTCTGGGCGACGGTGGGCGCGCCCGTCCTGCTCTCGGCGTGGTCGATCGGGCCGGCCGGCCCGCTGGCGTTCCTGCTCGGCTTCTACGCGTGCCTGGTCGGCTCCAAGGTCGCGGTCGCGCTCGCGGTCGGCGCGTCACGCGGCACGCTCACTGGCGGCGCGTACCGGTGGGTCATGCGGACGCTCGGCGCGGTGCTCCTCGTCTTCGCCGCCCTGCTCGTCCGCGAGGGTCTCGTCCTGCTCGGGGTGCTCGCGGGCTGACGTCCGGCCGGCCGTCAGGCGGCCGGCGCCTCCGCGGCGACGCGGACGAGCGGGACCCCGAGCATCCGGGCCGCGACGAGGCCGCGCTGGACCTTGAGGGTGTGCGTCCGCGGGAAGTCGGCCTCCGGATAGGCGGCCCACCCCGCGACCCGCTGGTGCTGCGCCAGCCGGCGGTTGGCGGCCCGGACGGCCGCGCCCACGGCCGACGCCTCGTCGTCCACGGGAGCGCCCAGGGCCGAGCCGGGCCGGACCGCGACGGCGATGCGCCCGGGGCCGGCCTCGTACACGACCGGCTCCGCGAGCCCTGCGGCGCCGAGCGCGCCCTCGACGTCCTCCGGGTGGACGTTGAGCCCGTTGGGAAGGACGATCATCGCTCGTGTGCGGCCGACGAGACGGATCGCGCCCGAGCCGCTGCGCTCGCCGACGTCGCCGGTCCGGTAGAAGCCGTCGGGCGTGAAGACCGCGGCGGTGGCGACCGGGTCCCGCCAGTACCCGGCGAAGACGGATGGGCCGCGCACCACGATCTCGCCGTCGTCCTGCAGCCGGACCTCCGTGGGGGGGAGCGGCCAGCCGATCCGTCCGGCGGGGGTGCGGCCGGGGAAGTTCGTCGTGACAAGCCCGGCCTCGGTCGATCCGTAGCCCTGCACGACCTCGACGCCGAGGGCCTCCCACGATCGCTGGAGCGAGACGGGGAGGTGCGCCGCCGACGAGAGCACGAGGCGCAGCTCGCCGCCGAGGGCGGCGTGGACCCGGCTGAAGAGGCGGCGGCGGGCAGCGATCGGCAGCCACGGGGCGATCCGCAGCGCGCGCCGGAACGACGCGCCGGAGCCGGCGCGGTCGGCCTCGCGCTCGATCGCCCGGAAGAGCAGGTCGAGGACCTGCGGGACGAGGACGAGCGCCGTCGCGCGGTGCTCCCGGATCGCCACGGCGATCAGGTCCGGGCGCAGGCCGGCGACGTACTCCACCTCGGCGCCGACGGCGACCGCGTAGATGAGCCCGGCGACCTGCTCCATGATGTGGCTCAGGGGCAGGATCGAGACGAAGCGGTGCGGCGCGGGCGGGATCGTGTCGAGGCATCGCTGCGTGGACGCGAGCAGCATCCGCTGCGTCACCGTCACGCCCTTCGGCACGCCGGTCGAGCCGGACGTGCAGAGGACCTCGACCGGATCGTCGGGCCCGGCGGGCGCGCGCACGCGGAGCGCCTCCTCCGTGGGCGCCTCGACGGGGTCGATGAGGTCGTCCAGGTCGACGACGGGGAGCGCGGCGATCCGCGGGACGGCGACGACATCGATCGTCGCTCCGCTCCCGAGCAGCAGTGCCGACGGCTCGACGAGCGCGCAGATCCGGTCGATGGTGTCCGCGGTCATGCGGGCATCGAGGGGCACGAGGACGACGCCGGCCCGGGCGGCCGCGAAGAGCGCCGCGGCGACGGAGGGGCCCGGCGCGCCCTGGAGGACGACCCGGCCCCCCGCCGGGACCGCAGCGGCGAGCCGGGCGGCGGCACGGTCCACGGCCACGCCGAACTCGGCGAACGTGAGGCTGCGCTCGCGCGAGCGCGAGGTGCGGACGCCGATGAAGGGGGCCGGGCCGTGCAGCTCGACGGCGCGCGCCAGGAGGTCGGGGAGCGTGGTGGGGAGAGCCTCCGCGGTCACCGGGAGCGGTCCGGCCGCGCCGTGCCCCACCGGTGGTCCGGGCCCCGGGTGGGACCGTGGCCCCGCGCGGCGTCGTGTCCAGGTCCGCGGCCGGAGCCCCGCGCGGCGTCGTGTCCCGGCCCGTGGCCGGAGCCGCGCGCGGGACCGCGGTCGGAGCTCCGCGCGGGGGCGTGGCCGGGCCCGCGGCCGGAGGCGCGCACGGGACCGCGGTCACCCGCGTGGGCAGCACGCCTCCCGTCACGGCCGTCGCGGCCGTCACGGCCGTCTCCGGCGAGGCGCTCGCCCGGCATCGCCACCACCGGCCGCCAGGGGCGGCCGCTGCGATCGACGGGCGGGGCGTGACGATCGCGCGCCCCGACCCCGCCGCGTGCGTCGTGCGCGACCGAGGGATCGCGGGCGTCTCGCGGCGGGAACGGCCGTCGTCCGGGCATCGGCCGCGGGTCGCGGGTGCCGCGACCGCCTCCGCCGCCGCCGTTCCGTCGGAGGATCGGCTCGGGCCGGATGCGCGGGTCGGGCGCGAAGCCCGACACGGGCTCGGCCGGGATCCGGCTTCGCAGGAGCCCCTCGATGTCGCGGAGGAGCCGGCTCTCGTCGACGCACACGAGCGAGATCGCCTCGCCGTCCGCTCCGGCCCGACCGGTCCGCCCGATGCGGTGGACGTAGTCCTCGGGGACCATCGGCAGCTCGTAGTTCACGACGTGCGGGAGCGCGTCGATGTCGATGCCCCGCGCGGCGATGTCGGTCGCGACGAGGATCGCGACCTTGTTCGCCTTGAACGCGTCGAGGGCCCGGACGCGCTGCGACTGGCTCTTGTTGCCGTGGATCGCCGCAGCCGCGATGCCGTCGTGCTCGAGCTGCTCCGCGAGGCGGTTCGCGCCGTGCTTGGTCCGGGTGAAGACGAGCGCCTGGTAGATGCGACCGCTGCGGACGAGGTGCGTGAGGAGCTCGCGCTTCCGCTCGCGGTCCACCGGATGCACGACCTGCCGGACGAGGTCCGCCGCGGTGTTGCGCGGCGCGACCTGGACGGAGGCCGGCTCCCGGAGGAGGCTCGCCGCGAGCGCGCGGATCTCCTCGGGGAACGTGGCGGAGAAGAGCAGGCTCTGGCGCTCGCGCGGGAGCAGCTCGAGGATGCGCCGGATGTCCGGCAGGAAGCCCATGTCGAGCATGCGGTCGGCCTCGTCGAGGACGAGGAACTCGACGGCGTCGAGCCTGATCGTGCCCTGGCGGACGTGGTCGAGGAGGCGACCGGGCGTGGCGACGACGACGTCGACGCCGTCGCGCAGCCTGCGCACCTGGGGGTCGAACCCCACGCCGCCGTAGATCGCGACCGAGCGCACCGGGCGCTGGCGTCCGTACGTGCGGACGCTCTCCTCCACCTGGATCGCGAGCTCGCGCGTCGGGGCGAGCACGAGGACGCGGACGGCACGGGACGGACGGTCGCGGCGGTCGCGGACCGGGCGTCCGTCGCGCCCGACGGTGACGGGGCGGGAGGCCGGCGCGGGCGCCGACGCATGGAGGAGCTGGAGGATCGGCAGGACGAACGCCGCCGTCTTGCCGGTGCCCGTCTGGGCGTTCGCGAGCAGGTCGCGGCCGGCGAGGACGAGGGGGATCGCCTGGGCCTGCACCGGCGTGGGCTCGGTGTAGCCCTCGTCGGCGACGGCACGGAGGAGCTCGGGCGTCAGCCCGAGACGGTCGAAAGACACGGAGAAGCGCTCCTGACGGGCCCTACCCGCGGTTCGCGCGGGGCCCGGTCAGGGCGGGTGTGGGATCGGGATCGAACGGCAGGGTAACCGGGGCGCGGACCGGAGCGCCCATCGAGCACGAAGAGGCGTGAAGCATACCCGAGATGCGCTCTGAGGGCCTCTGGGGGATCCGCGCGGTCTCTCGCGGTGATGAGGCCGAGTCCCGAGACGGCTGCGGCGGTCCGACGCCGGGCCGGGCACGACGACGAACGGCTCTCGACCGGCGCGAGACGCCGGCGTAGCGTCGAGTCGGACCGGGCACCCGCGTGTCCCCGGGTGCCTCTTGCCCCGTAAGTGGGAAGGAGGCCGGTGATGGCCATGTACGGGCACCTGGAGACCATCACCCGCGGCGCCGCCGAGGGCCATCCGACACGCTACGTCCGTCCCGGTGCATTCCTGAGCAGGGTCGCGAACCCGATCGTCGTCGCTCTCGGCCGCAGGACGGTCCTGCAGGTGCGTGGGAGGAAGAGCGGGAAGCTCCTCAAGGTGCCGATGGACCCGCCCTTCGAGTGGAACGGGAACCGCTACCTCGTCTCGCCCCGCGGCGAGACGCACTGGGCGCGGAACCTGCGCGCGGCCGGCAAGGCGGACCTGCGCACACGTCGGGGTCTCGAGCACCTCCGCGTGGTCGAGATCGACGGAGCGGAGCGCGACACGGTCGTGAAGGCCTACGCGAGCACGATCACCTGCAACTGCCGGCGCGGCATGGAGCTGCTGCCCGACCCGGCCGACCACCCGGTCTTCCGGATCGAGCCGTCTGCCACCTGAGGCACGACAGAGGTCGCCACCGACGGCCGAGCGACAGGCGCGAGTGGAGGACCACATGGTCTGGGCGAAGGTCGGGACGGGGGCGGCCCTGGCGGCCGCCGCAGGGCTCGCTGCACGCTACGCCGTGCAGCGAGAGCGCCTCGAACGCTCGTGGCTCCACAGGGTCGATCAGAAGCTGTCGGCGATCGGCGAGGTCGAGCACCTGTCCATCCTGCCGTTGGTCGAACGGCTCGTCCCCGACGTCGGGCTCGACGGCGAGCCCGGGGTGTCGTACCTCATCCGCGCCGACGACACGACCCTGCTCTTCGACGCGGGGCTCAACTCGAGCGGCAAGGCACGGTCCGCCCTGGTCCGTAACGCCGAGAACCTCGGCATCGATCTCCGATCCCTCGATGGCGTCGTCATCTCGCACCTGCACGCGGATCACGTGGGCGGCACGATGAACATGCTCCGGCGGACCTTCAGCCTCTCCGCCGACGCCCTCGAGCCCCGAGGCCTGCCCGGCTACGTGCCGGCGCCGATGCGCCACGAGCGCGCCGCGGTCGAGCTCACGACGGGCCCGCGGGTCATCGCGCCGGGAGTGGCCGTCCTGCCCCCGCTGCCGAGGATGCTCTTCTGGGCGGGACCGGTGGCCGAGCAGGCGCTCGTCGTCAACGTCCGCGGCTTCGGCATGGTGCTCGTGAGCGGCTGCGGCCACCCGGGGATCGAGCGGATGCTCGCCGCGACGGAGGTGGTGCTCGACGTGCCGATCCGGGCGGTGGTCGGCGGACTGCACCTGCCGGTGCATCCGGGGGCGGCCTATCTCGTGCAGGCGATCCTCGGCTCGCCACACTGGCCGTGGCGGCCCATCGGGGAGCAGGACGTCGCCGAGGCGATCGACGCGATCCGCACGCGGGGACCGCGGATGATCGCTGTCTCGGGCCACGACAGCACGCCGTGGACGTTCGGCGCCTTCGAGCGCGCCTTCGGCGAGCTGTACCGGACGCTGCGGGTCGGCGAGGAGCTGGTGGTCGCCTGAGGTTGCTCGGGCCGGAGAGGGAGGTCACCGATGCGCGGGCGACTGCTGCTGGCGGGAGCGGGCGTTGTCGCGGGCCTGGCCCTGGTGGCGCCGAGACTGCGCGGCACGACATGGACGGAGTGGCTCACGAAGGCCGCATGGTCGTGGGCGGGCGTCCCGAGCGGGCCTCTCGGCTGGGTCAGCAGCAACTGGACGATGCCGCGGCTCCACGCGCCGATCTACCCCGTGATGGCCGAGGCGCTGGACCTCCGGTCCGACGACGACCTCCTGGAGGTCGCCTGCGGGTCGGGGATCTTCCTCGCCGAGCAGGCGGCGCACGTGCGCCACGTCGCGGGCCTCGACCTCTCGGACATCCAGGTCGGCATCGCCCGGCGGCGGCTCGCCGACCGCATCGCGGCCGGGGCGGCCGAGATCGTCAAGGGTGACGCCACGGCGCTGCCGTGGGACGACGGGCGCTTCAGCGTCGTCACGTGCATGGGATCCATGGAGGCCTTCCCCGATCCCGGGCGCGCCGTCGCCGAGATGTACCGGGTGCTCCGCCCCGGCGGGCGAGCCGTCATGAACATCGGTGAGAGGGTCCCCGAGGGCACCGAGACCCGTCGGATCCTCGGGGCCGCGTGGGTGTGGAGCGAGGACGATGCCCGGCGGCTGGCCGAAGAGGCCGGGTTCGCCGACGTCTCGGTCTCCTACCGCCCGTCGAGCGGGGAGGGCCGCCTCGCCGCCATGAGCCGCCTCGCCGGCCAGGAGGAGCTCAGGCTGGTCCGCGGCGTGAAGCGGCCGTAGTCGCGGTCGAGCGGCCCCTCGTCACGCGAAGGAACGTCCCGGATCTCCGCGCCGGGTCACGACGGCGCCGGCGTCGTCGCTGATCCCTCGGCGCCCTCCGGCCCTGGTGCGTCCTTCGGCCCCGGTGCGTCGTGAGGCGCCGCCCGCCGCGTCCCGAGCTCGTCGACCGGCCCCCCGGACGCCGCGTCGTCGTCCGGCGGGTCCCACCCGGTCCGGCGTGCGATCCAGGCCGCCGGCCTGTCG
>JALOOH010000297.1 GCA_025454515.1 Chloroflexota bacterium
CCGCGTCGGGCGCGACGCCGGCCGGCGGGGCGGCGGCCGGCGAGGTGCCGCCCGCACCGCTCGTGCCGCGCGTGGGCCGCCCGACCGCCCACGCGGAAAGGAGGCCGACCACGAACATGACCGGGTAGACGGGCGCGGGGAGCCACCCGGCGATGGGCAGAAGCGCGATCGGCCAGGCGCGGCGCCCGACGCGGTCGAGCACGAGCGCGACCGGCAGCAGCAGCACGATCGCGTAGTGGTCCCACACGAGCGGCGACATGACCTGCGAGGCGACCGCCGTGATCACGAGGCTCGCCTCGGCATCGCGGCGCAGCCACGCGTGGATCGTGAGGGCGGCGACGCCGAGCACGAAGGCCCACTGAAGGGCTGTCGCGACCGCGGGCTCAGCGCCCATGCCGAGGAGCACCGCCCCGACGCTCACTGCGTGCGGTGTCGCCACCGTCGCGCCGATGCCGCGGACGAGCGCGACGTAGTCGGCCCACGCGCCCGGCCCCACGAAGGGGATGGAGACCACGCAGACCGCGACGATCGCCACCGACGCGAAGGGCGAAGAGCAGCAAGAGGACCGGCCCGACCTGGCCGAGCTTGACCGCGTAGAGGACGGGCCACGTGAGCCCGGCGACGAGGAGGACCGTCCAGCGGACCCACGGCCGCACCGGCAGCGCGGCGATCCCCGCGGCCAGCGCGGCCAGCGACAGGGCAAGCCATGCGAGCGTCGGCGCCAGCGTCCCGGGCAGGAGCGCGAGCGGGACCAGCGCGAGCGCGAACGGCGGCGGGTACTGGAACAGCCCGACGCCGCCGGAGACCGTGACGCCGGACTCGTACAGGGGCGCTCCGTCGAGGAGACGGCGGGCGGCGTCCAGGTACGCGCGGAAGTCGTACCCGAGAGTGTCGCCGGCCACGAGGAGGATCACGGCCGTCGTGAGGACGGGGACGACGACGGCCGCGGCCACGAGCAGAGGTGGCGTGCGACGCGCCGCGGCCGGCGCGCCCCCGGCGGTCACCCCGGGCCCCGCGACGGCCGGCGGGCGTCGCCTCGGTGGATGAGGGGGATCCGGAAGAGGTCCCACGCCACGCGGAGCGCGAGCCCCGGGCGCGGATGCATGCGCGAGCCCCGGCGGTCGGACCAGCGGATCGGGACGATCGCCAGCCGATGGCCCCGGGCGCGGGCGAGGTAGATGACCTCGACGTCGAACACGATGCTCGTGACCCGCTGGCGGCCGAACAGGTCGTGGGCGGCGACCCGCGTGAACCCCTTGAAGCCGCACTGCGTGTCCTGGACGGGCCCCACGACCCACGCGGAGGCGAGCACGTGGAACGCTCTGCCCAGGAGGCGCCGGAAGAGCGGCTGGGATGCGCGCATGTCGGAGCCGTCGGGCTGGATCCGGCTGCCCACGGCGACGTCGTGGTCCCGCAGCGCGGCGACGAGCGGGGCGAGCTGGTCGGGGGGCGTGGCCATGTCCGCGTCCGCGAAGACGACGAGGTCGGCGTCCGCTGCGAGCATCCCCGCGCGCACGGCTGCACCCTTGCCCCCGTGCGGGACGGACAGGACGGACAGCCGCGCCGGTCGTCCGTCCCGGGCGACCGCCTCCCGCCGGTGGTGGACGATCGCGGCGGTCCCGTCGGTGCTCCCGTCGTCCACGACGAGGACGCGGACGTCCGCCGGGAGCGCCGCGCGCGCCTCGTCCCCGTCGAGCCATGCGAACAGCTCGTCGAGGCCTGCCCCGAGGCGCGCCTCCTCGTTGTAGGCGGGCAGCACGATCGCGAGCGAGGCGGGGTCCATCAGGTCGGAGTCTAGACGGAGCGCGGAGACGGCCGGACGCGGCCGCGTCAGGAGGGGCGGCGGATCCCGAGCGTCCCGTCGTCGGTGAGCCCCGGCCTGCGCTGGGCGATGGGCCAGAGGGCCGCGAGGACGGCGAACCCCGATGGCCAGAGCACCGGGAGCGCGAGCGTGGCCGCGACCGGGACCGTCCATGCGCGGTCGGTGAGGCCGCCCCACGCGACCAGGATCGCGGCGAGGGGCAGCCGGAGCAGGAGCGGCACCGGCAGCGAGAACTGGTTCAGGGGCGCTCCCTGCGCGGTGGCCAGCAGGCTGTCGTCGATCCAGGAGCGCCACGTCTCGGGCTGGAACACGAGGGAGACCGCGACGATCGCGCCGGTGACCGCGAGCGCGATCGCGAGCCGCCGCCACTCGCGGCGGACGGCGAACCAGACGAGCCCGACCCCGGGCGTGACCTTCGTGAGGAGGACGAACGACCACGCGGCCGGCCACCGGAACCCGAGCACGATGGCGGCGGCGATGAGCAGGTGGACGTTGCCGTGGTAGATCTCGAGGGCGACGGGCGGGAACGCGATGACCGAGAGCGCCCAGCGACCGCCGAGCCAGATCGCCGTCCCCAACTGGAGCCCGGTCCAGAGAAGGAGGAACGTCGCGAACGGGACGAGCTTGAACCACCCGAACAGCCACGCGACCGGCGGGGAGTACGTGAACGCGCCGAGCGCGCCGGCCGTCGA
>JALOOH010000115.1 GCA_025454515.1 Chloroflexota bacterium
CTGGGCGAAGCCGCCGATGACGGTGAGCGGCGTGCGGAGGTCGTGCCGGAGGTTCTGCAGCAGGTCGGCCTCCTCCCGTCGCCGCCGCTCGAGCTCCACGGTCATCGCGTTGAAGTGCGCGGTCAGCTCGCGGACCTCCGTCGGCCCCCCGAGGGGCAGGGGCGGTGCGCTGCCGGCCGGGACCCGGGCCGTCGCGTCGGAGAGTGCGCCGAGAGGGCGTGCGACCGATCGCCAGAGGAGCCAGCCGACCGGCACGCCGACGATGAGCAGCACGAGGAGGACGATCGGGAGGGTGCGCGCGACGTCGCGCGCGGCCATGTCGGCCGCCATGTCCGGCGCCGAGACGATGACGGCGCGCGAGGTCGGCGTCGTCGCCGCGCGCACCGAGATGAGGGCGTACCGGAGCGGCCGACCCGCCGCGTCCACCGCCGAGCCATGCGAGATGGCCCCGGCTGCCGATCCGTCCTCGACACCGATCGGACCGACCGGACCCGTGTCGTCGAGGCGGACGAGGCGTCCCTCGGTGGTCCGGAACGTGACGGCGACCCCCTCCGGCACCGCGGAGCGCAGGGCCTCGAGGACCTCCCGTGCCCGGGCGCCCTCGGCGAGCATCTGTCGGGTCGTGCCGGCGAGCCCGTCCGCCAGGTCGGTCAGCCGCGCGTCCTGCGCCTCGGTGTGCAGGGAGCGCAGCGCGACGAACAGGGCACCGCCCGTCCCGACGAGGACGGCGAGCGAGAGCGCCGCGAACGCGACCGCGATCCGCGCGGCGAGCGAGCGCGCCATCCGCCTCAGCTCTCCGGCGCCCGCGGAGTGGCGTCGTGCGCGCGCCCCGCCGCGGTCCCGTCCGGCCCGCCGTCGTCGCGCGGCGGCGGCACGAGGCGGTACCCGATCCCCCGCATGGTCTCGAGGCGCGGGCCGTCGTGGCCGAGCTTCTTGCGCAGCTCCGCGATGTGGACGTCCACGGTGCGCGTCTCGCCGGGGAAGTCCGTTCCCCACACGTTCTCGAGCAGTGCCTCGCGCGTGTGGACGATGCCGGGATCCCGGGCCAGCGCGAGCAGCAGGTCGAACTCGCGCGGGCGGAGCGAGAGGTCGCGACCGTCCACCTCGGCGAGCCGCCGTCGCGGGTCGATCCGCAGCGACCCGACGCCGACCACCGCGTCCCCGGAGGCCGTCGCATCGGAGCGCCGGAGGATCGCCCGCACCCGCGCCACCAGGAGTCGCGGGTTGAACGGCTTCGTCACGTAGTCGTCCGCGCCGAGCTCCAGCCCCACCGTCGCGTCCACGTCGTCGCTCCGGGCCGTGAGCATGAGGATGGGCGTGGTCCCGCGGCGCCGGATCTCGCGGCACACCTCGAAGCCGTCGATGCCGGGGAGCATGACGTCGAGCACCACGAGGTCCGGCGCGTGCCGGGCGTGCGCATCGAGCGCCTGCCGCCCGTCGCCGGCGGCCACGACGCGCATCCCCTCCTTCTCGAGGTACAGGCGGACGAGGTCGACGATGTTCCGCTCGTCGTCGACGACCAGCACGGTCTTCACGCCGTCGAGGATACCCTTGGACGTGAGCCGGCCCGACGCCCCGTGCAAGCGGGACGTAAGGCGGCCGCGGACGGCGCGACGCGCCGGTCGAGGGAGGGCGCGATGTTCGCGATGCTCGGCGGGGCCGCGTGGGCCGGGGGAGGCCCGGACGAGGTGATCGCGGCCCAGGTCGCCGCGGGGCTCGAGGTGGTGACCGACGGGCTCGAGACGATCCCCGACCCGGGCGCGGCTGCAGGTCTGGCGGACGACCTCGTCAGCGGGCGAGGGATCGGCAGCGTCGACCGATGGGCCGCGGCCGTGGCGGCGTCCCCGTCGCCCGCCGTCGCCGTCGCGGCCGCGCTCCCGGGGCCGTACTCGCTGGCGCGCCGCGCGGGCCGTCGCGCCGCGTCCGGATCGGGCGTCACGTCCGGATCGGGCGGCGGAGCGGAGGTGCCTCCCGATGCGGCACTCGTGCGCGCGCTCGCCGACGCGGTGGGCCGCGAGGCGCGGGCGCTCGGCGCCGCCGGCTGCCCGCTCGTGCGCGTGGACGAGCCCGACGCCCTGGCTCCCGCCGACGGCGAGGCCGGGCGCGCGGTGTTCGCCGAGGCGCACCGGTGGGCCGCGACGGCGAGTGGTGACGGCGCGGCAGCCGTCCACCTCATGCTCGTCCTCACGGGCGGCGAGCACGCGTGGATCGGCGCGGAGGTCCTGACCGGCTTCGGCTACGCGTCCTACCTCTTCGACCTGATCGCGGGCCCGACCGACTGGCGGATCGTCGCGGCGCTGCCCCGCGAGCGCGGCGTCGTCTGCGGCGTGGTGGACGCCGTCGCGACGACCGGGGACGCGCCCGAGGTCCTCGTGTGGGCGGCGCACTACGCGGCGAGCACGCGCGGGCGCGGGCTCGCGCGCGTCGGCCTCGCCACGACGGGGAGCCTCGGGGGGCTGGCACGCGACGCGGCGATCGCGAAGATCGGCGCGCTCGGCGATGGTGCGCGGATCGCCGCGCTTCCGGCCGACGAGATCCGGGCGACGCTGGACCCCCGCGCGCTGGACATGCGCTCGGCCGCCCTCGGCGCGTGGTCGCCCGATCCGCGGCTGCCGCGACGCCCCGGGGTGTAGATTCCGGCTCCCGGTCGGGCGGCGCGACGGCCGGCCCGGCTCGACGATGCAGCGAGGGACCATGGACGTGGGGATCGGGACGGCGGTCGAGAGCGGCGGGCGCGCCCCCGCGGCCGGCCGGCCCGCGGCATCGTCGATCGAGGCCCTCGCGGACGGGCTGCGGACGCAGGGGTACATCGCCGATCGCGCGCTCGCAACGACGGCCTTCCTCTCGCTCGAGCTCGGACGGCCCCTCCTTCTGGAGGGCGAGGCGGGCGTCGGCAAGACGGAGCTCGCGAAGGCGCTCGCGGCCGTGCTCGACGCGGAGCTGATCCGGCTCCAGTGCTACGAGGGGCTCGACGTCAACAGCGCGGTCTACGAGTGGAACTACCCGCGCCAGATGCTCGAGATCCGCCTCCTCGAGGCCCGCGGCGAGATCGCCCGGGCGACCGCTCACGACATCTTCGGCCCCGAGTTCCTCCTGCGGCGACCGCTCCTCCGGGCGCTCGAGAGCCGGGAGGGCGTGGCGCCGGTGCTCCTCATCGACGAGGTGGACCGCGCCGACGAGGAGTTCGAGGCGTACCTCCTCGAGATCCTGTCGGACTTCCAGGTGACGATCCCGGAGATCGGGACGATCCGTGCCGAGGTCCCGCCCCGCGTGGTCGTGACGTCCAACCGGACGCGGGAGGTCCACGACGCACTCAAGCGGCGGTGTCTGTACCACTGGATCGACTACCCGTCCCTCGAGCGGGAGCGCGAGATCGTCCTCACCCGCGTGCCGGATGTCCCCGACCGCCTGGCGACCGCGATCGTCGCCTTCGTCCAGGGCCTCCGGGCCGCCGACCTGACGAAGGTCCCCGGCGTGGCGGAGACGCTCGACTGGGCGGCGGCCCTCCTCGCGCTCGGGGCGCGCGAGCTGGCACCGGACCTGGTTGACGAGACGCTCGGTGTCCTCCTCAAGTACGAGGAGGACGTGCGGGCCGTCCGGGGGGCCACCGCGGCCGCGATCCTCGACCGCTCCGGGCCCTGATGGACCGGGCGGGCATGGATCGGCCGGTCTCGGGCGGGACGTTCGTCGCGAACGCGCTGCTCTTCGCATGGGCGCTCCGGGGTCGCGGGATCCCCACGGACCTGGGCGGGGTGGTGGACTTCGTCCGCGCCCTGACGATCGTCGACATCGGCGACCGGACGCAGGTCCACGCGGCGGGCTCCGCGATCTTCGTTCGGCGGCGGGACGACCTGCGCGTGTACGACGAGGTCTTCGACCTCTTCTGGCGCCGCCACGAGCTGCGCGTGGAGCCCCCGATGGACGAGTCGACCGCGTCGCGCCCGCCGGACGCGCGCGATCGCGAGCGCGCGAGCGTCGAGGCGCGTCCCGAGGCGCCCGGCGCGCGTCCGGCCGGGGCGCCTCGGCGCGCCGAGCCCGCCGGCGACGAGGAGGCGGCGACCGGCGAGGCAGCCGTCGTCACCCCGCGCGCCTGGACCGACGAGGAGGCGCTTCGGCACCGGGAGTTCGACCGGATGACGGCGGGGGAGCTCCGCGAGGCCGAGCGGCTCATCGACCTCCTGCGCCCGCGCCTCGAGACGCGCCGCACCCGCCGCCACGAGCTGCACCCGCACGGCACCAGGCTGGCGCCGCGGGCGATGCTCAGACGCAACCTCGCGTCCGGCGGGGACCTCGTGGACTGGGTCTGGCGCCGTCCCCGCCGCCGCCCGCGATCGATCGTCGTCATCTGCGACGTCTCGGGGTCGATGGAACGACACAGCCGTCTTCTCCTCCGGTTCGTGCACGCCCTCTTCCGGTCGCCCGGCGTGCGGGCGGAGGCGTTCGTGTTCGGCACGCACCTCACGCGCGTCACGCGGGAGCTCCGGGGGCGCGACCCGGACCGCGCCCTCGCCCGCGTCTCCGGCGCGGTCACGGACTGGTCCGGCGGGACACGGATCGGCGAATCGCTCCGCACGTTCAACCTGCGATGGGCTCGGCGGGCGCTCCGGACCAGCGGGGTCGTCGTGGTCGTCTCCGACGGCTGGGACCGCGGCGACCCGACGCTGGTGCGCACCGAGGCCGCCCGGCTCCAGCGCGGCTGTCATCGACTCATCTGGCTCGACCCGCTCGCGGCGGCCGGGACGGCGTACCGCCCTCTCGCCGCCGGGATGGCCGCGGCGTACCCGTCGATCGATGATCTGCTGCCGATGGAGGACGTCACGAGCCTCGAGCGCCTCGGCCAGGTCCTCGCCGGCCTGCCGGGGGACAGGGCGGGCCGGCCGGAGCGTCGCGGCAGACCGCGGGTCCACGTCGCGGCCGACCGCGGCCCGGCCGGGCGCCGTCCGGTCGCTCCGCCGGCCTGGCGCGACGGATCGGCGGTCGCGCTCGGCGCCGACGCGACGGAGCCGGACGCGGCGAGGAGGATCGCATGACCACGAGGGTCCGGCCGGCGGGAGACGCGGTGCGGCCGCGCGCGGGGGAAGGACGGGCACGATGCGCGAGCTGATCGATGGCGTCCGTGCCTGGAGCGACGCGGGCGTGGGCGCGGGGCGTGCCGTCGTCGTCCGCACGTTCGGCTCCGCCCCGCGGCCCGAGGGCGCGAACCTCGTCGTGGCGGACGACGGCCGCGTCCTCGGCTCGGTCTCCGGCGGGTGCGTCGAGGGAGCGGCCGCCGAGGAGGTCGCACGGGCGCGCCGCGACGGCATGGCCCGGGTGATCCGGTACGGCATCTCGGACGCCGAGGCGTGGGATGTCGGCCTCGCCTGCGGCGGGACGATCGACGTGCTCATCGAGCCCGCGCTCCGACCGGAGATCCTCGCGGCGGCCGCGTCGGGCGCCGGGCAGGCGGTCGCGATCCTCCTGCCGCCCGACGCCCCCCCGGAGCTGCTCGCGCCGCACCGGACCGGCGACGGGGCGCCGCCGGGACCCGCCCTCGTCGTCGATCCGACGGGGACCCTTCTCGCGGGCGGGCTCGGCGACGCCGCGGCCGACGCGGCCGTCGCGCGGGTCGCGGCGGCGGCGCTCGCGGAGGGCCGCAGCACGGTCGCGATCGTCGCGGTCGGAGGGGAGCAGCGCCAGGTGTTCGTCGAGGCGTTCGAGCCGCGGCCGCGGCTCGTCGTCGTCGGCGCGGTCCAGGTCGCGATCCCGCTCGTGGCGATCGCCCGGACACTCGGCTACGCGACGGTCGTCGTGGACGGCCGGGCGGCGTTCCTCACGCGGGAGCGCTTCCCGGACGCGGATCGGCTCGAGCTCGCCTGGCCGGACGACGCGGCGGACGCGATCGGGCTGGGGCCCGACGACGCGCTCGCGGTCCTCACGCACGACCCCAAGTTCGACGAGCCCGCGATCGTCCTCGGGCTCGCCCGCGGCTGCCGGTACGTCGGCGCGGTCGGCAGCCGGAGGACGCAGGCCGCGCGTCGGGCGCGCCTCGAGTCCGCGGGGGTGCCACCTTCGGATCTCGACCGCGTCGCGGGCCCCATCGGCCTCGACCTCGGCGGCCGGTCGCCGGAGGAGACCGCCCTCTCGATCATGGCCGAGGTCGTCGCCGAGCGGCACGGCGGCTCCGGCCGCCCGCTCCACGCGCTCGCGACGGAGGCACGCGGGACGGCCGTCGGCCGCGAGGCGGCGGTGCCGGGCGCAGGGACGCCCGGGGGCGTCCCGTGACGGAGGCACGCCGCGTCGTCGCGGTGGAGCTCGCGGCCGGAGCCGGCACCCGGTTCGGCGGCGGGAAGCTCGTCGCGCAGCTCGACGGCCGGCCGCTCGCCGCGCACGCGGCGACCGCCGCGCTCGCGTGCGGCGTCGGATCGCTCGTCCTCGTCCTCGGCGCGGACGCGGCCGTCGTCGAGACGGCGCTCGTCGCCGACGGCACGCTGCCGGGGACCAGCGACGCCGCGACCGTCGCGACGCGGCGGGAGCGGGCCCCGTGGGACGCCTCGCCCGGCGTCGTCGCGGTCCGGAACCCGGAGTGGCAGACCGGCCTCGCGTCGTCGGTGCGCCGCGGGCTGGAGGCCGCGGCTGCCACGGTGCCGGACGCGGAGGCGGCGCTCATCCTCCTCGCCGACCAGCCCCGCGTCGCGCCCGCGACGATCGCCCGCCTGCTCGGGGCCGGCGTGGACGACGCGCGGCCGTTCGCCGTCGCGGCGCGCCCGGGCGAGGGCCCGCCGAACCCGGTGCTCGTGCACCGGAGCGCGTGGCGGCTCGCCGACGACCTGCACGGCGATCGCGGGTTCGGGCCGCTCCTGCGGGCACGACCCGACCTCGTGCGGACCGTGGATGCACCCGAGGCCGCCCTCGACGTGGACACGCCCGCCGACCTCGCGGCCCTGGGGGCCGGGGCGGTCGGCGACGGGGACCGGTTGCCGGTGGCGACACGCGGCCCGCTCCGGCGAGCGGAGGCGGTCTGGGTCGCGCGTGTGCGCGCCAACGACGAGCAGTCGGCGCGCGTCCGGGAGTCGCCCGAGCCCGAGGACTTCTACGGTCCGGTGGCCGGGATCTTCGTCGCCGACCCGCGCCGCTCGGACGACGCAGTCCTCGACGCCCTCGGCGAGCTCGCCCTGCCGGACGATCGGTGGCTGGACATCGGCGCCGGCGCGGGCCGGTTCGCCCTGCCGCTCGCGCTCCGCGTC
>JALOOH010000016.1 GCA_025454515.1 Chloroflexota bacterium
CGCGGAGCGCGGACGCGGCGGCCCTCGCGCGCCGAGACGCGCGCCGCGGCGCGCTCGCTGACGCTCCGACCGCGCTCCGTCCGCTGCAGGTAGTAGAAGAAGAAGGCGCTCGCCACCGCGGCGATCGGGATCGCGAACACGGCGCCCGCGATCCCTGCGACCTTGCTCCCGACGATCACCGATCCCAGGACCACGATCGGGTGGATCGAGAGCGCTCCCGCCATCAGTCGCGGCTGGATCACGTTCATGGTGAGGAACCAGCCCACCCCCATGATGAGGAGCGCCGGGAGGATCGCCTCGGGCTTGGTGAACACGGCCACGATGACCGGCGGCGCCCACGAGATGAAGGGTCCGAAGAACGGGATCGCCTGGAGGAGGCCCGACAGGCTCGCCGTCAGGGCCGTGAACTGGAGGCCGAGCAGCAGGCTCGTGGCCGCGGCGAGGGCCGCGAAGATGACGCCCTGCGTCACCTGGCTCCGGATGAAGCCGCCGAAGGACTTCCCGACGCTCACCTGGAAGAGCCGCGCCTCGTCGCCGAACCGTGGCGGCACGAGGCGGTAGAGGAAGGAGACGATCCGGTCGCGATCCACCGCGATGTAGATCGACAGGAAGAACACGATGATCGCGTTGCCCGCGATCCCGATGCTCGCGACGGCGACCGACTGGATGACGTTGAGGATCTCCGTGGCGTTCTGGCGGAACCAGTCCACGACGCCGTTGGCGAGCGCGACGAGGTCCACGTTGAGGCCGACCGACGCGAGCCGCTCCTGGAGCGGCGCGAGGATGGTCGGCAGGTCCTGCTGGTACTCGGGCAGGTTCTCGAGGAATGACGAGACCGACGAGGCGAGGACCGCGGCGAGGTAGACGACGACGACCGCCACGACCGCGATGAGGACGACGTACACGACGACGACCGCGATGGCCCTGTTCACGAGCGGCACGTACCGCGCGAGGAGGTTCGCGAGGGGCGTCACCATGAACGCGATGAGCCAGGCGAGGAAGAAGACGAGGATGATGTCGCCGAAGCCGAAGAAGAAGGCGGCGGCGTACGTCGAGACGTAGAGGGCGAGCGCCGTGACCGCGAGGATGAGGATCGTGTAGATCAGGCGGGGGTGGCGGGCCATCACCCCGCCGTCGGCTGGGGTGGCGCGTTCCTCGCTCATCCCCTGCGCCTCCTCCCACCGCCGGTCGTCGCCGGCGTCAGGGTCATCGTACCCGCCCCCGCACCCGGTCCCCGAGCGTCAGCGCAGGCCCATCCGGGCGTGGACCTCGTCCATCGTCGCGCGCGCGATCGGGCGGATCCGCTCGGCCCCCTCGGCCAGCACCCGCTCCACGCGTGTCGGGTCCGCCATCAGCTCCAGGTAGCGCTCCCGCGGCTCTGCGTAGCGGGCGATGATCCGCTCCGCGAGCAGCTTCTTCGTGTCCACGCAGCCCGTCCGCGCGGTGCGCTCGCCGTCCCAGATCTCCTCGTAGTCGTCGCCGAAGAAGCGGTGGAGGCGGCAGACGTTGCAGACCTCGGGCCGGCCCTGGTCGCTCCGGAGGATCCGCTGCGTGTCCGTCACCATGCTCATGACCTGGCGCCGGATCGTCTCGGGCTCCGCGAAGATCTCGATCGTGTTCCCGAGCGACTTGCTCATCTTGCGTGCGCCGTCCGTGCCGAGCACGACGGGCGCCTCCGTGTGGACGGCCTGTGGCTCCGGGAACGTCTCGCCGTAGCGCCCGTTGAACGCCCGGACGATCTCGCGCGTGAGCTCGAGGTGTGCGGCCTGGTCCTTGCCGACGGGGACGAGCGACGCCTTGTACAGCACGATGTCCGCGGCCTGGAGCACCGGGTACGTGAGCAGCCCGTGGTTCACGTCCTCCGGCTGGTTCTGGCGCTTCTCCTTGTACGTCGGGGTCCGCTGCAGCCAGGCGACCGGGGTGACCGTCGTGAACAGCCAGGCGAGCTCGGTGACCTCCGGCCGGTGCGACTGGACGAAGAGCGTGCAGCGCTCCGGGTCCAGCCCGAGCGCCAGCAGCGCGGCCGACATCTCGCGCGTCCGCTGGCGGAGCATCTCCGGGTCGTGCGTGCTGGTGAGCGCGTGGTAGTCGACGATGCAGTAGATCGCCTCGTACCGGTCCTGCAGCGCCACGTAGTTGCGGATCGCGCCGAGGTCGTTGCCGATGTGCGGCGCGCCGGACGGCTGGATCCCGCTGAAGATGCGCGGCGCCGCGGGCAGCGTCGAGCCGGCGGCAGGGGAGGGCGGGGTCTCGGTGGTCATGGTCAGCGGAGTCTACCGGAGGCCCGGTCGCCGGGACGGCCCCGGGCGACCGCGGCCGAGGCGCGCGGGCGTCGCCGGGGAACGCCGGCCGGCGATCCCCGGGGCCCGTCGGCCGGTCGGCCCGCCCGGCCCCCGCACGTGCCGCTCGGCTACCATGCGGGACCATGACGCCCCCGTTCGACCCCGCAGCTGCGCTCGCCGGCGCCGCCGCCCGCTCCGTCCTCCGCGTCGCCGTCCTCGGCGCCGGCACCGTCGGCTCCGCGGTGGTCCGCGGCTTCCTGGAACGCGGCGAGCGCCTCGCGGTCGCCCGCGGGCCCCGCCTCGAGCTGGCCGGGGTCGCGACCGTCGACCCGGATCGGGCCCGCCGGCTCGGCGTGCCCGACGCGCTGCTCACCGACGCCGCGGCGCACCTCGCGACGGCGCCGGACGTGGACATCGTCGTGGAGCTCATCGGCGGCCAGGAGCCGGCGCGGACGCTCGTCCGCTCCGCCCTGGAGGCGGGGAAGCCCGTCGTGACGGCGAACAAGGCGCTCCTCGCGGCGCACGGGCCGGAGCTGGAGGCGCTCGCACGCCGGAGCGGCGCGCCGCTGCGCTTCGAGGCAGCCGTGGGCGGGGGGATCCCAGTCCTCGGCCCCCTCGCCGCCGACCTCGCGGCGAACCGTGTCTCGGCGGTCCGCGGCATCGTCAACGGGACGACGAACTTCATCCTCACCGCGATGGCGGAGGAAGGCCGCGACTACGCCGACGTCCTGCGGGACGCGCAGGCGGCGGGCTACGCGGAGGCCGACCCCACGGCGGACGTCGAGGGCGGGGACGCCGCGAGCAAGATCGTCATCCTCGCCCGCCTCGCATTCGGCGGGTGGCTCGCGCCCCAGGCCGTCGTCCGCGCCGCGCCGCGCCTCCACGGGCCCGGCCGGCCCGGGATCACGGGGGTCACGGGCTCGGACGTCGCCGGCGCGGCCGAGCACGGCCTGGTCCTCCGCCTCGTCGCCTCGGCATCGCCGCTCGGCGACGGCCGGATCGCGGCGGCGGTCGTCCCCACGGCCGTCCCGATCGACTCGCCGCTCGGTCGGACCCGCGGCGTCCTCAACCGCGTCGAGGTGGACGGCGCCCCTGTCGGCACGGTCGCGTTCGCCGGGCCCGGGGCCGGCGGCGACGCCACCAGCTCCGCCGTCCTCGGCGATCTCATGGCGGTCGCCCGCGGCGCGGGCAGCACGTGGGCGGGCCTCCCCGAGGCCGAGGCGGTCCGTTCGGACCCGGCAGCGGCGGATGCGGCCTGGCTCGACGCCGAGCGCCGGTGGCTCGCGGTGGTCCCCGGCGGGTCGGCGATCGTCTCCCGCGAGCCTCTCTCGGCCCACGCCTTCCGCGCGGAGCTCGCGTCCCTCGTGCCCGCCGACGCGGACCCGGCCCTCTACCCGGTCGAGGGCCTCGCGTGAGCTGGGCCGGGCCCGGCCGGCCCCGCCTGCTCGACAGGTACGCACCGTTCCTGCCGCTGACCGAGCGGACACCGCGGATCTCGCTCGGCGAGGGCGCGACGCCGCTCGTCCGCACGTGCCGCCTCGCCGAGGAGATCGGCCTCGATGATCTCCATCTCAAGTTCGAGGGGATGAACCCCACGGGCTCGTTCAAGGACCGCGGGATGGTGGTGGCCGTCGCCAAGGCGCTCGAGGAGGGGGCGCGGTCGATCGTCTGCGCCTCCACGGGCAATACGTCGGCCTCCGCGGCGGCATACGGCGCCGCCGCCGGCCTCGAGGTCGTCGTCCTCCTGCCCGCAGGGAAGATCGCGCTGGGCAAGCTGCTGCAGGCGCTCGTGGCCGGCGCGCGCGTGGTCGCGGTGGAGGGGAACTTCGACGAGGCGCTGCGGGTCGTCCGCGAGCTCGCCGAGCAGGAGCGCCACCCCGTCACGCTCGTCAACTCGGTCAACCCGTACCGGATCGAGGGCCAGAAGACCGCCGCCTTCGAGGTCGTGGACGACCTGGGTCGCGCACCGGACGTCCTCGCGATCCCGGTCGGCAACGCCGGCAACATCACCGCCTACTGGGCCGGCTTCCGCGCGTACCGCGATGCCGGCCGGAGCGCCTCGCTGCCGCGGATGATGGGCTTCCAGGCCGCTGGCGCCGCCCCGATCGTCCTCGGCCACCCGGTCGAGCACCCGGAGACGGTCGCGACCGCGATCCGGATCGGGAACCCCGCGTCGTGGGACCGGGCGGTCGCGGCGCGCGACGAGTCCGGTGGTCTCATCGAGGCGGTGACCGACGAGGAGATCCTCGCCGCGTACCGGGACGTGGTGCGGCTCGAGGGGATCTTCTGCGAGCCTTCCTCGGCGGCGAGCGTGGCCGGGGTGCGGAAGCTCGTCCGCGAAGGCCGGCTCGACCGGGGCGCCACCGTCGTGTGCGTGCTCACCGGGCACGGTCTCAAGGACCCGGACACCGCGGCCGCGAACGTCCCCGGGATCATCGAGGCGGGCCCCACGACGGACGCCGTCATGGCCGCACTCGGCTGGTGAGCACGCCCGTCGGGTCGCAGCGACACGCGTCCCCGGGTCCGGCCGGAGGCGCCCGATGAGCCGCCTCGGCTGGCTCGCGGAGCTCGACGGCCGCCGCGTCGTCGTCGAGGTCCCGGCCACGGCCGCGAACCTCGGCGCCGGCTACGACTGCGTCGGGATGGCGCTGGACCTGGTGGACCGCGTCGCGGTGGAGGTCGTCGCGAGGCCGGACGCCGCGATCGAGCTGGCGGTCGAGGGCGAGGGTGCGGGCGAGCTCCCGGCCGACCGGTCGAACCGGCTCGTGCGGGGGCTCGATGCCGCCCTCGCGGCGGCGTGGGACGGCGATCCCTCCGCGCTCGGCTGGCGGATCCGCATGACGAACAGCATCCCGCTCTCGCGCGGGCTGGGATCCTCCGCCGCGGCGACGGTCGCGGGAGTGGTCGCTGCGGACGCGCTGACCGGCGGGTCGCTCTCCCGGCGCCGGATGCTCGAGATCGCCGTGGGCATCGAGGGGCACCCGGACAACGCCGCCCCGGCGCTCCTCGGCGGTTTCACCGTCGCGGGGTCCGTTCCCGGCTCCGACGGGACCGTGGCGCTCGAGGCGATCCGGTTCGACGTCCCCGCGCAGCTCCGTGCCGTCCTGTTCATCCCCGACCTGCCGCTCGCGACGGCCGCGATGCGCGCTGCCCTCCCGGACGTGGTCCCGCACGCGGACGCGGTGCACAACATCGCGGCGGTCGGCCTGGGCGTGGCGGGGCTCGCCAGCGGCCGCTGCGACCTCCTGCGCGCCCTCACCGTGGACCGCATCCACGAGCCGTACCGGGCGTCCGCCTATCCGCAGCTGCCCGGCCTCGTCGCCGCAGCCCGCGGCGCGGGCGCGCTCGGCGCGTGCATGTCCGGCGCGGGGAGCACGATCATCGCCTTCGTCGACGACGCCGCGGTCGCGGCGCGGGTCGCCGCCGCGCTCGCCGAGCGAGGGGCGGCCGAGGGGCTCGCGGGCCGCACGTGCCTCGCCGTCCCGCGGGCCGCGGGGGCGCGGGTGGTGGAGCAGGCCTGACCCGGGACCGCGGCGAGTCGCGCGTCAGGCTGCCGCGACGAACCGCAGGACCCGCGACCAGGCGTCGGCGGAGGCGTCCGCGAAGTGGGCCTGCTTGCGGTCGAAGAAGGAGTGCGGCGCGCCCGGGTACGTGATGGTCTCGTGGCGGACGCCTGCACCGGCGAGCGCGGCCTGCCACTCCGCGACCGCTTCCGGCCCGATCCCCTCGTCGGCGCCGCCGAAGATCCCGAGGACCCGTCCCTCGATCCGGTCCACGACGTCGACCGGGACCGGGACGTCGTTGCGCGGCCGTCCCGTGGGCCACCCGTAGAAACCGATCACCCCGTCGAGCCCCAGGCCCATCGTCGCGGAGTCATACGCGAGCCGGCCGCCGAAGCAGAAGCCCACGGAGAACAGGCGCTCCACGCGGCCACCGTCGAGCCGGCGGAGCGCATCCGCGGCAGCGGCCACGTCCGCCGACAGCGTCGCGTATGCCGTCCGTCCGACGTGGTCCATGTACGGGAAGTCGTCGCCGCGGTCGTCGTCGGGCGCGGTCCGGCCGAAGTAGTCGACCCCGATCGCGTCGATCCCCGCTTCGGCGAACCGGAGCGTCAGCTCCTCGTAGTAGCGGTGCAGGCCACGGACGTCCGGGAGGACGATCATCCCGGCGCCGCTCGGCCGCGCGGCGCGTGCCACGCAGGCACGGAACGTCGCACCGTCGGCGGACACCGGTCGCACGACCTCCGCATCGAGGGCGCCCCCGGCGATCGGGGCGATCGGGGGGCGGCTGTCGGTGTCGAAGCACATCGGCGGGGTTCTCCGGGCGGGCGGTGAAGGCGCGATGGTACGCCGGAGCGCCGACCTGTTCGCGCGGCGACGTCGGCCCACTCGACCCGGCCGGCCGGCCCGGACGGGCGCGCGCCCGACCCGACGGCCGCGGCGAGGACGACGGCCGCGGCGACGTCGTCCTCGTCCTCGTCATGCGCCGTTTCGCGGGATGTCGGGCCGGTCGATCGCATGCATCGCCAGCCGCCGCCGGCCGCCTGCCGGCGTTCCCATCGCCGGGCCCCGTCACGCTCGAAGGGCGACCCGACGCGCCCCCCAGGGCGGCCGCGGCCGCTGACGTCCGGCTTCGACGTTTAGAATGCCGGCCATGCCCGAGAAGCCATCGCAACCCCTCGTCGTCATGAAGTTCGGCGGCTCGTCCGTCGCCGACGCGGAGCGCATCCGGCGCGTCGCCCAGCGGATCGCCCGCGAGCGCGCGGCCGGAGCGGACATCGTCGTCGTCGTCTCCGCGATGGGGGACACCACGGACGAGCTCCTCGCGCTCGCTGCCGCCATCACGGACGACCCCGACCCGCGCGAGCTCGACATGCTCCTCGGCACCGGCGAGCACCAGAGCGCGACGCTCGTCTCCATGGCCCTCCACGCGCTCGGCGTGGACGCCATCAGCCTGACCGGCGCGCAGGCGGGCATCAGCACGGACGGCCGCTACGGGAAGGCCCGGATCGCGGACATCGACCCGCGCCGCGTCCGCGCGGAGATCGCGGCCGGTCGCGTCGTCATCGTCGCCGGGTTCCAGGGCATCGCCCGGTCCACGACACCCGGCATGGCGGCCGGCGCGGACGGCGCCACCCCCTCCGGCGCGATCCCGTCCGAGACGTCCGCCGACGTCGCCGAGCTCACGACCCTCGGCCGCGGCGGGTCCGACACGACCGCGGTCGCACTCGCCGCCCGACTCGGCGCGGACCGCTGCCGGATCTACACCGACGTGAAGGGCATCTACACCGCCGATCCGCGCCTCGTGCCGGACGCGCGCCAGCTCCCGGTCATCGGCTACGAGGAGATGCTCGAGCTCGCCTTCCAGGGCGCGCAGGTCATGAACGTCCGCGCCGTCGAGCTCGGCTGGGTCAACGGCGTGGTCATCGAGGTCCTGAGCAGCTTCGACGATGCCCCCGGGACGCTCATCAAGGAGGATCCCTTCGTGGAGCAGCGCAACAAGGTGCGCGGCCTCGCCCACGACCGCAACGTCGCGAAGGTCACGCTCGTCGAGGTCCCGGACAAGCCGGGCGTCGCGCACGCGGTCTTCCAGCCGCTGGCGGACGCGAGCATCAACGTGGACATGATCGTCCAGAACGTGGGCCACGGCGGCGCCACGGACCTGTCGTTCACGGTCCCCAAGGTGGATCTCGCCAAGGCCAAGCGGATCCTCGAGCCCGTCATCCGGGAGCTCGGCTTCCGCGAGATCACGCTCGACTCGTCCGTGGCGAAGGTGTCGATCGTCGGCGCCGGCATCCACAATGCCCCCGGGTACGCCGCCCGGATGTTCGGCGCGCTCGCGGATGCGGGCGTGAACATCGAGATGATCTCGACGTCCGAGGTGCGCATCACCGCGATCGTCGCGGAGGACGACGTCGAGACGGCGGTCCGGGCGCTCCACGACGCGTTCGAGCTCGCCACGCCCGACCCGGTCGACGCCACCGTCGGGGCCTGATCCGAGCACGCTCGCAGGGCCGGCGTCGCGCCGGCCGGAGGGAGGCCGTCATCGCGTGACGACCGCGCCGTTCATCTCGCGCATCGAGCGCGTCGCCAGCGTCCCGTCCACGAACGACGTCGTGGCGGGCTGGCTCGACGCGGGTTTCGACGAGGTGTGCATCGCCTCGGCGGACGTCCAGACCGCCGGCCGCGGGCGGATGGGGCGGACCTGGGTCGCGCCACCCGGCGCCGCGCTCCTCGTGTCGGCGGGCTTCCGGCCCGCGTGGGTCGAGCCCGACCGCGCGTGGCGGATCGCCGCGGTCGTGAGCCTGGCGATGGCCGATGCCGCCGAGGAGGTGGCCGGCCTGCCGGACCGGGCCGTGCTCCTGAAGTGGCCGAACGATCTCGTGATCGTCGGGAGCGGTGGCGACGAGGCGGAGGTCGCGGCAGGCCCGGGCGTGGGCGCGGGCGATGGCGCCCCTGCCGTCCGCAAGCTGGGCGGCGTCCTGGGCGAGGCGACCGGGATCGGGTCGGCGGACCCGCGGATGATCGTCGGGATCGGCGTGAACGCGGGCTGGCGCGCGGCCGACTTCCCCGCCCACCTGGCCGCGACGATGACGAGCCTCGAGGTGGCGAGCGGCGGACGGCCGATCGACGCGTCGGCGCTCCTCGGCGCGTTCCTCGACCGGCTGGAGCCGCGCATCGAGGCGCTTCGAGCCGGCCGTTTCGACGTTGCCGACTGGACCGCCCGGCAGCTCGTCCGGCGGATGCGCGTGGGGATCGTGCGCGGGACGGATCCGGCCGATGCCGAGGAGGCGGTCGCGATCGGCGTCGATCCCCTGTCCGGCGCGCTGGTCGTGGAGGATGCCGCCGCTGCCGAGGGGGAGCGGCAGGTCCACGCGGGGGAGATCTCCCGGCTCGTGGCGCGGGTGTAACGCGATGGCGCGACCGGCGTTCGGAATCCTTGGACGGGTGGGCGAGCGGAGATCCCCCGACGGGGTCGTCCGGCTCGACGCCGACCGGCGGCTCGTCGAAGAGGCGCGGTCGGACCCGGCGAGGTTCGAGGCCCTCTACAGGAAGTACGTCGCGCAGGTGTACGCGTTCGCGCTGTACGAGCTGCGGGACCACCACGAGGCGGAGGACGTGACGGAGCGGACGTTCATGCTCGCGCTCGCCGGGCTGCCGCGCTTCGAGGAGCGCGGCGCGGTGCCGCACGCCGGCCGCCCGGACGCGGGCGGCGCGACACGCGGCGCGGCCGCCCGACCGCGCGGCGGGACCGCCTCGGTCGACGACGCCGTGCCCGACCCGGCCGACGCGTCGTCCTTCCGCCCATGGCTGTTCCGCATCGCTCGCAACGTCGTCGCGGGCCAGCGCAGGACGAGCCGGCGGCGCCCGACCGCGCCCCTGGAGCTCGCCGCCGGGATCGCCGACCCGCTCGACGTCGCGTACGACGCCGAGCTGCGCGACGAGGCTCGGACGGCCTGGTCCGCCGTGGACCGCCTGCCCGACGACCGCCGCCGCGCCGTGGTCCTGCGCTTCGTCGAGGAGATGAGCGCCGCGGAGATCGGCGAGGTCCTGGACCGGAGCGAGGGTGCCGTCCGCGTCCTCCTGCATCGCGCCCTTCGGGCCGTCGCCGCCGACCTCCGGCGTGACGAGTCGGGGCGCCGCGACGGCGGCACGCCGTGAGAGGCGCCATCGGCGAGGCTCTGCGGATCGACCTCCTCCGCGTGGATGCGCTGCGCACGGACGCGTACGTGGAGGCGCTCATCGCCGGCACGGGCGGGACCGGGGCCGGAGCGGAGCCCGGCCGCCGCGCGTCGCAGCCGACCGCCGAGGAGCGGCCTGCGGCGACCATCGAGGTCGACCCGGAGATCGCGGAGGCGGCGCGCCTGCTCCATGCGACGGCGTGGCGCCCCCACCCGTCGTTCCGCTTCGAGGAGCGCGTCGCGGCGCGGCTCGCCGCCGCCGCTCGCGGCCGCCTCTCCGCGGAGGACGCCGCCGCGGGCACGATCGTCGCGTTCCCCGCCGCCGCGGCGGCCGTGGTCCCCGCGATGCGCCCCGGCGCCCCGCTCGCGGGGATCGTCTCGGCGGCCATCGCCTCCGCCGCCCTCTCCATCGGCGCTGCCGCCGTCCTCGCATGGCGCCGCGGCCGCCCGCGGAGGAGGGTCGCCTGATGCCGCTCAAGCTGCCGTCGTTCCGCTCTCGTCGCGAGCCCTACCCGGTCGACCTCTGGACGCAGTGCCCCGACTGCCAGGAGATGCTCTTCAACAAGCAGCTCGAGAAGAGCCTCCGCGTCTGCGCCTCGTGCGGCCACCACTTCCGCATCACGGCCCGGGCGCGCCTCGCGCAGCTCCTCGACCCCGGCAGCTTCGTGGAGCGCGACCCAGGGCTCGTCTCGGTCGATCCGCTGGGGTTCGTCGACCGGAAGGCATACCCGGACCGGGTCGCGGACGCGCAGAGCGCGACCGGCCTGAAGGACGCGGCCGTGTGGGGCGTCGGCGCGCTCGGCGGGACGCGCGTCTCGATCTGCGCCCTCGACTTCGGGTTCATGGGCGGGTCGATGGGGTCCGTCGTCGGCGAGAAGGTGACGCGTGCCGCGGAGGCCGCGCTCGCCGAGCGCATCCCGCTCGTCGTCGTCTCCGCTTCGGGCGGCGCGCGGATGCAGGAGGGCACGCTCGCCCTGATGCAGCTCGCGAAGACGCTCGCGGCGATCGAGCGACTCCGGATCGCGGGCGTCCCGTTCGTCTCGATCCTCACCGATCCGACGACCGGCGGTGTCTTCGCGTCCTACGCGGCGGTCGGGGACGTGAACATCGCCGAGCCGGACGCGCTCATCGGCTTCGCCGGCGCGCGCGTCTCGGCGGGGACGATCGCCGAGGAGCTCCCGCCGGGCTTCCAGCGATCGGAGTTCCTCCTCCGTCACGGCTTCATCGACCGGATCGTGGCGCGGGCCGACCTGCGTGACGAGCTCGTGACGCTCATCGCGCTCCTGCGACCCCGCGGGGCGCGCCCGGTCGCGCATGCCGGGCCGGACGCCGACGCCCCCGGCGAGGGGCACCTCACGACCGGCCCCGCCGAGCCGCGCCGGACCGACCCGCCCGCGGCCGGGATCCGGCCTGGAGACGCCGAGCCCTCTGCCGCGGACGGGCCGCCGGACGCGGCCGAGAGCCCGACCCCGCCGGTCGCCGCGACGCCGTCGGACGGCGGGGCGGCGACCGCTCCGACGCCCCGCCCGATCCTCCCGCCGCTCCCCGCGGACGAGGCCGACCGCGCGGCGGCGGCCGCAGCCGTCTGGGCCCGCGTGCAGCGCGCGCGCGACCCGAAGCGCCCGCACACGCTCGAGATCCTCGAGGGCCTCGCGGACAGCTTCGTCGAGCTGAAGGGCGACCGCTACTTCGGGGACGACGAGGCCATCGTCTGCGGGCTCGCGCGGATCGGCGACCAGCGGCTCGTCGCGATCGGCCACCAGAAGGGCGCGGAGACCGACGAGAACATCCGGCGCAACTTCGGGATGCCGCACCCCGAGGGGTATCGGAAGGCGATGCGCCTGATGGAGCTCGCCGAGCGGTTCGGGATCCCCGTCGTGACGCTGGTGGACACGCCCGGCGCCTACCCCGGCACGGGCTCGGAGGAGCGGGGCGTGGCCGAGGCGATCGCCCGCTCCGTCGCTCTCATGACCCGCCTGCGGACGCCGATCGTCGTGGTGATCACCGGCGAGGGCGGGTCCGGCGGCGCGCTCGCCATCGCGGTCGGCGACGTGGTCGTCGCCCTGGAGAACGCCGTGTACTCGGTCATCAGCCCCGAAGGGTGCGCCTCGATCCTGTGGCGGACGCCCGAGAAGTCGCAGGCCGCGGCCCTCGCGATGCGCATGTCCGCCGCCGACCAGCGGGCGCTCGGCGTCGTGGACCTCGTCGTGGACGAGCCCGAGGGCGGGGCGCAGGCCGACCCGGCCGCCGCCGCGGCCGCGCTCCGCGACGTCGTCGGGCGCGAACTGGACCGCCTCACCGTGATCCCCGTCGGCGAGCTCGTGAACGAGCGATACGCCCGGTATCGCACCCTCGGCGCGATGGCGACCGTGGACGTCCCTGCGCCGGCGCCGGTCCGCGGGGGCATCCCCGCGCGGATCCGCGAGCTCCGGGGCATCATCCTCGCCCGGCGCGCCGAATCGGCGCGTGACCGCGAGCGCGCGAAGGCGGATGCCCAGTGACCCAGCGACGAGCAGTCCCCCGCACCGACGAGAGCCGTCTCGCCGACCACGCCGAGATCGACCGGCTCGCGGACGATCTCGTGCCGGCGCTCGTGGCCAAGCTCGCGGCGTCGGGGCTCGGCGAGCTCGAGGTCCGGGAGGGAGACTGGCACGTCCGCCTCCGGATGCCCCGCGGCGATGTCACCGCGTCTCCCGCGCCCGCGCGCCGCGCCGGTGCGCCCGTCCGGCAGGGGACGAGCGGCCCGGGGACCGCGGCCCCGGCACGGGCGTCGGCGACCGGCGGCCCGGGCCCTGCCTCGCCGGGATCCCCGGCGGCCGGCGAGCGGACATGGGACGCCTCCCCCACGGCGGGCGGCATCCGCGCGCCGATCGCCGCGCCGCACCGCGTCCCCGACGAGCACGTGCCGCGGCCTCGCGCCGCCGCCACGTCGCCGGCCGTGGGCATCTACCGGCCGCGCGACGGAATCGCGGTCGGCAGCCGCGTGCGCGCGGGCGACCGGCTCGGCGTGGTGGACGTGCTCGGCGTCCCGCACGACGTCCTCGCCCCGGCGGGCGGGATCGTCGGTGGCAGCTACGCAGAGGCGGGCGAGGGTGTCGAGTACGGGCAGGAGCTCGTGCGGATCGAGCTCGCCGGCGAGGCGTCCGTCACGGAGCCGACCGCATGACCGTCTCGCGCGTCCTCATCGCGAACCGTGGCGAGATCGCCGTCCGCATCCTGCGCGCGTGCCGGGCGATGGGGATCGGCGCCGTCGTCGCATACAGCGAGGCCGACCGCGAGAGCCTCGCCGCACAGCTCGCCGACGAGGCCATCTGCATCGGTCCGGCCGACGCCCGCCGCAGCTACCTCGCGGCGGCGTCCGTCATCAGCGCCGCCCTGGTCACCGGCTGCGACGCGATCCATCCCGGCTACGGGTTCCTCTCCGAGGACGCCGACTTCGCCGAGGCGGTCCGCGCCCACGGGCTCGCGTTCGTCGGGCCGCCGCCGGCCGTCCTCGAGCGGTTCGCGAGCAAGGAGGGGACGCGACGCCTGCTCGCGTCCCACGGCCTGCCCACGATCCCCGGCTCCGAGGGGGCGATCCGCGACGAGAGCCACGCGCTCGCGGAGGCGGCGCGGATCGGCTACCCGGTGGTCGTGAAGCCGTCTGCCGGCGGGGGCGGCAAGGGGATGCGGACCGTCCGCACGCCGCGCGAGCTCGAGGGCGCCCTCCCGGTCTGCCGGTCGGAGGCGCGCGCCGCGTTCGGCGACGACGCCCTGTACCTCGAGCGCTTCCTGCCGGAGAACCGCCACGTCGAGGTCCAGGTCGCGGTCGACGCGCACGGCAACGGCATCCACCTCGGTGACCGCGACTGCTCGCTCCAGCGTCGTCACCAGAAGGTCCTCGAGGAGGGTCCCACGCCCGCGCTCCCGCCCGATCGCCGCGAGGAGCTCCGGACCCGCGCCCTGGCGGCGATCGTCGCCGCCGGCTACGAGAACGTCGGCACCCTCGAGTTCCTCGTGGACCCCGACGGCGCGTTCTACTTCATCGAGATCAACTGCCGCGTCCAGGTCGAGCACCCGGTCACCGAGATGCTCACCGGGGTCGACATCGTCGAGACGCAGCTGCGCATCGCCGCCGGCGAGCCGCTCCGCGTCCGCCAGGAGGACGTGCGCATCCGCGGCCACGCGATCGAGATGCGGATCAACGCCGAGGACCCCGCCCACGAGTTCCGCCCGCAGACAGGGACGGTCGAGAGGTACCTCGCCCCGGGCGGCCCGTGGGTCCGGATGGATTCCCACCTCTACGCCGGGTATGAGATCCCCCCGTACTACGATTCGCTGCTCGGCAAGCTCGTCGTGTGGGGCGAGGACCGCGACGTCGCGATCGCCCGCGGCCGCGCGGCCCTCGACGACCTCGTCCTCGACGGCGTGACGACAAACCGCGACTTCCATCGCGCCGTGCTCGACAGCGAGCCGTTCCGGACGGGTGCGGTGACGACGACCATGCTCGACCGTGTCGGGGCGGCGGCGTTCCTCCGCTCGCCCCGGGGCACATGAGCGGGCGGCGGGCCGCGCCCGGCCCCGCCACCCGCCATCCCGAGGACACCGACCACCCGATCGACGATCGCAGAGGCAGACAGTGACCGAGCCCATCCACACCACCCGCGAGATCGAGGCGATGCTGCCGCACCGGTGGCCGTTCCTCCTCGTCGACCGGATCGACGAGTACGACCCCGACGCGCAGCGGATCGTCGGCGTGAAGGCCGTCACGGCCACGGAATGGTTCTTCCAGGGCCACTTCCCCGGGATGCCGGTCGTGCCGGGCGTCATCCAGGTGGAGGCCCTCGCCCAGACGATGGGCGTGTACGTCGCGAAGCAGCCCGGGTTCGGCGACCGCATCGGCCTGTTCGCCGGCATCGACGAGTGTCGCTTCAAGCGCGTCGTGAAGCCGGGCGACGTCATGCGCCTCGAGGTGACCATGGAGAAGCTGGGCCGGCGCTTCGGCCGCGCGAAGGGCGTGGCGACGGTGGAGGGCGAGGTCTGCTGCGAGGCGACGCTCTCGTTCGTCATCCCCGACGCGTCGGTGCTCCGCTGATGGCGCGCATCGCCGTCCTCTCCGACGTCCACGGGAACCGGCTCGCCCTCGAGGCGGTCCGCGAGAGCGTGCGCCTCTCCGCCGCGGACGTCGTCGCGGTCGCCGGGGATCTCGCCTTCAACGGGCCGGACCCCGCCGGCGCCGTGGACCTCGTCCGCGAGATGGAGGCCGCCGGGGCGCTCGTCATCGCGGGCAACACCGACGTCGCCGTCGCGGACTTCGACTGGGCAGCCGCCTTCCCGTGGTTCCCGGACGGGCCGCCCGACCACTTCCGCGCCGCGGCCGAGTGGGCGCACGACCAGCTGGGCCCGGAGCGCCTCGACTGGCTCCGGCGCCTGCCCTCGGAGCGGCGGATCCGGGTGGACGACACGCTGATCCTCGTCTGCCACGCCTCGCCGGGGTCGCAGACGGCAGGCCTGGACGTCGACCTCGACGCGACCGCGACGCTCGAGCGGATCTCGCGGACGGATGCCCGGGTCATCTGCTGCGGGCACACGCACGTCCCCGAGATCCGGGAGATGGGCTGGCGGGTGATCGTCAACGACGGCTCGGCGGGGTACGCGTTCGACGGGGACCCGCGGGCCTCCTGGGCGATGATCGACGTGGTGGGCACCGACGTCTTCCCGGAGATCAAGCGGGTCGAGTACGACGTCCTCGCGGCGGCGGACGCGGTCGCGGAGCGTGGCCTCGCGGGGGACGTGTACCGCGCCGCCACGATCCGCACCGGGAAGATGGTCCGATGACCGGGCCCGTCCATGCCGGCGGACCCGGGCACACGCCCGGCGCCGCCCCCGGTCGCCGGGTCGTCGTCACCGGGATGGAGGTGGCCACCGCCCTGGGGGCCGGGCTCGACGCGACCTGGGCCGGGCTGATCGGGGGTCGGTCCGGCATCCGCGCCATCACGCGCTTCGACCCCTCGCGCGTCGGTTCCCGCATCGCCGGTGAGATCCCGGACTTCGACCCCGGCGACGTCGTCGACCGCAAGGAGCAGCGCCGCAACGACAGGTTCGCGCTCCTCGCGCTCTGGTGCGCGCGCCACGCCCTCGATGCCGCCGGCCTTCCGGGCCGGCTCGAGCGCCCGCTCGCGGAGAGGACGGGCGTCATCGTGGGCAGCGGGATCGGCGGCGGGGCGACGTTCGTGGAGCAGGTCGAGCTGGCCGCGGACCGCGGGCCGGACCGGATCAGCCCGTTCTTCATCCCGATGGTCATCGCGAACCTGGGCGCCGGCCAGGTGGGGATCATGTCCGGGGCGCTCGGCCCCAACTTCGCGACCGTGAGCGCATGCGCGTCCGGCGGTCACGCGATCGGCGAGGCTTGGGAGACGATCCGCCGCGACGACGCGGACGTGATGATCGCCGGCGGCACGGAGGCGCCGCTCTCGGAGGCGTTGGTGGCATCGTTCGCCGCGATGCGGGCCCTCTCCACGCGGAACGACGATCCGGCCGCCGCGAGCCGGCCGTTCGACGCCGGCCGCGACGGCTTCGTGATCGCCGAGGGCGCCGCCTGCCTCATCCTCGAGGAGCTCGGGCACGCGCGGCGGCGCGGCGCCCCGATCCTCGCGGAGCTGGTCGGGTACGCGGCGACCGGCGACGCGAGCCACATCACGCTCCCCGCCCCGGGGGGCGAGGGCGCGCTCCGCGCTGCACGACGCGCACTGCAGAAGGCCGCGATGTCCCCCGATGAGGTGGACCACGTGAACGCCCACGCCACGTCCACGCCGGAGGGCGACCGCGCGGAGCTGCAGGCGATCCGCACGCTGCTCGGCGAGCGCGTGGCGGAGGTGAGCGTCACGGCGAACAAGTCGATGATCGGGCACACGCTCGGGGCCGCGGGGGCGATCGAGGCCGCGGTGACGATCCGGTCGCTGATCGACGGGATCGTCCCGCCGACCGTGAACCTCGACGCGCCCGACGAGGCCGGGGCCGGCATGGACCTGACGCCGCGCGAGGCGCGGCGCCGGCCGCTCCGCGCCGCCGTCAGCAACTCCTTCGGCTTCGGCGGCCAGAACTCCGCCCTCGTCCTCCGGCGGTGGGAGCCGTGAGCGCCATGGACCGGCTGCGCAGCGGGCTCCTGGGGGACGGAGGCGCGGCCGCCACGCCCGCCGGCGCGGCCACGTCGTCGCCGGCGGCCACGCCGGCCCCCGCGGCCGGCCCCGGTGGCGGCCCCGCGGCCGTCGAGGGCGATCGAGGGGCGGCCGATGCGTCGCTTCTCGCGCTCGTGGACCGCCTTGCCGGCCTCCTCGATCGCAGCGCGCTCTCGGAGCTCGAGGTCGGCGCCGGCGGAACCACGCTCGTCCTGCGCAGGGCCGACGGCACCGAGGGTGATGCGGCCCATCCCGCCGACGCGCCGAGCCACGCCAGGCATCCACGCGCGGCCTCCGGCCACTCCGCGACGCCGGCGACCGCGCACGCCGGCGCCGGCGCTCCGGCGGCACATCCGGAGGCACCCGCGGGACCGCCCGCCCATGCCGTCGTGGCGCCGCTCACCGGCATCTTCTACGCGTCGGCGTCACCGACCGCGCCGCCCTTCGTCCAGGTGGGGCAGGAGGTCATGGCGGGGCAGGTCATCGGCCTCATCGAGGCGATGAAGCTCTTCAACGAGATCAAGTCGGACGCGTCCGGCCGCATCTCGAAGGTGGCCGTGGAGAACGGCAAGCTCGTGAAGGCGAAGCAGGTCCTCATCGAGGTCGTTCCGCTGTGAGCCCGAAGGGCCCCAGGCTGCCGCACGTCGACCTCCCGTCGCCGAAGCTGCCGCACGTGGGCGCGCCGCACCTGCCCGAGGCGAAGCTGCCGCACGTCGGCGGGCGCGGGGAGGGTGCGCGTCGGTACGCGCATGTCACCGGCTGGGGCGCGTACACCCCGTCGCTCGTGCTCACGAACCACGACCTCGAGACGATCGTGGACACGTCCGACGAGTGGATCACCACGCGCACGGGGATCCGCGAGCGGCGGATCGCCGGGTGGAACGAGACGACGGCGTCGCTCGCCGCGGTCGCAGGTCGCCGGGCGATCGCCGTGGCGGGGCTCGAGCCGGCCGACGTCGACATGATCCTCGTGGCGACCCTGACCCCCGACTACTGGATGCCCTCCACCGCGGCGCTCGTGAAGCAGGCGATCGGCGCGGAGCGCGCGGCCGCCATGGATGTCTCCGCCGCCTGCTCCGGCTTCGTGTACGCGTACTCGGTCGCCCACGCCCAGGTCGTCGCCGGGCTCGCCCGCCACGTCCTCGTGATCGGCTCGGAGGTGCTGAGCCGGTTCCTCGACTACGGCGACCGGAACACCTGCGTCCTCTTCGGCGACGGGGCCGGCGCGGTCGTCCTGTCGGCGGCGACGGAGCCCGGCGGCGCGCGCGGGTTCGAGCTCACCACCGACCCGTCCGGCGCATACAAGATCTGGCTCCCGGCGGGCGGCGCGGCCGCGCCGGCCTCCGGCGAGACCGTCTCCGGGCGCGGCCACTACCTCCGGATGGAGGGGCGCGAGACGTACAGGTACGCCACCCGGACGATCGCGACGACCGCGCTCATGGCGATCGATCGGGCCGGCTGGGCGCCCGAGCTCATCGACCTGCTCGTCCCGCATCAGGCCAACCTGCGGATCATCGAGTCCGTCTCGAAGGGGCTCGGGTTCCCGATGGACCGGATCTTCGTGGACCTCGACCGGTACGGGAACACCTCCGCCGCCTCCGTCCCCATCGCCCTCGCGGAGGCGGTCGAGGCGGGCCGCGTCCACCCGGGCGACCGCATCGTGTTCGTGGCGTTCGGCGCGGGCTTCACGTCGGGCGCCGTGGCGATGGAGTGGACGGCCGACCCCGCGGCCGCGGAGCGGGCCGCGACGATCGGCCCCGACACGGTCCCCGTCACGATCCCGGACGACTGGGAGAGCGTGGGCCCGGTCCCGGAGATCCTCGTCCGTGCCTTCGCGGCGAAGGGCATCGACGTGCGCGCCGCCGCCGGCCCGGTCGGCCGCTCGGCCCGGCGCGACGTGTCGGACGGTGACCGGGTCCCGCCGCCGCAGGCCCCCTCGGCGCCCGCCGTGCCGACCGACGAGCGGCCGGGGCGCCCCGCCAGGACGCGACGCGGCGTCGCGGCCCGCGCCGCCCTCCCCGTCGACGCCGCCGCCCCGGCGGGCTCCGCGGTCGGCGGACGCACCGCACCCGCGACCGACGCGACCACTCCCGGGGACCAGGTCCTCGACCGCACGACGGAGGCCATCGCATGATCGACCTGTCCGGCAAGAGCGCGATCGTCACGGGAGGCTCCCGCGGCATCGGCCGCGCGATCGTCCTCGCCCTCGCGCGGCAGGGAGCCGACGTCGCGTTCTCGTACAAGGGCAACGCGGACGCCGCCGCGGAGGTCGTCGCGGCGGTCGAGGCGCTCGGCCGCCAGGCGCTCGCGCACCGCGGCGACGTCTCGGAGCCGGACGCCGCCGAGGGGCTCGTCGCCGCGACGCTCGGCGCCTACGGGCGGATCGACATCCTCGTGAACAACGCGGGGATCACGCGCGACGACCTCGTCATGCGGATGAGCACGGATGCCTGGCGCGACGTCGTCGACACGAATCTGTCGGGCGCCTTCTACGCGATCAGGGCCGCCATGCGCCCGATGATCAGGGCCCGGGCCGGCCGGATCGTCAACGTGTCGTCCGCGGCCGGGCGCGCCGGCAACGCGGGCCAGGCGAACTACTCCGCGGCGAAGGCCGGCCTCATCGGGCTCACGAAGGCGGTGGCGCGCGAGGTCGCGAGCCGCGGCATCACGTGCAACGCCGTCGCGCCCGGGTTCGTCCTGACCGAGCTCACGTCCGGCCTCGCGGAGCCGATCCAGGAGGGGATCCGGGCGGCCACCCCGCTCGGACGCTTCGGCACCGTCGAGGAGATCGCGGACGCGGTCGTCTTCCTCGCCTCGGACGAGGCCGCGTACATCACCGGGCAGGTCCTCGGAGTGGACGGCGGCCTCGTGATGTCCTAGGCCGCGCACCCCGCGGGCCGGAGCGGCGCACCCTGACGGACCGCCTTGCGGCGCGCCCCGCTCGACGCCCAGGTGACCGATGCGAGTTGCGCGCCCGGCGCCGACTGTGCTAGAAGGACCCTGAGGCACCGCGCCTTGCGGTACCCGCCTGTGGGACTGCCGCCCACGTACCAGTGCCGGGTCGACGGCAGCCTCGGATCGGAGAGAGGGAGGGACACGACACGATGACGCTTCAGCGTCCGCGAAGCCTCGCGGGCCGGAGGGAGCTCCGGTTCCTCGTCGCCGGCTTCGCATCGGCCGCACTCCTCGTCGCGATGGTGGCGCCCGCGATGGCGGCCCAGCCGGTCCGCGCGGCAGCTGCTCCCTTGGCGGGCGTGAAGACCGCCCAGGTCAAGATCACCAAGATCAACGCGGGTGCCAAGTTCGCCCCCGTCGGCACGATCAAGGTCGGACCCAAGGCCACCGACGAGTTCCGCAAGTCCAAGCCCAAGAAGGGGATCCAGCCCAAGAAGGGCTACTACGGCCCGGCCAACGCGCAGCTCGCCATGCCGTCCACCCCCAGCCTGCCGGTCGTCACCTCGAGCCCGCTGAGCGGGCGCAGCGGCGCCGTCGGTCGTGACGGGATGTCCGGGACGGAGATGCGCTACGCCTCGCCGGACGGCTACCGGTGGAACTACAGCCTCGAGCCGCCCGACATGGCGCTCTGCGTGGGCGGCGGCTACGTCGTCCAGGCGATCAACGGCGCGGTCCAGATCTTCAGCACCTCGGGCGCGGCGCTCACGGGCGTGACCCCGGCCAACTACTTCATCGGCTGGCCGCCGGAGTACCCGAGCGGACCTGGCGTGGGCGACCCGCGCTGCCAGTACGACCCGCAGACCAAGCGGTTCTTCATGACCTGGTACATCTACGGCGGGATGAACGTCCTGTTCGGCACGATCCTCGCCGTGAGCAACTCGAGCAACCCGCTCGGCACGTGGTCGGTGTACGAGCTCCCGGATGTCGGCGGCATGGTCCTGCCTGACTGCGTGTACGCGTGCTTCCCCGATTACCCGCAGCTGGGCATCGACGGCAACGGCGTCTGGATCGCGAACAACGAGTTCGACTTCGGCAACCCGTACGGCGCCAACTTCGCCGGCGTGACGCTCTGGGGCGTCTCCAAGCGCGCCGTCATCGATTCGCGGGGCGCCTATCTGCAGGCTGACGTCTGGGGCCTCGGCTTCGACGGGCCCGAGCCGCTCGCGTTCACGGTCATGCCGGCCGTGACGCCCAGCGGCGGGTACGACACGTCGTCCGGTGGCACCCAGTACTTCATGTCCACGCGCGACATGTACGGGACCCGCGACAACATCGTCGACGTGTGGGCGATCACGGGCACGAACCAGCTCAACCTGACGACGAACGTCTTCCCCAGCCTCACCCGTGTCCAGCTGGCGGGACAGACGTACGCGTGCGACTGCATCTACGGCGCGCCCGCCGGCGGGGCGAAGCAGAAGTACGGCCCGCACCCGCTCGGCGAGGGACTGATCGACCCGTCGATCAGCAACCAGCCGATGGCGCGGCTCGACACGAACGATGACCGCATGCATCAGGTCGTCTACTCCGCCGGGATGCTCTGGGGCGCCGCCGGCACCGTCATGGACGTCGCGGGCAACACCGCCGGGCCCACCGTGGGCGTCGCGTGGTGGACGGTCCGCGTCGGCACCCTCGGCGGCGGGCTCCTCGCGAGCATCGCCGGCCAGGGCTACATCGGCGTCAAGGACAGCTACCTGTGGTTCCCGGCGGTCGCCGTGAGCAGCACCGTCCGGGGCGTCGTCGCGATGTCCTTCTCGTCTCCGACCCGGTGGCCGAGCGTCGCGTACGCGCAGTTCGATCCCTTCATGGGCGCGAGCACCGTCCGCGTCGCGGCCAACGGGACCGCGGCGGCCGACGGCTTCACGGCCTATCCGCCGTACAGCCGGAACGGCACCGAGCGGTGGGGCGACTACAACGCCGCCGCCACCGACGAGGCCGGGAACGTCTGGTTCGCCGCCGAGTACATCGGCAAGGACAGCACGCTCCCGTCCCGGGCGGCGTTCCTCAACTGGGGCACCTACATCGGCGTCACCTACCCGCAGTGATCCGCTGACGGCGCGCGCCGGGCACCAGGTCCGGCGCCCGTCGATCCAGGTCACCGACGGCGCGAGGCCCGGAGCGATCCGGGCCTCGCGCCTTGTCCGTGCCGCGAGCCCGTCGCGGCATCGCCGCCCGGCGCCGGACCGGGCTGACGGCCGTCGGCCGGACGCCCTGCCGACCGCCTCCGACCATCGGGCCGGTCGACCGGGGCGGGCGCCCTGTGGCAGACTCCCCAACAGCGCGGGGTGCACCTCGTGCCGTGCGGCGGGTCGCTGCGTGCCCGTTCGCGTCCGCTCGCGGGCGCACGCCGGAGCGCGAGGCCCCCGGCGCGCGCGTCGCCGAACCTGGAGGATGCGTGGAGCAGAGGGGCTGGGACGAGCGCGAGCTCGTCCGCCGCTGCAAGGAGGGATCGGAGGCGGCATATGCCGAGCTGGTCCGCCAGCACCGGCAGCGGCTCCTGAACCTCGCCGCGCGGCTGACGAACAGCCCGCACCTCGCCGAGGACGTGGTCCAGGAGACCTTCCTCGCGGCGTTCCGCTCGATGGAGCGGTTCGAGCCGCGTCCGTCGGTCGCCGCGTGGCTGAACGCGATCTGCGTCCGGCTCTCTTCCCGTGCCGTCTCGCGGTCGCCGGCCCGTCGGGACGACTCCCTCGACCGGATGCTCGACGCCGACGCCGCCGGGGACCCCGGGCGCCCGGTCGGCGGGCTCCTCGTCGACAGCGCCCCCTCGGCCGACCCCCACGCGGCCGCCGAGGCCGCGGAGGTCCGGCGCGCCGTCGCGATGGCGATCGGCGGCCTGCCGTTCAAGCAGCGGACGGCCGTCGTGCTTCGCTACGTCGTCGGCCTCGACTATGCCGACGCGGCGCGCACCATGGACGTCCCGCTCAACACGTACAAGAGTCACCTGCTCCGCGGGACCCGGGCGCTGCGAGAGGCCCTCGACGTGCTCGCGCCCGCAGGAGCCGTGGATGGCGCTGCCGCGACGGACGCGCACCGGCTGGAGGTCGGCGCAGCGGAGGCGGCGGAGGCGGCGGCCGCCGCCTCCGCCGCAGCGGAGCGCCAGGCGGCCTCCTGAGCCATCCCTCGCGGGTGCTACCATCCCGATCGAGCCGGCACGGAGCGGATGGACGCCCGGCCCGCCGGGTACCGTCGCGCGGCCGCCCGCCCGCGGCAGGGGAGGGAGAGAGTGAGGATCCACCGAGCCAGGATGGTCCGCGGCGTGACGGCGGCGGGCCTCGTCGCGGCCCTTGCGGCCACCGCGTTCGCCGGCACCGCCAGTGCCGCCCCGCCGGTCGTCCCGGGCAGCGTGTCGATCGGCACGATCAACAACACCGTCGACGCGACCGCCCAGGCGATCCCGAGCGTCATCATCGGCGCGAACGACCAGGCCACCG
>JALOOH010000017.1 GCA_025454515.1 Chloroflexota bacterium
GTGACGCATCACCTCGAGGAGGTGCCGCCGGGCTTCGACCGGGCGCTGCTGCTGTCGGGCGGCCGCGTCGTGGCGTCGGGGTCCGTGGGAGACGTGCTCGCGGATGGGCCGTTGTCGGAGGCCTACGGGACCCCGCTCCGGGTCGTCCGCGATGGAGTGCGCTTCACGGCCCGGCGCGGGTAGAGCGTCGCCTCAGGCACTCGCACCCGACTCCCGCGCGATCCGCCGCAGGACGGCCGGCAGGATGCCGCCCTGCCGCCAGTAGTCGACCTCGATGGGGCCGTCAAGGCGGACGAGGACCTCGAAGACCTTCTCCCCGCCGCCGTCGGCCGGGTCGGCGGTCGCCACCACCGTGAGCCGGGCCCGCCGGGTCAGGTTCGCGTCAAGCCCCGGCATCGAGTAGGACTCGCGCCCGCTCAGGCCGATCGTCGCGGCCGACTCGCCGGGCATGAACTCCATGGGGAGGACGCCCATCCCCACGAGGTTCGAGCGATGGATCCGCTCGAAGCTCTCCGCGATGACCGCCCGCACGCCCAGCAGGCGCGTCCCCTTCGCAGCCCAGTCGCGCGACGACCCCGAGCCGTACTCGCGGCCGGCGATCACGAGGAGCGACACGCCCTCGGCCGCATACCCCATGGCGGCGTCGAAGATGAACGTCTCCTCGCCGTCGGGCAGGTGGACCGTGTACGGCCCTTCCTTCCCGCCGGCGAGGGCGTTGCGCAGGCGGATGTTCCCGAAGGTGCCGCGCATCATCACCTCGTGGTGGCCGCGGCGGGCGCCGTAGCTGTTGAAGTCCACGGGCGCGACCCCGTGCTCCTGCAGCCACCGTCCCGCCGGACTCCACGGGGCGATCGAGCCGGCCGGGGAGATGTGGTCGGTCGTGACCGAGTCGCCGAGGAGGGCGAGGACGCGGGCGTCCGCGATCCCGGCCGGGAGCTCCGCCTCGGCGGTCATGCCGGTGAAGAACGGCGGGTCGGCGACGTACGTGGACGCCGGATCCCATGCGTAGCGGTCGCCCGACGGGATCGGCAGCGCCCGCCAGCGCTCGTCGCCGTCGAACACGCCCGCGTACGAGGCGGCGAAGAGCTCCGGGGTGACGGAGCTTCCGAGGACGGTCGCGACCTCGGCGGGGCCGGGCCAGATCTCCGACAGCATGACCGGCCGGCCGTCCGTGCCGGTCCCGAGGGGCTCGGTCGTGAGGTCCACGTCCACGGACCCGGCGAGCGCGTACGCCACGACGAGTGGCGGGGACGCGAGGTACGCGGCACGGACGAGCGGGTGGATCCGCCCCTCGAAGTTGCGGTTCCCCGACAGGACCGCGGAGACGACCAGCTCGCCATCCTCGATGGCCCGGGAGACGCCCGTGTCGAGGGGGCCGGAGTTGCCGATGCACGTGGTGCACCCGTAGCCGGCGACCGCGAACCCGAGCGACTCGAGGGGCGCCAGCAGGCCTGCATCCTGCAGGTACGCGGTCACGGCCCGCGACCCGGGCGCGAGGCTCGTCTTGACCGTCGGCGCGACCGAGAGGCCGCGAGCCGCGGCGTTGCGGGCGAGCAGGCCGGCCGCGACCATGACGGACGGGTTGGAGGTGTTCGTGCAGCTCGTGATCGCCGCGATCGCCACCGAGCCGTTCTGGATCGGCGCAGGGCCGGCGGCGGTCTCCGCCGTCACGCGCGGGTACTCCCCGGTGCCTCCGTCGGCGAGGCCCGCCGGGTACGCGGCGCGGAACCCGGCCCGCACGCCGCCGAGCGGCACGCGGTCCTGGGGCCGTCGCGGCCCGGCGAGGCTGGGCTCGACGGTCGAGAGGTCGAGGTCCATGACCGCGTCGAACGACGGCCCCGCGCCCGGCAGCCGCCAGAGGCCCTGCTCCTTCGCGTACCGCTCGACGAGGTCCACCAGGTCGGCCGGCCGGCCGGTCAGGCGGAGGTAGGCGAGCGTCTCGTCGTCGATGGGGAAGAGGGTGGAGGTCGCCCCGAACTCGGGGCTCATGTTCGAGATCGTGGCCCGGTCGGCCAGCGGGAGGCCCGCCAGCCCGTCGCCCGCGAACTCGACGAACGCGCCCACCACGCCGACCTTCCGGAGCTTCTCGGTGACGGTGAGGACGAGGTCGGTCGCCGTGCAGCCGGGCGCGAGCTCGCCGGAGAGGCGGACGCCGACGACGCGCGGCATGGGCTGGTAGAGCGGCTGTCCCAGCAGCACCGCCTCGGCCTCGATCCCGCCGACCCCGTATCCGAGGACGCCGAGCCCGTTGATCATCGTGGTGTGGGAGTCGGTGCCCACCAGCGTGTCGGGGAACGCGACCGCGCCGCCATCGAGATCGCCCACGCGGACGACCGTCGCGAGGCGCTCGAGGTTCACCTGGTGGACGATGCCGGTCCCCGGGGGCACCACCCGCAGCCCGTCGAAGGCGGTCTGCGCCCACCGCAGCAGCTGGTACCGCTCGCCGTTGCGCTCGTACTCGCGCCCGACGTTCGTCTCGTACGCGGCCGGCGTACCCCACGCGTCGACCTGCACGGAGTGATCGATCACGAGATCGGCGGGGACGAGCGGGTTCACCCGCGCCGGGTCGCCCCCGAGCGCGGCCATCGCGTCGCGCATCGACGCGAGGTCCACGACCGCGGGGACGCCCGTGAAGTCCTGGAGGATCACCCGCGCCGGCAGGAACGGGATCTCCGCCTCCCCGGACGCGCCCGGCCGCCACGAGAGCAGCGTCTCCACGTCCTCGGCGCGGACGGTCCCACGCCCTGCGTGGCGGAGGAGGTTCTCCAGGAGGATCCGGACGGTGATGGGTGCGTTCTCCAGGTCCAGCCCACGGCCGGCGACGGCGGCGAGCCGGAAGAAGTCGGGGAGGCCGGGGCCGAGGAGCGAGCGCGCGCCGAACGGGTCGGGCGCGCGTCGGGCGGGGTCGGAGGAGGGCAACGGATCGTCCTTCGGATGGTGCCGCGGGTCGCCATGCGGCCGGGTCGGGTAGGCTGTCGGGGCGAGAGTAGCGCAGAGCCGGACGGCGGCGGCGCGCGGTCGGCAGAGGGTGGGGATGCGGGCCTGGGACGAGGCGGAGCGCGAGGCGGCGCGGCGCCGCGACGCGGCGGCCGACGAGGCCGGCCTGCCCCCCGCGGGCTCCGGTGGGCCGGGCGGCGACGGCGCCCTCCCCTCGGGCGCCCACCGTCATGGCGACGTCGTCCACCCCGGTCCCCACCGCCATCCCCACGTCGAGCCCCCCGACGACGGACGACCGGTGCTCGGGATCGTCGGGGCCGGACCGGTGGGGACGGCGCTCGGGGTGGCGTTCTCGCGGGCCGGCTGGCACGTGGGCGCGGTCGCGAGCCGTGACGCGGAGCGCCGTCGGCGTTTCGCCTCGCTGGTCCCCGGGGCGCGCGCGCTGCCCGAGGCACAGGCGATCGTGGACGAGTGCCACCTCGTCGTCGTCGCCGTGCCGGACGACGCCGTCGCGTCGGTCGCGCGCGGGCTCCGGCTCTACAGCGGCCAGGCGATCGTCCACACGAGCGGCGCGCTCGGGGCCGAGGTGCTCGCGCCATCCCTCGCGGCGGGAACGCAGGCCGGCGGGTTCCATCCGCTCATCGCGTTCGCCGACGTGGACCGGGCGGTCGCGGCGCTGCGCGGGGCGACGGTCGCCGTCGAGGCAGAGCCGCCGCTGCTCGGTCTCCTCGGGGAGATGGCCTCGTCCGTGGGGGCGCACCCGGTCGTCATCCCGCACGGCGCCAAGGCCGCGTACCACGCCGCGGCCGTGCTCGCGGCGGCCGGGACGATCGCACTCCTCGACTCGATCGCCAGTCTCGGCCGCGTGGCGGGGCTCGACGAGGCCCAGTCGCTCGCCGTCTACCTCCCCCTCGTGGAGAACACGATCGGCAACGCGCGGGCGCTGGGGCTCGCCCGGGCGCTGACGGGTCCGATGACCCGCGGCGACGTCGGGACGCTCGAGGCGCACGCCGCGACCCTCGCCGCGCACGCCCCGGACGTGGCCGCGCTGCATCGTGAGGTCTCGCTGCGGGCCATCGCGATCGCCGAGGGCCGTGGGGCGATCGACGCGGAGACTGCCCGTGACCTGCGGGCCGCCCTGGGGCCGCCGCCCGGCGGACCGGGGGGAGCCGCCCCCGCCCGTGCCGCGGACGCCGCCGCCGCGGACGCCGCGAGCCATCGCCGGCCGGTCGGGTAGAATCCCCCCATGACCCGGAGCATCACCGCCCGTTACACGGCCCGCCCGGCCGCGCGCTTCGTCCGCGTGGCGGTCCGCCCGGGCGAGCGCGTGCTCGGGCTCGTCCGCACGGGATCCATCCGCCCCGCGCGGCAGGCGCCGGCCTTCCTCGAAGGGCCGGATGCCGCGCCGGTCGCACGGCTCCGCCGCGCCGGCACCTCCGCCCGCGTCGACGGGCAGGCGTCGCGGGGGCTCGCCCTCGGGGCGCGGCCGCGGATCCACTGGACGCGGCAGGACGCCCGGAGCCAGGGGTTCCGGTCCGGCGTCGCGTCGGCGTCGTGGCGCGCCTGAGGAGCGGCGTCGCGACGTCCGCTGGCGGCGTCGTCCATCGCCCCGGACCGGACGGCCGGGAGGTCGTCATCGGCAGCCGCCGACGCGAGCGTGTCGGCGTCTCCTGGTCGCTGCCCAAGGGCACGCCGATCGAGGGGGAGACCCTCGAGGAGACCGCGCGCCGCGAGGTGACCGAGGAGACGGGCCTCCACGTCGTGATCACCGCGCCGCTGCAGAGCATCAGCTACTCGTTCGTCCGGGACGGGGTGCGGATCGCGAAGACCGTCCACTACTACCTCATGGAGCCGACAGGCGGCGACCTGTCGGCCCATGACCACGAGTTCGAGGAGGTCCGGTGGGTGACGTTCGCCCAGGCCGCCTCGATCCTCACGTTCGAGTCGGAGCGCGGGCTCGTCGAGCTCGCGGCCGACCGTCTCGACCCGACCGCGGCCCGCTCCGCGTGAAGGGCCGGCCGGCCCGTGGGCCGCGGTGCGCGCGATGACCCTCGCCACGCCGATCCGAGGGAGGGACCGATGACCGACGAGACCACGGCGGCCCGCGAGACGCCGCTCGCGCAGCGTCACGTGGCGCTCGGCGCGCGGATGATCGACTTCGCGGGATGGCTCATGCCGGTCCAGTACGCCGGCATCGTGGAGGAGCATCGCGCGGTGCGCGAGCGCGCCGGCCTGTTCGACCTGTCCCACATGGGCGAGCTCTACGTCGAGGGACCCGAGGCCGGCTCCGCGCTGGCCCGGGCGCTGGTGAGCGACCCGCGGACGCTGCCCGTTGGCCGAGCCCAGTACTCGATGATCTGCGCGCCCGACGGCGGCGTCATCGACGACCTCATCGTCTACCGGCTCGGCGCGGAGCGCTACCTCGTCGTGGCGAACGCGTCGAACACCGCGGTCGTCAGCGACGCGCTCGCGGAGCGCCTCGACGGCATGCGGGTCGTCCTCGACGACCGGTCGCTCGACACGGCGCTCGTCTCGATCCAGGGGCCGGAGAGCGTCGCCGCCCTCGCCCCGCTGACCGACGTGGACCTCTCGACGCTCCGCTACTACGCGGCGGCGGAGGGGACCGTCGCGGGGATCCCGGCGCTCGTCGCGCGCACCGGCTACACGGGCGAGGACGGGTTCGAGGTCTTCGTCGCGTGGGAGCGGGCCGGCGACCTGTGGGACACGATGCTGGAGGCCGGTCGCTCCCGTGGTGCCATCCCGGTCGGCCTGGGCGCACGGGACACCCTCCGGCTCGAAGCCGGGATGCCCCTGTACGGCAACGAGCTGGACCGGGGCACGAACCCGTTCGAGGCCGGACTCGGCCGGGTCGTCCGCCTCGAGAAGGAGGGGGACTTCGTCGGCCGCGTCGCCCTGGAGAAGGCAGCCGCGGAGCCGCCGCGCCGGCGCCTCGTGGGACTCGTCGTCCGCGGCCGCGGCATCGCCCGCCACGGGTACCCGGTGCTGTCCGGCGAGGCCGTCACGGGCACCGTGACCAGCGGCACCGCGTCGCCGACGCTGGGGGTCCCCATCGCGATGGCGTACGTCGCCCCGCGCGACGCCGAGCCGGGTACGATGCTCGACGTCGCCGTCCGCGAGCAGCCGGTGGCGGCAGAGGTCGTCGCCCTCCCGTTCTACCGGCGGAAGCGCTGACGGCACGCGGCCGCAGCCCGTCCGCCCGAGAGGCGGCGGGTCCCGATCGAGGAGGATGAGCGCCCGATGGTCCCGACCGATCTCCGGTACACGAGGGAGCATGAGTGGGTCCGCGTGGAGGACGGCGTCGCGACCGTCGGGATCACCGCGCACGCGGCGGACCAGCTCGGGGACATCGTCTTCGTGGAGCTGCCCGCCGTCGGCGCGGCCCTCTCCGCGGGAAAGGCGTTCGGGGTCGTGGAGTCGGTCAAGGCCGTCTCCGACCTCTTCGCGCCCGTCTCCGGCGCGGTCGTCGAGACGAACGGGGAGCTTGCCGGCCGCCCGGAGCTGGCGAACGCCGACCCATACGGCGACGGCTGGATGATCCGCATCTCCGTCTCGGACGCCGGCGAGCTCGACGCGCTGCTCGACGCCGCTGCGTACGAGGCGATCGCCGCCGAGGGGTAGGCGCCCGATGGCCTACGGTCCGCACACGCCGGACGACCGGGAGCGGATGCTCGCCGCGCTCGGGATCGCGTCCGTCGACGACCTCTTCACCGACGTCCCGGAGCCGGTCCGCGCCCGGGGGATCGACCTCCCCGACGGCCTGACCGAGCAGGAGCTCGTCGTCCACCTCCAGCGCCTCGCGCACCGGAACCAGGTGGACCACGTCGACTTCACGGGCGGCGGCGTGTACCGCCACCACATCCCGCCGGTGGTGGACCAGATCCTGCTGCGGAGCGAGTTCTACACGGCGTACACCCCGTACCAGCCCGAGGTGAGCCAGGGCACGCTCCAGTCCATCTACGAGTTCGAGTCGCTCGTCGGCGAGCTCATGGGGATGGACGTCGTCTCCGCGTCGCACTACGACGGGGCGGCCGCGACGGCCGAGGCCGCCCTCATGGCATGCCGCGCCACGCGGCGCGAGCGGGTGCTCGTGAGCGCGGCCGTCCACCCGCACTACCGGGAGACGCTCGCGACGTACTTCCACGCGGGCGACCTCCGCCTCGACGAGATCCCTCTCGTCGTCGACGGCCCCGCCGCGGGAACGACCGACCTCGTCGTCCTGGAGCGGCTCCTCGCCGACCCGGACGCCCCCGTCGCGGGCGTCGTCGTCGCGAACCCGTCGTTCGTCGGCCTCCTCGAGCCCATGGCCGAGGCGGCCCGGCTCGCGCACTCCTCCGGCGCGCTCCTCGTCGCCGTGGTCGAGCCGGTCTCCCTGTCCGTCCTCGCGCCGCCCGGCGAGTACGGCGCGGACATCGCGGCGGGCGAGGGCCAGCCCCTCGGCATGCCGCCGCAGTACGGCGGCCCGTACCTGGGGCTGCTCGCCTCCACGGAGGCGCTCGTCCGCCAGATCCCGGGCCGCCTCGTGGGGATGACCACCGACGTGGACGGCCGTCGCGCGTTCGTCATGACGCTGCGCGCACGCGAGCAGGACATCCGCCGCGAGAAGGCGGCGAGCAACATCTGCACGAACCAGGCGCTGTGCGCGCTCGCCGCCTCGGTGCACCTGGCGGCGATCGGTCCGCACGGTCTTCGTGACATGGCCGCGATGGGCGCGGCGCGCGCGGCGGAGCTCGAGGCAGCGCTGGCCGTCGCAGGGGCGCCCCGGATGCACCCCGGCCCGTATCTCAACGAGTTCGCCGTCCGCGTCCGGGACCCGCGCGGCGTCCACCGGGCGCTGCTCGCGCGCGGGGTCGTCGCCGGGATCGTCTTGGCGGACGCCGCGCCGGACCGCCCGGAGCTCGCGGACGGCCTCCTCGTCTGCGCGACGGAGGTGACCACGTCTGCGGACATCGCCGCCTTCGCCGGCGCGATGGCCGCCGTGCTGGGCGCCCCGGCCGCGGCAGCGGAAGGAGTCGCGCGATGAGCGGGTCGGTCACGCCCGAGGCCGCGGCCGCCGCCGCGCAGCTCGGTGCGATCCCCGAGGGGCTGTCGGTCCCGCCCGGCGCGGGCCCCTCCCTGCAGCCGACCATCTTCGAGCTGTCGCGGCCGGGCCGCGGCGGCGGGAAGGTGGCGCATCCGCCGGCGGACGCCCTCGACCGCATCCCCGCCTCCGCCCTCCGGGCCGCGCCGCCCGGGCTCCCGGAGCTCGACGAGCCCACCGTCGCCCGGCACTACGTGAATCTGTCGCGCCTCAACTACTCGATCGACACGGGCTTCTACCCGCTCGGGTCGTGCACGATGAAGTACAACCCCAAGGTGGACGAGTGGGCAGCACGACTCCGCGGGTTCGCGTCGCTCCACCCGTTCGCGCCGGACGAGACAGCCCAGGGCACCCTCCAGCTGCTCTGGGAGCTCGAGGAGGCGCTCGCGGCGATCTCGGGCATGGCGGCCGTGACGCTCCAGCCGGCGGCCGGCGCCCAGGGCGAGCTGACCGGGATCCTCATGGTCCGCGCCTACCACCGCGCGCGCGGCGACGCCGACCGGACCGAGGTGCTCGTGCCCGACACGGCGCACGGCACGAACCCCGCGACGGCCTCCATGGCCGGCTTCACCACCGTGTCGATCCCCTCCGCGCCCGACGGTGGCGTGGACCTCGAGGCCTTCCGCGCCGCCCTCGGGCCGAGGACCGCGGCGATCATGATCACCAATCCGTCCACGTACGGCCTGTTCGAGCGCCGCGTCGTGGAGCTCCTCGAGATGACGCACGCCGCCGGGGCGCTCGCCTACATGGACGGCGCGAACCTCAACGCCATCATGGGCCACTTCCGGCCCGGCGACGCCGGCTTCGACGTCATGCACTTCAACGTCCACAAGACGTTCAGCACCCCGCACGGCGGCGGCGGCCCGGGCGCCGGGCCGGTCGGCGTCGGCGTGTCGCTCACGCCCTTCCTCCCGTCGCCGCGGATCCTTCGCGAGCCGGACGGGACCTTCCGCCTCGAGCGCCCTGGCGAGCGGCCGGCGTCGATTGGGCGGATGCGCTCGTTCGTCGGGAACGTCGGCGTCCTCGTCCGTGCCTACGCGTACATCCTCGCGCACGGGGGCCCGGGCCTCACCCGCGTGAGCGAGGACGCCGTCCTCGCGGCCAACTACCTGCGCCGGCGGGTGGGGGAGTCGTTCGAGATCCCGTTCGACCGGACGTGCATGCACGAGTTCATCGCGTCCGCCGCCGCCCTCAAGCGCGAGACGGGGATCCGCACCCTCGACGTGGCCAAGCGGCTCATCGACCACGGCTTCCATCCGCCCACGATCTACTTCCCCCTGACGATCGAGGAGGGGATGCTCATCGAGCCGACCGAGACCGAATCGGTGGAGACGCTCGACGCGTTCGCCGACGCCCTCGCCGCGATCGCGCGCGAGGCGCGCGAGGCACCGCACCTCGTGACGGCCGCCCCGACGACCGCGCCGGTCCGGCGGCTCGACGAGGCGGCGGCGGCGCGGCAGCCGAATCTCCGGTGGCGGCCGGCGGCAGGGAGCGTCACGCCCTGCCCCGAGTGAGGCCCGGGGCCGGTCGGCCCCCCTCCGACGGGCCGACCGGGTTTGACAGCCCCCCGGACCGTCCCCATAGTTCGGTGCAAGGCCCTCGGTCGGGTCTGCGTCGCACATGGGCGCCGTCCAATGGTCGTTCCCCAGCGGGGACGGCCGGAGGAACGGACGAGCGCCCGCGACCGGACCGGCGAGGCGGCCGAGAGGAGTCGACGGGCGTCATGAGAACGGCCCGTCGAGAGGAGGTTTGATGCACAAGCGTCTCATCACCCTCGTGGGCGTCGTCGCGATCTTCGCGGCCGCCTGCCAGGGCGCCACGTCGACCACCGCGCCGACCGCGGCCCCGACGGAGGCTCCGGCAACCCAGGCCCCGGCCACGGAGGCACCGGCCACGCAGGCCCCGGCCACCGAGGCCCCCAGCGCGGCTCCGGCCCAGCCGAACCTCTTCGACTCGACGTACGCCAGCCGGCGCCAGCAGGGCACCCCCGGCGGCACCGTCATCTACGGCGACTGGCAGGAAGCCAACCTCTTCAACCCGTACTACCAGGGCCAGGTCATCGAGGCGACGATCACCTCCGCGGTGTTCCGCGGCCTCATCACCTCCACGGACGACTTCAAGTACGCCGTCGACCTCGCGGTCGACCCGGCCCCGACGGTCGCCAACGGCGGCGTCGTCCTCGGCCAGAACGGCGACGCGATGACCGTCACGTGGAAGATGAAGGACGGCCAGGTCTGGTCCGACGGCACGCCGATCACGTGCGATGACATCGTCGCGACCCACAACTGGATCATGAGCCCGGACAACACCGGCCTCTACGGCGGCGTCACCGGCTATGAGGACATCACCAAGATCGACTGCCCGTCGCCGACGGACGTAGTCATGCACTTCAAGAACGTCTACTTCGACTACCTCGTCCTCTACCCGGCGATCCTCCAGAAGGCGTACATCGAGTCGATCCCGGTGGCGGACCAGGTCACCGGCAAGGGCTGGGCGGCCACGGACATGCCGAACGTCCCGGTCTCCGGCGCCTTCAAGTACGAGTCGATCACCCCGGGCCAGGAGCTCCGCCTGGCGAAGAACCCGAACTGGAAGAACCCGATCACCGGTGAGACCGCCTACCTCGACGGCATCGTCTACAAGTGGTACGGCGACGCCGACGCGATGATCGCCGGCTACCGCGCGGGCGAGGTCGACGCGATGGGCGACCTCGCCGACGGCGACCTGCCCAAGGTCCAGGACCTCGGCGACCAGGTCAAGCCGCTCGACGCCCTCCAGTACGAGTTCCTCCGCCCGAACTGGGGCGTGAACGGCACGACGGGCAACCCCAGCCCGATGGCCGACCCGGCGATGCGCGAGGCGCTCGCCCTCGCGGTCAACAAGGACGAGATCAACCAGCGCCTCCTCGGCGGCAACGCCACGGTCGCGTGGACCAACGTCTCGCCGTTCGCCTGGTACTACACCGAGCCGACCAAGACCGAGTTCAACATCGAGCAGGCCAACGCGGTCCTCGACGCGGCCGGCTGGGTGAAGGGCTCCGACGGCATCCGCGAGAAGAACGGCATCAAGGCGAACGTCGAGCTCTGCACGACGACCCGCCAGCTCCGCCAGGACAACCTCGCGCTCGTCGCCAGCTGGCTGAAGGAGATCGGCGTCAACGCGACCGTCAGCCCGGTCTCGGCCGCCGACATCTTCGCCTCCTACAACGAGGGCACCCCCGAGACCAAGTGCAACCTGTCGCGCCACAACTTCGACGTCGCGCTGCACACGTACTCGGTCCCGCTCAGCCCGAACTCGAACTACCCGGTCTACGTGTCCGACCAGGGCGCGCCGAACGGGCAGAACGACGCCAACGTGAACGACCCCAACATCGACGAGATCTTCAAGACCCTCAAGACCACCGTCGACTTCTCGCAGGCCCTGGACCTCATGGACCAGTGGCAGAAGATCTACGTCGAGAAGTACGTCGAGGTCCCCGAGTACTTCCGCAAGGACGTCAGCGTCGTCCAGCCGTACCTGAAGAACTGGACCGGCAACCCGACGTCCACCGGCCCCGCGTGGAACTCCGGCGACTGGTTCATCCAGAAGTAGCATCCCGGGGGAACCCCGTGGGCTTCCCCTGACGTCTGAGGGCCCGGGGCGCCAGACAGGCGCCCCGGGCCTTATCATTCGCGGCGGTCCTCGCTGCACCGTGCCCGCCCGCTGCGGCCACGGGGGGTGGTCCGACCCGGAGGAGAGCGGGTAGTGGGCAAGTACATCGTCCGACGTGTCATCCAGGCGATCCCGGTGCTGTTCGGGATCACCATCGTCGTCTACGCGATCCTTCTCGCGGCGCCCGGCGGCCCGACCGCGCGGTTCGCGAACAACCCCCGGGTCACGGAGGCCGACCGGGAGAAGTTCAAGAAGGCCTGGGGTCTCGACCAGCCCGTGCCCGTCCAGTACTGCCGCTGGATGGGGATCTGCAACCCGAACAACGAGGGCCTCGCGGTCTTCATCAGCGACCAGGGGGTCCCCAACTTCCTGCCGACCGCCATCGGCGGCGGCACGAACGGGATCCTCCACGGCGACTTCGGGATCTCGATCTCCACGGGCCAGTCCGTGTCGTCGATGATCGCGCGCGCCGCGCTGCCGACGGCGATCCTCGCGGGGACGGCCCTGGTCATCTGGCTCATCCTCGCGACCCTCATCGGGTCGTTCAGCGCGATCAAACGCTATTCGTTCTTCGACCAGGCCTCCACCGTGTTCGCCTACGTGGGCTACGCCATGCCCACGTTCTGGCTCGGCATCATGCTCATCTTCATCTTCAGCGGGCCGGGCCTGAACATCCTGCCTGCCGGGGGGATGACGGAGACGCGCCTGTCGCCGCCGTTCGGCACCGAGGCGTACTGGGCCTACTTCGCCGCGAACCCCTTCCAGGCGATCGCGGACATCGGCCGCCACCTGCTCCTGCCCGTGATCACGCTCGTCGTGGTGAACATCGCCGGCGACAGCCGCTTCATCCGCGCGTCGATGCTCGAGTCGCTCTCCCAGGACTACGTCCGGACCGCGAAGGCCAAGGGCCTGCGCAACCGCGTGGTCTGGTTCAAGCACGCGTTCCGCAACGCGATGCTCCCGTTCGTGACGAACGTGGGCCTCGAGATCCCGTTCCTCTTCGCCGGCGCGATCGTCACCGAGACGATCTTCAGCTGGCCCGGGATGGGACGCCTGACGATCGACGCGACACGGGACTACGACTACCCGCTCCTCATGGGCGTGCTGCTCATCACGGCGATCCTCGTCGTGTTCGCCAACCTGCTGGCCGACATCGCCTACGCGGTCGTCGACCCGCGGATCAAGTACTGAGGCGTCCCCCGATGACACAGGAAGCGAAGCCCCTCAGCACCCCGACCGGCTCCTCGCCGATCGACGTCGAGGCGGATGCGATCCCGGCCATCGGCATGGGCGTCGCCCAGCCCGACGAGGCGGCCGCCCTCCGCCGCGAGGAGGCCGGCGCCGACTACGAGGTCGCGCTCGAGTCCCTCAACCAGTGGCAGCTCGCGTGGCGCAAGTTCCGCCATCACAGGCTCGCGCTGATGGGCCTGGGCATCCTCGGGGCGCTCATCGCCGTGGCCATCGTGGGCCCGATCCTCTGGCCCTTCGACTTCAACAGCATCCCCAAGCCCGACCAGATCGTGTATCAGGGCCGCCCGCCGTCCCTCGCGCACCCGTTCGGGGAGACCGGCGGCCTGCAGCGCGACGTGCTGAACCTCGTCATCAACGGGGCGCGGACCTCGCTGTTCATCGGGTTCTCCAGCATGATGCTCGGCGTCCTCATCGGGACGATCGTCGGCTCGATCGCCGGCTTCCTGGGCGGCGTCCTGGACAACGTGCTCATGCGCACCGTGGACGTGTTCCTGAGCATCCCCCTGCTGTTCCTCATCCTCGTCGCCAGCCGGGTCTTCGGGAACGGGAACGTGCTGCTCATCGTCGTGATCTTCGCGTTCTTCAGCTGGATGGGGATCAGCCGCCTCGTCCGGAGCCTGTTCCTCTCGATCCGCGAGCGCGAGTTCGTCGAGGCGGCGCGGGCCGTGGGCGTCCGCGACCGGCGGATCATCTTCCGACACATCCTGCCCAACGCGATCAGCCCGATCGTCGTCTCCGCATCGCTGATCGTCGCGGCGAACATCATCGCCGAGGCGTTCGTGAGCTTCCTCGGGTTCGGCGTGAACCCCATCTACCCGACGTGGGGCAACATCCTCTCCAACGCGCTCACGTTCATCCCGCTCGGCAACTGGTGGTGGCCGTTCTTCCCCGGCCTGATGATCATCCTCACCGTGCTCGCCGTGAACTTCGTCGGCGACGGCCTGCGCGACGCGCTCGACCCGAGGACGCGCGCATGACGGCGCAGGGGAGCGTGGAGGAGATCGCCGTCACCATCGCCGAGCGTCCGGCGGGGACCCCGCCGGACGAGTCCATCCTGCTCGACGTCCGCGGTCTCCAGACGCACTTCCACGTGATGGACGGGACGGTCCGTGCCGTGGACGGCGTGAACTTCAGCGTCCCGCGCGGCGGGACCGTGGGACTGGTGGGCGAGTCGGCCTGTGGCAAGAGCGTCACCGCCCTCACGATCATGCGCCTGCTGGACATCCCGCCGGCCGAGATCGTGGGCGGCGAGGTCTGGTTCGACGGCACCGAGATCCTCGGGCTGCCCGAGGACGAGATGCGCCACCTCCGCGGCAACGACATCGCGATGATCTTCCAGGAGCCGCTCACGAGCCTCAACCCGGTGTTCACCGTCGGCGACCAGATCGCGGAGCAGGTGCGCCTCCACATGAAGGTGGACAAGAAGGAGGCCATCGATCGCTCGATCGAGTCGCTGCGCCTGGTCGGCATCCCGAGCCCGGAGCAGCGGATCAAGCAGTACCCGCACGAGATGTCGGGCGGCATGCGTCAGCGCGTGATGATCGCGATGGCGCTCTCCTGCGAGCCCAAGCTGCTCATCGCCGACGAGCCCACGACCGCCCTCGACGTGACGATCCAGGCGCAGATCCTGGAGCTGCTCAAGTCCGTGCAGGCACGGACCAAGTCGGCGCTCATGCTCATCACGCACGATCTCGGCGTCGTCGCGGAGATGGTCGACGAGATCGTCGTCATGTACGCGGGCCAGATCGTGGAGCAGGGGACGGCGGAGCAGGTGCTCACGGCGCCGACGGACCCGTACACGATGGGGCTCATCGAGTCGCTCCCGAACGTGGAGAAGCGCGGCGGCCGGCTCTCGGCGATCAAGGGCGTCGTCCCGTCGCCGTTCAACCTCCCGCCCGGCTGCCGGTTCGCACCGCGCTGCCCGTACGCGTGGGACGCGTGCCGCACGACGAGCCCCGAGCTCGTCCCCGCGGGCGGGCCGGGGCAGCGCGCCCGCTGCCTCCTCCACACGCCGGCCGGCGCAGCGCGCCGCGCCGCGATGCTCGACACAGCCGCCTCCGGCGGCGCCACCGCGGGGCAGGGGGCATGACAGACCCGACGACCACCTCCACTCCCGCGCCGGCGGCGCCCGCGCCGGCCGGCAGCGCGGCAGCGGGCGCGCTCGAGGGCGAGGAGCCCTCGACCGAGGCGCTCGAGCAGGACTGGCGCACCAGCGACCTCCCGGGGCTCCCGGGGGACGCGCCGTTCGTGGACCCCGGGCTGGCCGTGGTCGAGGGGGAGACGCTCCTCCACGTCACGAACCTCAAGAAGCATTTCCCCGTGCTCGGCGGGCTGCTGAAGAAGCGGGTCGCCACGGTCTACGCCGTGGACGGCGTGGACTTCGACGTCCGGAAGGGCGAGATCTTCAGCCTCGTGGGCGAATCCGGCTGCGGCAAGACGACCCTCGGCCGCACCGTGCTCCGCCTCATCGAGCCGACCGCGGGGACGATCAGGTTCGGCTCGGCGGACGTGACGAAGATGAAGTCGGCCGAGCTTCGCCGCCTCCGGTCCAAGATGCAGATCGTCTTCCAGGACCCGTTCGGCTCGCTGAACCCGCGGATGCCGGTGAGCGACATCATCGGCGAGGGCCTCATCGCGCAGGGCCTGGGCGACCGCAAGGAGCGCGACAAGCGCGTCGGCGACGCCCTCGAGGCGGTGGGCCTGCGCCGTGACTACACGCGGCGCTACCCGCACGAGTTCTCCGGCGGCCAGCGGCAGCGCATCGGCGTGGCGCGCGCGCTTGCGCTCGAGCCCGAGTTCATCGTCCTCGACGAGCCCGTGTCCGCGCTCGACGTGTCGATCCAGAGCCAGGTGCTCAACCTGCTCCTCGACCTGCGCAAGGACTTCGACCTCACGTACCTCTTCATCAGCCACAACCTCTCCGTGATCGAGTACGTGAGCGATCGGGTCGGCGTCATGTACCTCGGCCAGATCGTGGAGCTCTCCTCGTCCGAGGAGCTCTACCGGTCCCCGCGCCATCCCTACACGCTCGCCCTCCTGTCCGCGATCCCGGATCCGGACCCTCGCCGGCGTCGGCGGCGCCTCGTCCTCAAGGGCGACGTGCCGTCGCCGGTCAACCCGCCCGCCGGCTGCCACTTCCACACCCGGTGCTGGCTGCGCGAGCAGCTCGGCGATCCGGAGCAGTGCGTCGCGCAGGAGCCCGAGCTCCGTGAGATCGGACCGGGCCACCGCGTGAAGTGCCACTTCGCCGAGCAGGTCTCGCCCACGAAGGCGGCCGAGTTCGCGTCCGCCCATTCGCCGGTCGAGATGGCGGCGGCCGACGCCTGAGGCGGCGCTGATGCACGGATCCGCCCGCCGCAGGGCCACGGCGCTCGCCCTCGCGGCGCTCGCTCTGGCGATCGGCACGGCCGGGTGCTCTTCGGCCGGGCCGGCCGCCAGCGCCGGCAGCGCCTCGCCTGCGGCCACCGCGAGCGGGGCGCTTCCCACGGAGGCGCCCACGCCGACCGCCTGGCCCGGCAACGTGCCCGATGCCGTCATCGCCCTCGGCAAGCTCGACGAGCAGATGGCGAAGGCGGCCAAGGCGATGGACGATGCCGTCTCGGCCGAGGACTTCGCCGCCTTGTCCGCAGCCTCGCAGGGGCTGGTGAACCTGGTGGACGGGTACTCCGAGAGCCTGCAGACGATCCAGGGCTACGCCGGCACCAGGCAGCTCGGAGACACGTTCGCGGAGGCTCTGGGGAAGATCAGGACGGGCGCCCAGGCCATCGTGGACGGCATCGAGAAGGGCGAGGCGACCGCGATCGACGCGGGCGTCACGGACCTCGGCGCGGGGATCGCCCAGTACGGGCTCGCGCGCAAGGCCCTCGGCCCGTTCCTCGAGCAGGCCATCTCGATGAAGAAGAAGTACGTCAAGTAGCCCCGTCCCAGCGGGCGGCCGGGCCGGCACGCCGGCCTGGGGGGCCCGATCGCGGGCGGCCCGCAGCGGCAAGGCCCCGGCCCGAGCGCCCGGCGTCGGCCCCCGGCCGGCCCTCGGCCCTCGGCGCCGCCGCCGGCCCCGGCGCCCGGCGTCAGGCCCGGCCCGGCTCGCGGGCGCCCCGATCCTCATGCGGTGCAAGGAACCGTCGGCGCCGAGGATGAAGACGCGCCGCGCATGCAGCGTCTCTTCACCCCACGAAGAGGCTCTGCAGAGAGGGCCCCCGAGGCCCCCGCGCGGATCCCTCCGGGCGCTGGTGCCGGACCCGGACCCACAGCGGATCTGCACCAGGTGAAGACAGAGCCCCGCTGCTTTCACCAGGTGAAGACGGAGCCCGTCACGTTGCACGTGGTGAACACCAGGTGCACGGTGCCCGCTCGGCACGCGGCCCCGGACCCCCTGGGCCAGCCTCGGGCCCTACGGGCCCCCGGACCCCCTGGGCCAGCCTCGGGCCCTACGGGCCCCCGGACCCCCCGGGCCGCCCGGCGACCCCCGGATCCCGGGGCCAGCCTCGGGAGACGTTGCTGGCCGCGCGAGGCCGCGCCGGTATACCATCTGCGCACGCCCGCGCTCGGCCGGTCTCCCGGCCGGTGGCCGGGGACCGCTGACCGGGTGGAGAGGAGAGCCACCGGTCGCGGCGGGCCCCGGAGCCGCGCGGCGAAGAGGAGGACATCACGGCATGGTGAGATATCGGCTGCTCGCGGCCGGCGCCATCGTGGCGATCGTCGCCGCGGCCTGCGGCCAGGGTGCGTCACCCGCCCCCGCGACCCAGGCTCCGGCGTCGGAGGCCCCCGCGACCCAGGCTCCGGCGTCGGAGGCCCCCGCGACCCAGGCTCCGGCTGAGACGCCGGTCGCCGGCACGCCCAAGGAGGGCGGCACCTTCGTCGTCGCGATCCCGGGCGACCTGAACCGTACGGACCCCGCGCTCGTCGACGACGCGAACTCCACCTACGTCCTGTCGCAGGTGCTCGAGACGCTCGTCACGCTCAAGCCCGGCACGGGCGGCGAGATCGTCCCGGCACTCGCGGAGAGCTGGTCGATCAGCCCGGACGGCCTGCAGTACACGTTCAAGATCCGCCAGGGCGTGAAGTTCCACGACGGAACGGACCTCGACGCGGCGGCCGTCAAGACGAACTTCGACCGCTGGATGACCATCCCGCAGGCGTACGTGGACCTGGGCTACACCTACTACATCGACACGGTGATCACGCCGGCGGTGAAGTCGGTCGAGGCGCCCGACCCCACGACCGTCGTCGTCACCCTCAACGACGCGAACTCGGCCTTCCTCATCCAGATGACGCTCACGCCGTTCGCCATCTCGAGCCCGAAGGCGCTCGTCGACGGCGACGCGAGCGCACCCGACTTCGCGAACAACAAGTACGCCACGGGCGGCCCGCCCGCGGCGGTCGGCACCGGCCCGTTCACGTTCAAGTCGTGGGTGCCCGGCACCGAGGTGGTGCTCGTGAAGAACCCCGGCTACTGGAACGCCGCTGCCGGCGGACCGTACCTCGACCAGGTCACCTTCAAGCCGATCACCGACTCGACGGCGACGCTGAACGCGATCCAGGCCGGTGAGGTGGACCTCGTCCAGGCGATCTCTCCGGTCGACCTCGCGACGGTCCAGTCCGACGCGAACCTCCAGGCCATCGACCGCGGCGGCTCGTGCAACGTCGGCCTCCTCGCGATGCAGTCGTCGAAGCCCCCGTTCGACAACCTGAAGATCCGCCAGGCCGTCGCCGCTGCCGTGAACCGGCAGGCGCTCGTGGATGCCTTCTTCGGCGGGGCCGGCGTGGTCCCGACGACGTGGTCACCGCCTGGCACTGCGTACGCGAAGGACGTCGCCTTCCCGGCGTACGACCCCGAGGCCGCCAAGCAGCTCATCGCCGAGTCCGGAGTCACGGACCTCAGCTTCGACTTCTGGTACCCGTCCGACGTGACGCGCGCGTACATGCCGGATCCCAAGGGTGAGTTCGAGGCCATCCTCCGCGACCTCGAGGCCGTCGGCTTCAAGCCGAACCCGAAGACCGCGCCGTGGCGGCCCGACTACCTGGCCGCCGAGTCCACCGGCGAGTACCCGATGTGGCTCATCGGCTGGAACTGCGACTGGCTTGGCATCGACAACTTCCTGTACACCGCGTGGTTCGGCTACCGGGGCGACCCGTACGGCCCGAACCCCGAGTTCTCGTACAAGAACGACGCGGCCAACCAGGCGATGCTGGACGCCCTCAAGGCGACCGATCCGGCCGGCCAGGAGGCCGCGTGGGGCACGGCGCTCGACCTCGTCACCGCCGACATGCCCGCGCTGCCGATCGCGTCTGCGAAGACGCCCGGCGCCGCGGCAGCCTACGTGAAGGGTCTGATCCCATCGCCCACGCTCCTGGAGATCTTCCAGGGAGTCTGGCTCGACAAGTAGCGGCCGGGGGGGCGCGTCCCGCGAGCCCTGACCGCACGTGGTCCCCCGGCGGCTTCCCGCCCCGGGGGACCACGTTCACCCCACACCGATCATGGACGGACAGGCAGGCCTCAGGGACCGCGTGACCCGATGATCAAGTACATCGTGCGACGGCTGATCGGCGCCATCCCGGTGCTCATCGGGCTGTCGATCATCCTGTTCGCCTTCGTCCATCTGCTGCCGGGCGACCCGGCCACCGCGATCCTCGGCCAGCACGCGACGCCCGAGCGCGTCGCGAAGATGCGGGCGTACCTCGGCCTCGACCTGCCTCTGTGGCAGCAGTACCTCATGTACGTGGGCGGGATCCTGCAGGGCGACTTCGGGTCGAGCGTCATCAACAACCAGCCGCTCCTCAAGGAGCTCATGACGCGGTTCCCCGCGACGATCGAGCTCACGCTCGGCGCGATGATCTACGCGGCTGGCGTGGGGATCCCGCTCGGCCGGTACGCGGCGCGTCATGCCCAGGGCTGGTCCGACGGGGCGGTGACCGTCATCTCCCTCGTGGGCATCAGCATCCCGGTCTTCGTCCTGGGCCTCACGCTCCAGTACATCTTCGCGGTCCAGCTCGACGTCCTCCCGGCCGCCGGCCGGATCGACCCGCGGGCCAACCTGCAGATCCAGTCGAACTTCATCCTCATCGACTCGCTGCTCATGGGGCGGCCGGACCTCTTCATCGACGGGATCAGCCACCTGATCCTCCCGGCGATCGCGCTCGGCTCGATCCCGCTCGCGATCATCGCGCGCATCACGCGCGCCTCCGTCCTGGACGTGAGCAACGAGGACCACGTGCGGACGGCCCGCGCGAAGGGCCTCACCGAGCGCCGCGTGGACGGCCGGCACATCATGCGCAACGCGTGGCTGCCGGTCGTGACGGTCCTCGGCATCCAGGTCGGCGGCCTCCTCGCGGGCGCGGTGATCACCGAGACCGTCTTCGCGTGGGGCGGGGTCGGCCGGTTCGTCGTCGAGGCGATCAACAACCGCGACTACCTCGTCGTCCAGAACACGATCCTCATCTTCGCCCTCGTCTTCCTGGCGGTGAACCTGATCGTGGACATCCTCTACGCGTTCCTGAACCCGCGGATCCGGTACGCCTGATGGCCGCCCCCGCGATCCCCGCCGGCCGCTCCGCGCGTCCCGCGGAGGCGCGCGCCTCCCGCGGGCTGTGGAGCGATGCGTTCCGCCGGCTCCTTCGCAACGGGCCGGCGCTCGTCGGGCTCTTCCTCATCGCCCTCTTCGTGCTGACCGCGGCCCTCGCGCCGGTCATCGCGCCGTACCCGCCGCTCGCGGGATCGCTCGCGGACCGGCTGCAGCCGCCCACCGCGGAGCACTGGATGGGGACGGACATGCAGGGCCGCGACGAGTTCAGCCGCGTGATCTTCGGGGCCCAGGTGAGCCTCGTCGCGGGCGTCGTCTCGGTCGTCATGGGCGTGACCATCGGCGGGCTCATCGGCGCGCTCGCGGGCGGGATCGGCGGCAAGGTGGACGCGGTCCTCATGCGCGTCGTGGACGTCATGCTCTCGATCCCGGGGATCCTGCTCGCGATCGGGATCGTCGCGTGGCTGGACCGCGGCCTCCCGCAGATCATGTTCGCCGTCGCGATGGTCAACGTGCCGATCTTCGCCAGGATCCTCCGCGGCAGCCTGCTCTCGCTGCGCGAGGCCGACTACGTGACGGCGTCGCGGTCCGTGGGCGCCAGCAGGGGCCGCCTGCTCGCCCGGCACATGCTCCCCAACTCCCTCACGCCGCTCATCGTGGCCGCGACCCTCGCGCTCGCGACGGCGATCATCGACGTGGCCGGCCTCGGGTTCCTCGGCCTCGGCCCGCCGGATCCGCGCACGCCGGAGTGGGGCACGATGCTCACGGACTCGACGAAATTCCTCCGTCAGGCACCCTGGCTGATCATCTTCCCCGGCGTGGCCATCGTCATCACGGCGATCGGTTTCAACCTCCTCGGCGACGGGCTCCGCGAGTCGCTCGACCCGCGGATGAAGCGCTAGCCGATGGCCCTGCTCTCGGTCGAGGACCTCGTCGTCCGTTTCCGCACGCACGAAGGCACGATCCACGCCGTCAACGGCGTCACCTTCGAGCTCGAGGAGGGCGAACGGCTCGGGCTGGTGGGCGAGTCCGGCTGCGGGAAGAGCGTGACGAACCTCGCGATCATCCGGCTCCTGCCCAAGCCCGCCGGCCGGATCGAGGGCGGGCGCGTGCTCTTCGACGGGCAGGACCTCACGGTCCTCCCCGAGGCCGAGGTCCGGGACATCCGCGGCAGCGACATCGCGATGATCTTCCAGGATCCGATGACGAGCCTGAACCCGGTCCTCACGATCCGCGAGCAGATGGTCGAGACGATCCAGGCGCACCGGAAGGTCACGAAGGCCGAGGCGGAGAAGCGCGCCGTCGAGCTGCTCGCGATGGTGGGGATCCCGAAGGCCGCCGACCGGCTGAAGGACTACCCGCACCAGTTCTCCGGCGGGATGCGCCAGCGCGTGATGATCGCGATCGCGCTCGCCCTGGAGCCCAAGCTCCTCATCGCCGACGAGCCGACGACGGCCCTGGACGTGACGATCCAGGCGCAGGTGCTCGACCTCCTGCGGAACCTCACGACCGAGCAGGGGACCGCCCTCGTGCTCATCACGCACGACCTCGGGGTGGTCGCCGGGATGACCCAGCGGATCAACGTCATGTACGCCGGGTTCATCGTGGAGACCGCGACGACCGCGGACCTCTTCGCGCACCCGTCGCACCCGTACACCATCGGCCTGCTGCACTCGGTGCCTCGCCTCGACGCGGTCGAGGGCGAGGAGCTGATCCCGATCGAGGGCCGTCCGCCGGACATGCGCCGCGCCCCCACGGGGTGTCCCTTCGCGCCGCGCTGCGCCTGGCGCCTGGAGGCATGCTGGGCGGACAACCCTGGGCTCCGGGCCCTGAGCGGCGAGGAGACGGTCGTCACGACCGGCGAGCGAGCTACGCACCGCAGCGCATGCCACAACCCGCCGACGGCCGAGGAGGCCGCGGCGGGACGACCGCTGCGCGCCGGCTTCACGGCCGCGCCGCCGCCGTCGGGCGCGATCGACGAGCTCGGCGGGACGACCGCGAACATCGACGACTTCGGCGGTCTCGTCGCCGCCATCGAGGCCGAGGAGAGCCCGATCGAGCCGTTCCCGAGCGCGGCCGGCCTCCCCCTGCCGCCCGAGCCGGAGCGCCGCAATGACGGCATCTGACTCCGGCGCCGCACCCGTCGTGCCGGCGCTGCTCGAGGTCCGGGACCTGAAGGTCCACTTCCCGATCCGCGAGGGCCTGATCTTCGAGCGCCACGTGGGCGACATCCGCGCGGTGGACGGGATCTCGTTCTCCATGGCCCGGGGCGAGACGCTCGGACTCGTGGGGGAGTCGGGCTGCGGCAAGAGCACCACGGGGCGGGCGATCATCCGGCTGTACGACCCGACCGCCGGGAATGTGGTCTTCGATGGCGTGGACACGACCTCGCTCGATCGCAGCGGCCTCAAGGCCATGCGGCGGCGGATGCAGATGATCTTCCAGGACCCGTACGCGAGCCTCGACCCGCGGATGACCGCCGGCGGCATCGTGGCGGAGCCGCTGGACATCCACGGCGTGGGCGCGAAGCGCGACCGACAGGACCGCGTGCGCGAGCTCCTCGCCACCGTGGGCCTCAACCCGGACTACGCGGAGCGCTACCCGCACGAGTTCTCGGGTGGCCAGCGGCAGCGCATCGGGGTCGCGCGGGCCCTCGCGCTCGAGCCCGACCTCATCATCGCGGACGAGCCGATCAGCGCCCTCGACGTGTCGATCCAGGCGCAGATCATCAACCTTCTCGAGCGGCTCCAGGGACGCCTCGGTCTCGCGTACCTGTTCATCGCGCACGACCTGTCCGTCGTGCGGCACATCAGCGACCGGATCGCCGTGATGTACCTGGGCAGGATCGTGGAGGTGGCAGGGTCGAAGGAGCTGAACACGGCGCCGCTCCACCCGTACACGGTCGCCCTCCTCTCGGCGATCCCGATCCCGGACCCGGTCGTGGAGTCCCGGCGTCGCCGGATCATCCTCAAGGGGGATGTCCCGAGCCCGGCGAACCCGCCCACGGGATGCCGCTTCCACACGCGCTGCTGGCTCCGCGAGCGTCTCGGCGACCCCGAGGTCTGCTCGGCCGAGGATCCCGGGTTGCGGGAGCTGTCGCCCGGGCACACCGTCGCGTGCCACTTCGCCGAGCAGGTGGACGGGTCCGCCGAGCAGGTGCAGGCCGTCGGGGCGCGGCCCGCGGCGGGCGCTGCACCGGCCGCCCCCGCCTCGCGGCCGGAGCCGCCCACGCACCCGCAGGTGCCGGCGAGCGCCTGAAGCTCGCGAACGGGGCATGCTCCGTTCGGCGGGCCCGAGCGGATAGACTCCCTGCGTGCAGCCTCTGCGGATCGCCGTCGCGCAGATCGCCCCGCGCCTCGGCCTCGTCGACGAGAACCTCGAGCGCCACCACGCGCTGCTCGCAGAGGCGCGGGCCTCGGGCGCGGGGCTCGTCGTCTTCCCCGAGCTCGGCCTGACCGGATACCTGCTCCAGGATCTCGCGGGCGAGGTCGCGATGCGGGCCGACGACCGGCGCCTCGTGGAGCTCGCGGCCGCGGCCGGGGACGCGAGCGCGGTCGTCTCCTTCGTCGAGGAGTCCACCGACCACCGGCTGTTCATCTCCGCCGCCCTGCTGGAGGAGGGGGCCGTCCGCCACGTCCACCGCAAGGTCTACCTTCCCACGTACGGGCTGTTCGACGAGCGGCGCTTCTACGCCGCGGGCGACGCGCTCCGTGCCGTGCCGTCGCGCCTGGGCGTGGGCATGGGGCTCGCGATCTGCGAGGACGTCTGGCACCTCTCGGTCCCGGCGCTGCTCGCCCTCGACGGCGCGCAGGTCATCGTGAACGTCTCCGCCTCGCCCGGTCGCGACCTCGCCTCCACGCACGAGACGGGCCTGGGGACGGCGACCTCGTGGCGGCAGATCCTCCGGACGTACGCGCAGCTCACCACGTCGTTCGTCGTGTTCTGCAACCGCGTCGGGGTGGACGAGACGATCAGCTTCTGGGGCGGCAGCGAGGTCATCGCGCCCGACGGCGAGGCGCTGCTCTCCGCGCCGCTGTATGACGAGGGGCTCTTCACCGTGGACGTGGAGCTCGGCGACATCCGTCGCGAGCGGATCGCGCTGCCCCTCCTGCGCGACGAGCGCCCCGAGCTCACGCAGCGCGAGGTCGACCGGATCGTCCGGGAGCGGGCCGGCCTCGCGCCGGACACGACCGCCGAGCCCGACGCGGGGGACGCGGCGTGAGCGGGGCCGGCTCGCCCGGCGACGGCGCCGACGGGACCGCCGCGCCGTTCCCGATCCCCGACGAGCTCCGGATCGACACCGCCGTCGCCCGCCGCGTGATCGGCGCGTTCATCCGGGGGCAGCTCGCGCAGGCCGGGTTCGACCGGGCCGTCCTCGGCCTGTCGGGCGGCATCGACTCGGCGCTCGTCGCCTACCTGGCGGCCGAGGCGATCGGCGCCGACCGGCTGCTCTGCGTGCTCATGCCGTACCGGACCTCGTCGCCCGCCTCGGTCGCGGACGCGGACGACGTCGTGCGGCGCCTCGGCTGCGCGCGCGACCTCGTGGAGATCACCGGCATGGTGGACGCGTACTTCGGCGAGGACGGCCGCGCAGGGGCCGCCGGCCCGGAGGGGTCGTCCGCGAGCCAGCTCCGTCGGGGCAACCTCATGGCCCGCATGCGGATGGCGGTCCTGTACGACCGCTCGGTCACGTGGGGAGGGCTCGTCGTGGGGACGGGCAACAAGACCGAGGCGCTCATCGGCTACACGACCCTCTTCGGCGACTCGGCGTGCGCGTTCGCGCCGATCGGCGACCTGTACAAGAGCCAGGTCCGCCAGCTCGCGGCGGAGATGGGCGTCCCCGACCCGATCCTCCGGAAGGCGCCCTCGGCCGACCTGTGGCCCGGGCAGACCGACGAATCCGAGGCGGGCTTCAGCTATCCCGAGCTCGACCGCCTCCTCCACGCGATGATCGACAGACGGCGCACGCGCGAGGAGCTCGTGGCCGCAGGCTTCGCCGCGGACCTCGTGGCGCGGGTGGAGCGGATGGTCGCGACGTCCGAGTTCAAGCGACAGATGCCGCCGGTCGCCAAGCTCGGACCGCGCACCGCGGGGGTCGACTACCTGTACCCGCGCCGGCGTCCCGGCTCGGCGCGTCCCTGAGGCGGGCGGTGGCCCCGACGCCGCCTCGCCCGACGCCGCCCCGCCGGGCGCAGCCCGGAGGCACGCAGCCCGGACGCGCGGAGCCCCGACCCGCACCGACGGCCGCGGGTGGGACGCTCTGGGTGGTCGCCACGCCGATCGGGAACCTCGGCGACGTGACCCTCCGCGCGCTCGAGACCCTCCGGGCGGTCCCGCTCGTGGCGGCCGAGGACACGCGGGTGACGCGGCGCCTCTTCGCCCGGCACGGGATCGAGACCCGGCTGGTGAGCTACCGGGAGGCGAACGCGGCCGCGAAGACTCCCGAGCTCGTCGCGCACCTCCACGGCGGCGACGACCTGGCGCTCGTGACGGACGCCGGCACGCCGCTCGTCAGCGACCCCGGGGCCGGGCTCGTGTCCGCGTGGGCGGCCGAGGGCGGGCGGGTCGTCCCCGTGCCGGGACCGTCGGCCGTCCTCGCCGCCGTGTCCGCCTCGGGCGTCGTCGGCGCCCGCTGGTCGTTCGAGGGGTTCCTGCCACGGTCGGGCCGCGAGCGCCGGGAGCGGATCGCCCGGATCGCGGCGGACCCGCGGGCCACGGTCGTCTTCGAGGCGCCCGGGCGGCTCGCTGCCACCCTGCGCGACCTGGCGACCGCGTGCGGCGACGACCGGCCGGCCGCCGTCTGTCGAGAGCTCACCAAGCTCCACGAGACGATCACGCGCGGCGGCCTGGGCCACCTCCGCGATCTCGCGGTCGGCGGGACGATCCCCGCCCGCGGCGAGATCGTGATCATCGTCGGCGACGCGGCGCGCACGGGCGCGCCCACGGGCGCGGCCGCCGGCGCCGCCGGCGCCGCCGGCGCGGAGCTCGCGGCCGCG
>JALOOH010000116.1 GCA_025454515.1 Chloroflexota bacterium
GCCCGACCCCACGCCGACCGCGTCCCCCGACCCGACTCCGAGTCCGGATCCCACCGCGACGCCGACGGCCTCGCCGACCGCCACGCCTTCACCCTCGTCCTCGCCCACGCCGTCGCCTGATCCGAGCACGGTCCCGCCTCCGACCGCGACGCCCGTCCCGAGCGCGACCGCCGGCCCCAGCGAGCCGACCGAGCCCCCGGCCCCGAGCTTCCCGGTCGATCCGACGATCGCTCCGTCCCCGGACCCGTCGCCCGCTCCCTCGGCGGCGCCTGACCCCACGCCCACGCCCACGCCGTCGTCCGACCCCACCGCCGAACCGACCTTCGGGCCCGCCGCATCGAACGATCCGCCGCAGGAGTCGGCGATGCCGAGCGCATCGACCGGTGACGGCGGCGTCGCCGGCATCGACGACCAGGCCCAGGGCACGCCGCCGCCGACGTCCGCCGCGGGCACGCCGGGCGCGCCGGGCGACGGGACCCTGCGCCTCGCGCTCGTCGCGCTCGCGGCGCTCCTTGCGACCCTGCTCCTCCTGACGCCCGCGACGGGCCGCAGCTAGCGATCGACTCCCGCGGAGGACGACGGGGGATCCCGGGCACGCGGACACGGCAGCGCGCCGCGGTCGGGACCCGTCAGAGGTCGATGCGGTCCCCCGGCTCCACGATCCGGACGTCTCCCGCATAGCCGCTGCGGGCCGCCGCGGCGACCCCGTCCAGGTCATGCGTGCCGAGGACGTGCGTGATCAGGAGGCGTCCGGCCTCGGTCGCGGTCGCCAGCTCCGCGACGGAAGGCGCGTCGAGGTGCATGTCGCCCACCGGGACGGGGCCCGTGCCGAACGTCGCCTCGACGAGCAGCGCATCCCCGGGACGGATCAGGGGTGCGAGGTCGAAGGCCCGGCCGCAGTCCCCGCTGTAGACGAGCCCGGGCCCATCGGGCCGCGTGACGGGCACCACGCGGAAGGCGTGGCTGTCCGCCGTGTGCGTGATCCGCCGTGCCTCGATCGAGAACGGCCCGATGACGAGGTGGCCCTCCGCGAGGTCCTCCACGTCCAGCGCCTCGGCCGTGAACCCGGGTTGCGCGTGGAGATCGTCGAGCCGGCGCTCGATCCCGGCCGGGGCGACGACCCGCACGCGTCGTGGCGGACGGAACTCGTACCGCAGGTAGTGCCGGAGCGGGACGAGGTCCACGAAGTGGTCCGGATGGAGGTGGCTCACGAGGACGGCGTCGAGGGTGCTCGGCTCGACGACCTGCGCGAGCCCCGCGTACGCGCCATGCCCCAGGTCCAGGACGATCGCGTGCCCCGCCTCGAGCAGGACGTACGCGGCCCCGACGGCGCCGGGCCGGGCAGAGTAGGCGGGGCCTGCCCCCGCCACGACGAGCTGCATCGCCCGATGCTACCCGGTGCTACCAGGCGACCGTCGCGCCCGCGCGGGGGTTGCCGCGGTCGATCCGCACGCGGGACCGCGCTGGCTCCCCGTCGGGACCGGCGGATCGCCCGCCGCCAAGGGAGACCTCGGCGAACCCGGCCGTGGCCGCGATGTCGTACCCGCGGCCCAGGCCGAACGCGAACGAGCGCGCCACGTGCGCGTCCGACCCCACCGACACGCGCGTCCCGCCGAGCTCGCGGTACCGCGCGACCGCCCAGGGCGCCGGGTACGTCTCCGCCGCCGACTGGCGGAGCCCGCTCGTGTTCACCTCCAGCCCCGTGCCCGACTCGACGAGCGCGCGGAGGATCGGCTCGTAGACCTCGGGGGCGGCCGCGAAGGCCGCCGGCGGCACGTGCGGCGCGAGGTAGCGCTTCACGAAGTCGAGGTGGCCGAGCGCGTCGAAGAGCCCGCTGCGCGCCGCGGCGAGCACCTCCGCGAAGTACGGCTCCACGATCTCCGCGAACGACTGTCTGGCCACCCACGCGGCGACGCGCTCCGGCACGTACGGATCGTCGCGCATCACGTGCACGGACCCGATCGCGTGGTCGTACGCCTGGCGCGCGAGGTGCTCGCGGATCTCCGCCTCGTACCGGGACTGGTAGGTCACCTCGATCCCGAAGCGGATCGTCACGCCGCGGTCGGCCCATCGCTCCGCGGCCTCGCGCACGTAGCGCTCGCGCGTCGCGACATCCGCGTACGCGTACGCGGGGGCGGTCGGGTCGAAGTCCACGTGGTCGGTGATCGCGATCTCCGCGACCCCCCGGGCCAGGGCCGCCGCGGCGTAGGTGTCGATCGCGACGGCGGCGTCCGGCGACATGACGGTGTGGAGGTGGCCGTCGAAGGGGAGGTCGCGGTCGTCCGGCCGCCCCTCCGACGCCTCGTGGACGGCCGCATCGATCGGCGTCCCGGGGGGCTCCCCGCGTGCCGAAGCTGCGCCCGGAACCGGAGGCTCCGAGCGGCGTGCCGGTCCGCCCCCCGGGCCGCCGTGCGGACCTCGCCGCACCGCAGGCTCTCTCAATGGACGATCCCCATCGCCCTGCCGACCCGGTCGAAGGCGGCCACGCAGCGCTCCAGGTGGGCCTGCGTGTGCGCCGCGGTCACGATCGTCCGGATCCGCGCCCGGTCGAGCGCGACCGTCGGATAGACGACCGACGGCGCGAAGACGCCCTCCGCGAAGAGGCGCTCCGCGAACTCGATCGCCGCCGCCGAGTCGCCGACGATCACCGGGGTGATCGGCGTCTCCGACGCACCCGTGTCGAACCCCAGACGCGCCAGCTCCGCCTTGAACCACCGGGTGTTCTCCCAGAGGCGCTCGAGCAGCTCCGGCTCCTCCTCCATCACGCGGACCGCCTCCAGGCACGCCGCCGCCACGGCCGGCGGATGGGAGGTGGAGAAGAGGAACGGCCGGGCCCGCTGGATCAGCAGGTCGCGGAGGACCTGCGACCCGGCCACGTACCCGCCGAGCACCCCCATCGCCTTCGACAGCGTCCCGACCTGGATCGCGACCCGGCCGTGGAGGTCGAAGTGGTCCACGGTGCCTCGCCCGTTCCGGCCCAGCACGCCCGAGGCATGCGCGTCGTCCACCATGACCGCCGCGTCGTACGCCTCGGCCGCGTCCACGATCCCCGGGAGCGGGGCGATGTCGCCGTCCATGCTGAAGACGCCGTCGGTGACCACGAGGATCGACCGGTACGGCCGACCCTCCGCGTCGCCGTCGCGTCGCGCCCGCTCGAGGATCGCCCGGAGCGCGTCCACGTCGCGGTGCGGGTAGATCTCGCGCGGCGCCTTCGACAGGCGCATCCCGTCGATGATCGACGCGTGGTTCAGCTGGTCGCTGACGATCAGGTCGCGCTCGCCGGCGACGACGGGGGTCACGCCCGTGTTGCACGTGAAGCCCGACTGGAACGTGAGGACCGCCTCGACGTGCTTGAAGCGCGCGAGGTGCGCCTCGAGGGCCTCGTGGAGCGTCATCGTGCCGGCGATCGTCCGCACCGCCCCGCTCCCCGCCCCGTAGTCGGCGACCGCGGCGACGGCCGCGGCCTTGAGGCGGGGATGGTCCGCGAGGCCCAGGTAGTTGTTCGAGGAGAGGCTGATCACGGCCCGCCCGTCCACCACCACCTCGGCGCCCTGCGGCGTGCTCATCACGCGGAGGGGCCGGTAGAGGCGGGCGGCGCGCAGCTCGTCGAGCTCCACCCCCAGGTGCGCGAGGGGGTCCGGTCGGGTCGTCATCGCCGCGTCCTCCGTCGTGCCGTCGTCGCCTCGTCGTCGCTCACGCGGTCCAGTCCATGATCACCTTGCCGGAGTCGCCCGACCGCGCCGCCGCGAAGGCCGCCTCGAACTCGCGGAAGGGGAACCTGTGCGTGATCGCGGGCGTGATGTCCAGCCCCGACTGGACGAGGACCGTCATCTTGTACCAGCTCTCGTACATCTCCCGGCCGTAGATGCCGCGGAGCGTGAGCATCCTGAACACGATCTCGTTCACGTCGAGCGCGATCTCCTCGGTCGGGATCCCCAGGATCGCGATCCGCCCGCCGTGGGCCATCGACGCGATCGCGCTCCGAAGGGCGGTCGGGTTGCCCGACATCTCGAGCGCCACGTCCCAGCCCTCGGTCATCCCCAGGTCGCGCTGGACGTCGGCGAGGCCCCGCTCGCGCGGGTCCACCACCGCGGTGGCCCCCATCCGCATCGCCAGCGCCCGCCGCACGGGGTTCGGCTCGGACACCACGACGTAGCGGGCGCCCGCATGGCGCACGACCGCGGTCGCCATGAGGCCGATCGGCCCCGCGCCGGACACGAGGACGTCCTCGCCGAGGACCGGGAAGGCGAGCGCGGTGTGGACGGCGTTGCCGAACGGGTCGAAGATCGCCGCCACCTCCTCGTCCACGCCGGGCCAGTGGTGCCAGATGTTCGTCATCGGCAGCGCGACGTACTCGGCGAAGGCGCCGTCCCGCCCCACGCCGAGGCCCACCGTGTGCGCGCAGAGGTGGCGATAGCCGGCCATGCAGTGCCGGCACCGCCCGCACACGACGTGGCCCTCGCCGCTCACGATGTCGCCGGGGCGGAAGTCGCTCACGTTCGAGCCCACCTCCGCGATCTCGCCGACGAACTCGTGCCCGACGACGAGCGGGGGCCGGATCGTCCGCGCGGCCCACGGGTCCCAGCTCTCGATGTGCAGGTCCGTCCCGCAGATCCCGGTCCTCCGGACGCGGATGAGGACGTCGTTGATGCCGATCGTCGGGGCCGGGACCTCGCGCAGCTCGAGGCCCGGGCCCGGGCCGGGCTTCACGATCGCGAGCATCGGGTCCTCCTTGCCGTCCTCGTTCCGCGCTCCTCGGCGGTTCCCGCCCCGGTGCCCGTCGGTGGGCGCGGCTCCCTCCGGCGGTCGCTCAGGGGATGGCCGGCCGTTCGCCGGCGAGCAGCCGGGCGGCCGGGCTGCCGACCGGGGCGCTCCCGTCGGCGGCGACGATGGGGTTGACGAGCCGGCCGATCCTCTCGACCTCGACGACGACGACGTCGCCGGGCTCCAGGAAGACCGGCGGGTCGCGGAAGACGCCGACGCCAGACGGCGTGCCCGTGAGCACGACGTCGCCCGCCTCGAGCGTGATCGCATGGCTGATGAACGACAACAGGTGCGCGACGTCGAAGACCATGTCGTCGGTGCGGGCGTCCTGCATGAGGACCCATCCGCCCGGGCCGTCGACGGCGGCGGCCGCGGGCACGCGCCACGAGCGCAGCCGCAGGTCGCCCGGATCGCCGACCTCGGCCGGCGTCACCACCGCGGGGCCGAGCGGGCAGAACGTGTCCGACCCCTTCGCGCGCAGCCACTGGCCGTCGCCGCGCTCGCCCTCGGCCAGGGCGGGCTTCGACCCCTGGAGGTCGCGCGCCGAGATGTCGTTCGCTGCCGTGTAGCCGGCCACGTGCCCGAGCGCGTCGGCCGGGGAGACGCGGCGCATGCGCGCCCCGACGACGACCGCCAGCTCCGCCTCCAGGTCCAGCGCGTGCGTGCCGGCGTGCCGGATGACCGGTCCCGCGTCGCCCACGACGGCGTTCGCGAACTTCGCGAAGAGCATCGGCCGGTCGGGCATCGCCGCGTTCTGCTCGCGGACGTGCGCCGCGTAGTTCTGGCCCACGCACACGACCTTGCCCGGATCGGGGATCGGCGCCGCGAGGTGGACGTCGTCGAGGCCCATGCACGACGGCTCCGGGCCGGCGGTCACGGCGGCATCGAGCGCGGCCTCGGTCCGCCGCAGGCCCGGATCGGCGTGGAGGAGGCCCCGGAGGTCGCGCGCGGCATCGCTCCGGTCGAGGGCCGCGGATCCCAGCCGCGGGTCGGCGAGGGCGGCGAGCGGGACGATGCGCCCCGGGTCGCCGGGCCCGTCGGAGATGAGGAAGCCGACGAGGGGGACGGGCGCGTGGCCGAGCACCGCGGCGGTCGCGCCGCCTGGCGCCACCGCGGCTGCCGCGTCGCCGGGCGCCCCCGCGCCCCCGCCGCCGGGCGCCACCGCGGCTGCCGCGTCGCCGGGCGCCCCCGCGCCCGGCCCCACCCCCGTGCGATCGGCCGGCCGGTACGCGACGATCCGCATCGGTCCTCCTACTGCTCGTTGAGCCAGGCGCGGACCGCCGGTCGGGTCAGCGCGCGGAAGAGCACGACCGCCAGGATCGCCACCGGGATCGCGAACGGCCACAGCCCCGCGAGCACGAGGAGCGGGATCGCGGGGATCGTGAGGCTCGCGAGCCCGAGCGCGAGCGTCCGCGCCGCCTCCTTGCGCTGCAGCACGAGCGTCGTCGTGAAGATCGTGTACGCGAGCAGCACCATCGTGATGACCCCGGCAGGGCTGATCGGCGCCGAGATCGCCTGGTCCACGACCCAGCGCAGCGACAGGCCGATGCCGACGAGGATGAGGAAGGCATACGCGAGGAAGACCTTCACGCCGAGCGGCATCGCGGCCAGGGTCTGCATCGCGTCGATTCTGCCACCTCGTCCCCCGGGCCGTTCCCGCCGCGCTACGATGCGGTCGTGCCCGAGCGCTCGACCCGCCCCGTCGTCGTGCGCGCCGTGGCGGCCGTCGCCATCCTCGCGATCGTCGTCGTCACCGGCGCGCTCGTCGGGATGCTCGTCCTGGTCCCGCGTCCGCTGGCCCTCGCGCCCTGGGACACCCTGGACACGCGCTGGGGGACGTACCTCTCCGAGCGGGAGTGGGGGAACCCGCGCGAGGCCGTCGGCGGGAACGGCTGGGGGATGGACTACCTGCGCGCGATCAAGGTCCCGTACACGTGGGGCGAGGACGGCATCGCCGGCTGGACCACGCGGGAGGGCGACGTCGCGCTCGGGTGGGCGGTCTGGGACGGGAAGCAGGTGAAGGTCGCCGAGCGCCTCTTCGGCTGGACCAACCAGTCGGGCCCCCACGGCGAGGCGATCGTGGACCGCCGGACCTTCCACGAGAACACCCCCACCTCCAGCTACGCGCACTACGTCCTCGAGTACCCGGCCGCGAAGCCCACGTTCGAGATCGCCTTCGAGGGCGCGCGAGCGGACTCCTCGTCCGGCGTGCTCCGCGCCACGGCCACGAACACCGGGACCGCGGCCGCGCCGGTGGACGTCGTGCTCAAGGGCTGGTCCCACGACCCGGCCCAGCGCGTGGAGCGGACCGCCGACGGGCTCCTCCTGCACGGCCCCACGTCCGTCGTGGCGGTGGTCGGGCCGCCGCCCACGAGCGCCCAGGTGAGCGACCGGAAGAGCGCGATCGACGCGAA
>JALOOH010000117.1 GCA_025454515.1 Chloroflexota bacterium
GAGGCTGACGTTGCCGCTGTTGGTGAGCAGGTAGCCGTAGCTGATCGACTGGCCGACCGCGCTGTAGCTCGGGGTCGAGGTGGTCTTGTCGAGGGTGAGGGCGGGGACGGAGGCGAAGTGATCGAAGACGCAGACCTGCTGGTTCGCGGTCCCCGAGGGGATCGAGACCGAGGTCCCGCTGTACTGCCCCGGATCCGTCGGGCACAGGGCCGTCGTGCTGATCGGCCCGTACCACCCCACCAGCGTCCAGCCGGAGGGCACCGGGTCCTCCGTCACGACGTGCGCATGGTTCCGACCGACGCTCACGGTGGTGCTGGTGAGCGTCGTGGAGCCGGAGGCAATCGACGTCAGCGACCAGGCTGCGGGGACGTTGCCGTCCTGGGCGTTGCTGATCGAGCCGCTGAACTGCGTGTCGGTCGGATGGAGGTCGGTGACCTTCGTCACGACGATGTTCCGGCAGCCGAGGAGGTCGAGCAGTCCGGTCGCGATGTTCCCGAAGTCGGCGATGCTGCTGTACGAGCCGCCGCCGATCTGGGTCATCACGAACGAGGTGTACGCGGCGTCGTATGCGCTGGTGAACGGCAGGCTCGTGTCCCCCGTCCCCACGAAGACCGCGTTGACGACGTACGAGCCGCGGGCCGCGTTCGCCGCGCCGATCGCCGCGTCGGCGCCGTCCTGCCACGTCTTCGGATCGTCGAGCGTCGGCTGGGAGGCCGAGTTCATGTTCGGCGAGCCATCGGTGAGGACGAACATGATGTTCGGGACGCCGGCGCGGTCGTTCGCGTTGTTCCCGGCGCCCGTGCTGATGCCGGCAGCGGTCCACGTGCGCCCGCCCGAGGCGGGGAGGGCCGCAGCGGCAGCGTCGAACGTGGCCGCGTTGACGAAGCCGGCGGTCTGCGGGATCGCGGACGAGGAGAACGACGTGAGCGAGTACCTCCCGTCGCCGCCGGTCTGGTATGCGTTGGAGAAGGCCTGCAGCTGGCTGCGGACCGTCGCCATGTTCGCCGAGCCGATCGACCCGGAGGTGTCCACGACGAAGTCGAAGTCGGCCTGTCCGCAGATCGCGCCGGGGACGATCGCCGGGTTGGCGGTGCCGGCCTCGCCCGGGCGGTAGGCCACGGCGACCTGGATCGACTTGAGGGAGGTCACGGTGTTGCTGGGGCACGAGGTCCCCGTGTCCACCGAGCGCACGATCGCGACGAAGGTCGCGTTCGTCAGCTCGGACGGCGACCAGACGCGCCCGAACGTGTTCGCGTCGTTCCCGGACGCACCGGGGACGCCGCCGAACGTGACCGTCGTATCCCCCGTGCCGATGCTCCGATCCTGGCGGCTCGTCGTGCTCGAGCCGTTGTTCCACGACAGGCTGACGCCCAGGTCGCAGTCGGGATCGACGGTCTTCGCCACCGCCGTCACGCGGATCCCGGTGATGATCGAGCCATCGGGGATCGCCGGGAGGTTGAACGACGAGTACCCCTGGTCGTTGTTCTGGATGGCGGTGGCGTAGTTCGTGCCGTCGCCGTCCCAGGCGTTGCCGGGGTTCGTCCACTGGTTCGGCGCGTGGTTCGCCGTCGGGCTCAGGTTGCCCGACGTGATCGGCGCGGCCGCGGACGCGATGAGGACGGTCGATCCCACGAGGAGGACCGACCCGATGATGACCCCCGTGGCAGCGAGGGCGAACGCCCTGCGCCATCCTGGGCCGCGGTGGGTGATGTTCCTGATCATTCGATACCTCTCCCCTCCGGAGGACTCTGGGGACCGGACGGGACGCGGTCCGAGGGGACGCGTCGTGGGCGGGGGCGATCGGAGGGATGGGCCGCCGGCGATGAGGCCGCCGCGGCCGGGATGAGTGCGCTCGATCGCTGCGCCGAGCCACCGGCCCGGAAGTACCAGTGGCACCCGGTACGTTAGGGACAGGACCCTTACGCCCCCCATGACAGGGCGGCCCCGGACGGTCCGCCGTCGGGCACGGGAGCACGACCGACCCCTCGGTTGTGGTGCGTCCTGTCACTCGCGCGGCGACGGGCAGACGCACGGGGCCGCAGCGGCGATACTGGCGCCGTCGTCAGGCCGGCGCCCGGCCAGCGTCGGGCAGGGTGCGACAGGGGAGGGAACGGTGGTCGACGAGGGACCGTTCGTGCGCGTGGAGCTGCCCGCTGCGCGCCCGGCCCCGGTCGGTCCCGACCTCGCGGCCGTGGCCGATCGTCCTCTGGCCCATCGCCCCGAGGCCGATCGCCCGGCCACGGCGATCGACGGCGTCGCCCTCGTGACGATCGATCGTCCCCGGACCCTCAACAACCTCTCGTCGCAGGTCCTCGCGGACCTCGCCGCGGCGTGCGCCCGGCTGGATGCCGACCCCGCATGCCGTGTCGCCGTGTTCACCGGCGCCGGGTCGCGGGCCTTCTCCGTCGGCGCCGACGTCGCCGAGTTCGCACGGGAGACCGCCGAGGGGCTCGAGGCGAGCCGCCGCTTCGACCACTGGGACGCCATCGCGGCCATGGGCGTCCCGACGATCGCCGCGGTCCGCGGCTACGCGCTCGGTGGCGGACTGGAGCTCGCCCTGAGCTGCGACATGATCGTCCTCGGCGACGACGCGAAGCTGGGCCAGCCCGAGATCCGCCTGGGCCTCATGCCGGGCGCGGGCGCGACGCAGCGGCTCACGCGGGCCGTGGGGAGCGTCCGGGCCGCGGAGCTCATCCTGACCGGCCGGACGATCGACGCCGCGGAGGCGGACCGCCTGGGGCTGGTGACGCGCGTCGTGCCCGCCGCCGACGTCGTGGCGGCGGCGCTCGACCTCGCTGCCGCGATCGCGGCGATGCCGCCGCTCGCGACGCGCGCCGCCGTCGAGGCGGTGCGGCTGGCGGCCGAGGTCCCCCTCGCGACGGGGATCCGGGAGGAGCGCCGTCGCTTCTACCGCCTCTTCGGGACGGAGGACAAGGTCGAGGGGATCGCCGCCTTCCTCGAGAAGCGCGATCCGGTCTGGAGGGGACGCTGATGCCCGTCGCCGACGCGCCCGAACAGGACTGGCCCACCGCCACGGGCCTGATCATGCCGGTGCTCCTGCCGGTCGGCACTCCGGGGCTTGCCGCGGCGGCGTACGACCCCGCGGCGCTGCACCTGACCCGCGGGACCGCTGGCGGCACTCCGCTCCAGTGGCCGGGCCCGGTCGGGATGCCCATCGCGGTCGCGATCCCCGCGACCGGCTTCCACGTCCTCGTGAACGCGGAGCACGTCGCGGCATGGGGCGTCGAGCCGGATGCCGTGATCTCGACCGCCATGGCGAACCTGCTCGCGTGGAGCAACTCCACTCCCTGGGAGTCCGAGGCGTCCGACGGCCGCCGGATCCGGGTGTCGGATTCGGGCGAGGGGTGGGACGCGGGGCGCCTGCTCCTGCCCGAGGTGCGCCTCTTCCTCGAGCGCGAGCTCGGCGACGGCGGACGGGTCCTCGTCGCCGTCCCGTCACGGCATCTCCTCGTCGCCGGCAGCGCCCCCGCGTCGGACGCCGCGTTCGCCGAGGACCTGCGAGCGTTCGCCGCGGCCGCTCACGCCGACGCCGACGAGCCGGTGGACCCGCGGGCCTTCGTCCTGTTCCAGGGCGGCCTGACCGCGCTGGCAGACGGGTCGTAGCCCAGGCTGGTCAGGCGGGGCTCGACGCGTCCTCCGCGGGCAGCGTGAACACGAACCGCGCGCCGCCGCCGGGCGCCGCCTCGCAGCGGATGCGGCCGCCCATCACCCCGACGAGCCCACGGGCCACGTCCAGGCCGAGGCCGGTGCCCGAGGCGTCGCCTGCCGTGGACCCCCGCGCGAAGCGGTCGAAGACCCGCTCCCGCTCGGCCGGGGGGACGCCGGGTCCGTCGTCGTCGACGGCGACCGCCACGGCCGCATCGGCCTCGGTGGCGGCGCGCGGGTCGAGCGACGCGACGTCCGCCGGCGACACGAGCACCCGGATCTGGCCGGGAGGCGCGTACCGGGTGGCGTTGTCGAAGAGGATCCACAGGACCTGCTCGACCGCTGCCGGATCGCCGATCGGGACGAGCCCGGGGGCGTCATCGACCACCCTGACACCGCCGGCCCCCGCGACGTGCGCGACCCGCGCGACCAGCGCGGGGATCGAGACCGGCTCGGCGGTGACCGACAGGGCGTTCGCCTCGAGGCGCGAGAGGGTGAGGAGCTGGCCCACGAGGCGGGACAGCCGCTCGCCCTCGGCGAGGATCACCTGCGCGTCGCGGCGCACCGACGGATCGTCGCCGCGCGTGTCCGCGAGCTCCCCCGCGACGACGGTGATGTGCGTCAGGGGGGTCTGGAGGTTGTGGCTGACCCCGCGGAGGAAGTCGCCCTGGAGCCGGTTGACGCGTTCGAGCTCGGCCGCGCGATGGGCGGCGTCCGCGTACAGCTCCGCGTCGCGGAGCGCCGCCCCGAGCTCGCGGCCGTAGAGGGCGAGGAGGGCGGCGTCGCCGTCCGACCAGTCCTGCCCGGCGGCGAGGACGGCCTCGAGACGCCAGGTCTCCGGCGGCACCGGGACCGGCACGGCGACGACCCGCTCCTCGGGCGCCACCGGTCTTTCCGGCGATCCCGACCCGCCCGTGCCCGGAGGCCCGCCCGTGCCCTGGGGCCCGCCCGTGCCCGGAGGCCCGCCCGTCCCCTGGTGCCCGCCGTCAGCGCCGACCGCCGCGGCCGTCCCTCCCTCGGCGTCCACGAGCCGCACCGCCGCGAACCCGAAGACCGAGGCCGCCGCGGCCGTCCCGGTCCCGGCCAGATCGACGACGGCTCGGTCTGGCGTGAGCGCGGCGACCTCGCCGAGGGCGCGGTTGAGGGTGCGGTCCCGTCGCTCGAGCGTCGCGGCGAGCCGGTTGTGGGACTCGGCGAGCCGGGCGACGTCGTCCGCACCTCCCGTCGGGAGCCGCACGCTCGTATCTCCGCCTGCGACGGCGACCATGCCGCCCTCGATGATGCCGAGGCGGCGCCGCAGGCGGAGCGACAGCAGGATGGCGAGCAGGACCGCCATGACCGCCGAGGCCCCGAAACCGAGTCCGAGGACGGGCCACAGCTGGGCGTCCACCGAGTTGAGCACGTCGAGACGCCCGCTCGCGGTGACGGCGCCGGCGAGCGCGCCGTCCCGTCCCATGAGGGCGAGAGCCCCGGCGGCGAACCCGCCGCGATCCACGATCGTCGCAGCGTCGACGGAGAGTCGGGCGGGGTCCGGCGGCCCCACGGCCGCCGCCGCCTCCTCGTCGCTGGTCACCGACAGCCGTCCGTCGGGCAGGTAGAGCGAGACCGCGAAGCCGGTCAGCTGCGAGGCGTCGATCGCGAAGCCGCCATCGAGTCGCCGCGACATCGCGATGGCGGCTCCGCCCTCCGAGGCGGCGGCCGCGCCCGGCCCGTCGAGCCCGTCGAGGGGGATCCGCCGGACCGAGACGACGTGGATCCCCGAAGGAAGGACGACCGTCCCCGGGCCGATCTCGCCGTTCTCGCCGGGCGACGCGGCAAGCGCGGCCCGCGCGACCCTGGCGAGCTCCGCCGTGTCCTCGGGCGACCCCGCCGCCGCGGCGTCCGACGCGCCGGCGACGACGACGACGTCGTCGGCCGTCCCGCGGTCCACGAGGAAGCCGGCGATGTCCGACGTGAGCCGCGCGGAGTCCAGCGCGTCCACGTACCCGACGAGGGTCTGCCACGTCGCGTAACTCTCCGCGGTACCCGACAGCCGCACGCCGGCCTGGTCCGCGAGCGATGCCACGCTCCGCACGGCGTCGCGCGCGCCCTGCTCACCCTCGAGGCGCACGGCCGACGAGAACCGGACGAACGACCCCAGAGCGAAGATGCCGAGAGGGACGAGCGCCACGACGAGCAGCGCCAGGGCGAGCTGGCGGTCGTACCGCAGCCGAGGGCGCGCCACGGTCCGGGTCCGGGCCGGCTCAGCCGGCGCCGACGAGCCGATAGCCCCCGCCCTTCTCGGTCACCAGGTAGCGCGGCCGGTCGGGGTCCCGCTCGATCTTCCGACGCAGTCGGCGGACCGTCACCCACACGTAGGCCGGGTCGGCGCCGTCGGCGTCGCTCCAGACCCGCGCGAGGAGTCGCTCCGTGGTGACCGATTCGCCGACGTTCGCGGCGAGCGTGGCGAGGAAGCGCGTCTCGGTCGGTGAGAGCCCGACCACGTCCCCGTCCACGATCGCCTCGCGTCGCCGGAGCACGAGCGTCAGGTCCGGCCCCAGGACGAGCTCCTGGCTGGGGATCCGCTCGTTGAGCCGGCCGAGGACGCGGCGGATCCGCGCCACGAGCTCCTCGTGGTGGAACGGCTTCGTGAGGTAGTCCTCCGCGTACCGCGAGATGAGGTCCACCTTGCTCTCGGCGGCCGAGATCGCGGAGAGGACGATGATCGGGATGTCGGCCCGCCGCTTGATCTGGGCGGCGAGCTCCTCGCCGCTCATCCGCGGCATCATGAGGTCGAGGATGACGAGGTCGGGCCAGGCGGCGTCGAGGGCGACGAGCGCCTCGCCGCCCGACTTGGCGGTCGTGACGTCGTAGCCGTCGCGCTGCAGCCGGTCGCCGAGATAGGCGAGCAGCTGGACGTCGTCGTCAACGAGCAGCAGGCGGTAGCGGTCGACCATGGTCCCTCGCGGCTGCGATCACGGCTTCGGCGTCTTCGTCGGCTTCGGCGTCGGGTCCGGCGTCGGCTTCGGCTTCGGTGTGGGCTTCGGCGTCGGGTCCGGCGTGGGGTGCGGCTTCGGGGTCGGATGCGGCGTGTCGGACGGCTCGGCGCTCGGCGACGGCGTCGGCGGCTCCGGCGTGGGCACGGTGCTGGCGCCCGGTCCGCCCTGGCCGGGCGGCGGCCCGCCCTGGCCCGGCGGCGTCCCGCCCTGCCCGGGCGGCGTCCCACCCTGGCCCGGCGGTGTCCCGCCCTGCCCGGGCGGTGCATCGCCCGGGCCCGCGGGGGCCGGGGTCGCCTTGGGTGACGCCGACGGCTTCGGCGTCGGCTCGGGCGTCGGGGCGATCTGGTCCGTGCCCCCGCCGCCCCCGGTCGGCGGGGCGGTGCGCGCGGCGGGTGACCCGACACTGGCCGGCGCGGGCTGCCCGCCGGGCCCGGCCGTCGCCGGCGTGGATGGACGTGCGACCGCGGGCGCCGGGTCGGTCACGACCCGGACGACGATCGACGTCGGCGGGCCGGACGATGCGACGCGGGGTCACGACCCGGACGACGATCGACGTCGGCGGGCCGGACGATGCGACGCGGACCGCGAGCGTCTGCGTGCCGTCGCTGAAGAGGTGCCACGCGCCGTCTGCGCCGACCTCGGTGAACCCCGACGCGGCGAGCGTGGCGCGATACGAGGCGAGCGCCTCTGCGGGCGGGAGGGGCGACTCGAAGCCGACGACGGGCTGGCCGCCGTCCGCGGCGCGGTTCCCCGGCCGGACCTCCGACGCACCCGCCGGGGCCGGGACGCGATCGGCGAGGTCCGGGGAGCCGGGTGCCGGGTCGACGGGTCCGGCGCAGGCCGCCGCGAGCACGGCGACCGCCGTCCAGGCGACGATCGATCGCCGCAGGTCCCTTCGCGTCCCCCCGTATCCCGGCACCACCAGTCCCCGAACGGCTCGAAACGGCGGTGTCACGGGTGCTCACCGCCCGGCCGCAGCATACGCGGCTTCCCCTTACGGCCGAAATGACAGCCTTGCCGACCGCCATGCGAACCGGTGTCGCGCCGCACCGCACCGTGGACCTGCCTCGACGCGCGCTACCATCGACGGCATGAGCCGTGACCTGCACCGGCCTCTTCGCGAGGCCTGGATCGTCGACGCCGTCCGCACCCCCATCGGGCGATACGGCGGCGCCCTCTCCTCCGTGCGCCCCGACGACCTCGCTGCGATCGTGGTCCGGGCCGTCGTGGACCGCACGGGGATCGACCCGGCGGTCGTGGAGGACGTGATCCTCGGGTGCGCCAACCAGGCCGGCGAGGACAACCGGAACGTCGCGCGGATGGCGGTCCTCCTCGCGGGGCTGCCGGTCGAGGTCGGCGGCCTGACGGTCAACCGGCTGTGCGGGAGCGGGCTGCAGGCGGTCAACTCGGCCGCCCACGCGATCGCCGCCGGGGACGGCGACGTCTTCATCGCGGGCGGGGTCGAGTCCATGTCCCGCGCCCCCTACGTGATGCTCAAGCCGGAGAGCGCGTTCGAACGCGGCACCCACGAGCTCGTGGACACGACGCTCGGCTGGCGGTTCGTCAACCCGGCGATGCAGAAGGCGTACCCGACGATCTCGCTCGGCGAGACGGCCGAGGTGGTCGCCGACCGGTGGGGCGTCTCGCGAGAGGACCAGGACGCGCTGGGCGTGTCGAGCCAGCAACGGGCCGTCGCCGCGCAGGCCGAGGGTCGGTTCGACGCGCAGATCGTCCCGGTGGCGATCCCCCAGCGGAAGGGCGATCCGGTCGTGGTGGACCGCGACGAGCATCCCCGTGCCGACACGACCGCGGAGGCGCTCGCGAAGCTGCGGCCGGCCTTCCGCGAGGGCGGCACGGTCACGGCGGGCAACTCGAGCGGCATCAACGACGGCGCTTCCGCGATCCTCCTCGCGGAGGCGGGCGCGGCGCGCGCGCTCGGGCTGCGGCCGATGGCCCGCATCGTCTCGACGGCCATCGCTGGCGTGGACCCGTCGGTCATGGGGATCGGGCCGGTCCCGGCGACGCGCAAGGCGCTGGAGCGCGCGGGGATCGGCGTGGCCGACCTCGACCTCGTGGAGATGAACGAGGCGTTCGCGAGCCAGTCCGTCGCGTGCGCGCGCGAGCTCGGGCTCGATCCCGCGAGGCTCAACGTGGACGGCGGCGCGATCGCGCTCGGCCACCCCCTGGGGATGAGCGGGGCGCGTCTCGTGACGATGCTCGTCCACGGGCTCGCGCGGACCGGCGGACGCTACGGCCTCGCCACCATGTGCATCGGCGTTGGGCAGGGGATCGCGACGGTCGTCGAACGGGTCGAGGAGTAGGGGCGCGCCGACCGAGGGCGGGCGACCGGTCGCCCGCCCTCGGTCGGGCACCCGCGCGCGTGCAGCTCGCGCCTGCGGCCGGTCGCCCGCCCTCGGTCTGCCTCGGTCCCGCATGCCAGCGACCCTGGTGCGTGGGGCTTCCTCCCGATGAAAGACGCCGCCCACGGTG
>JALOOH010000118.1 GCA_025454515.1 Chloroflexota bacterium
CACGCTGGAGGCGTGCGCGCTCGGACGCTCACTCTGGCTGATCGTCACCGGCCCCCCGGGGATCCTTCGCGTCGACTACTGACCCCCATCCACACCGAAGGGGCCGGCCCTCGCGGGCCGGCCCCTTCGCACTCCCCCGGAGGAGGGTGGGCGAGCGCTAGTTCTTGCGCACCCAGTGCGCGGTCTCGCGCTTGAGGAACTCCCCGTCGCCGGCCTTCCCGAAGAACTCGCCGTCCTTCACGATGATCCGACCCCGGGAGATCACGACGTCGCTCCCGCCCTGGACCTCACGGCCCTCGTAGCAGGAGTAGTCCACGTCCATGTGGTGCGTCTTCGCCGAGAGGACGTGCTTGCGGTTGGGGTCGTACACGACGACGTCCGCGTCCGCCCCGGCCGCGACGACGCCCTTCCGCGGGTAGAGCCCGAACATCCGGGCGGGGTTCGCGCTGATGAGCTCGACCCAGCGGGCAGGGGTGATGCGGCCGGCGACGACGCCGCCGTCGTGCATCAGGTCCACGCGCTCCTCGACGCCCGGCAGGCCGTTGGGGATCTTCCGGAAGTCGCCGCGCCCGAGCTCCTTCTGGCCTTCGAAGTCGAACGGGCAGTGGTCCGTCCCGATGCCGTAGAGGTCGCCCTTGATGAGCGCGGTCCACAGGGCCTGCTGGTGGCCGCCGCTCGCCGGACGGAGCGGCGGGGAGCAGACGAACTTGGAGCCCTCGAACCCGTTGCCCAGGTCCGCCAGGTCGAGGAAGAGGTACTGCGGGCACGTCTCGGCGAACGCCTTGGTGCCGCGGTCACGCGCGGCCATCAGGACGTCCACGGCGTCCTTGGCCGACATGTGGACGAAGAAGACGGGCGCACCGGCCGCCTCCGCGAGGCGGATCACGCGGTTCGTCGCCTCGCCCTCGAAGACCGGGTATCTGCTCACGCCGTGGTAATACGGGTCCGTGTTGCCGGCGGCGAAGTTCTGCGCGACGACGACATCGATCGCGATGCCATTCTCCGCGTGCATGAGGATGAGGCCGCCGTTCTTCTCGGAGCGCTGCATCGCCCGGAAGATCGCGGCGTCGTCGCTGAGGAAGACGCCCGGATAGGCGGTGAAGAGCTTGAAGCTCGACACGCCCTGGTCGACGATCCGGTCCATCTCCGGGAGCGTCTCGTCGGTGACGTCGCTCATGATCATGTGGAACGCGTAGTCGATGACCGCGTGGCCCTCGGCCTTCGCCATCCAGGTGTCGAGCCCCTCCTGGAGGCTCTTGCCCTTGCTCTGCACGGCGAAGTCGATGATCGTCGTCGTGCCGCCGAATGCTGCAGCGCGCGACCCGGTCTCGAAGGTGTCCTTCGCGAACGTGCCGCCGAACGGCAGCTCCATGTGCGTGTGCTCGTCGATCCCGCCCGGGATCACCCACTTGCCGGTCGCGTCGATCACCTCGTCGGCGCCGAGCGCGAGGAGCGCTGCGCCGGCCTTGTCCGAGACGCCAGCGTCATCCCCGGGTCGCGCCACCAGGGCCACGATCTTGTCGCCGTCGATCAGCACGTCCGCCTGCTGCCGACCGTTGGCGTTGATCACGGTCCCGTTCTTGATCAGGATCCGCATCTGGTCACCTCCGCCGAGGGCGTGTGCCGCCCTCCCAAGGCCTCGATGGTAGCCCTCGGGCGGAGGCGTGACGCGGTCGATTCGGACGGGAGCGGCGGTCCCTTCGGACGCCCGTCACGGGCGGTCCGGGTCAGGCGCGGGCTGCATCCCGGAGCGCCGGGATGATCTCCCGTCCGTAGATGTCCACCTGCTCCTCCTCGTCCCCGTTCATCAGGTAGAGGTTGAACTGGTCCACGCCGGCCTCCGCGAGCCGCCGGAGCTTGGCGATGTGCTCGTCCACGCCGCCGATGATCGAGAACCGGTCGGCGATCTCGTCGCTCACGAACGCCGCGTTGCTGGAGCCGACCTCCGCGTGGTGCAGGTAGTCGTAGCCCTGGCGCTCGCGGACGTAGCCGGTGAGCGACTCGGGCAGCTCCGACGCCGGATAGCGGTTCACGAGGTCCACGACGTGGTTGCCCACGAGCGCGGGGAACCACCGCACGCGCTCGCGGGCCACGTCGCGCGGCGCCACGTGCGCCGGCGCGGCGGCCATGACGCGGATGGACATCGGGTCGCGCCCGGCCTTCGCTGCCGCCTCGCGCACCTGGCCCACCAGCCACGCGATGAGGTCCGGGTCGGCGAACTGCAGCATGAGCCCGTCGGCCACGCGGCCGGCGAGGTCCATCGCCTTGGGTCCGTACCCGGCGATCCAGAGCGGGAGCCGGAAGCCTCTCGGCGCCCACGTCAGCTCGAGCCAGGCACCCTCGTACTCGGCGCCCCGGCCCTCGGCGAGGTCGCGGATCACGACCGCGGCCTCCTCGAGCATCGCCATCGACGTCGGCGGCTTGCCGAGGACGCGGCGCGCGCTGTCGCCGCGCCCGATCCCGAGGTCCATGCGCCCGCCCGTCAGCTCCTGGAGCGTGGCGAGGCCGCTCGCGGTGACCGTGGGCTCGCGCGTGGCCGGGTTCGTGACGCACGTCCCCAGCCGCATCCGCTCCGTGGCCGTGGCCATGAGGGTCAGCAGGACGTAGGCCTCGCGCCACAGGACGTGGCTGTCGAAGATCCAGCCGTAGTCGAAGCCGGCCGCCTCCGCACGTCGCGTGATCGCGACGTGCCGGGTGAGCGAGTGCTCCGGCTTGAGCGTGAACCCGAACTCCATCTCCCCTCCCTGCCTCCCGTCCCGCGTGGCCAGGCCGCCATCGCCCGCCGGCTCCCGGGAAAGCCGTCGCCCGCCGCGCGACCCTGTCGTGCGGCGGGCGACGAGGATACTCCCTAGGGCTTGACGAGGTCCCCGTACATGTCCGGCCGGCGGTCGCGGTAGAACTGCCACGTCTGCCGGACCTCGGTCACGAGGTCCAGGTCGAGGTCGCGGACGACGAGCTCCTCCTCGCGCGGATCGCCGACGCCGCCGATGAACTGGCCGCGCGGGTCGCAGAAGTAGCTCTGGCCGTAGAAGTCGTCCTCGCCGATCTCCGCCTCGATGCCGACGCGGTTGATCGTCCCGACGAAGTACCCGTTCGCCATCGCGTGGCTCACCTGCTCCACGCGCCACAGGTACTCGGACAGGCCGCGGCTCGTGGCGGACGGGATGAGCACGATCTCGGCACCGTTGAGGCCGAGCGCGCGCGCGCCCTCCGGGAAGTGGCGGTCGTAGCAGATGTACACGCCGATCTTCCCGACGGCCGTCTGGAAGACCGGGTAGCCGAGGTTGCCGGGCCGGAAGTAGAACTTCTCCCAGAAGCCCTTGACGTGCGGGATGTGCGTCTTGCGGTACTTGCCGAGATACGTGCCGTCCATGTCGATGACGGCCGCGGTGTTGTAGTAGATGCCCCGGGTGGTGCTGTCCTCCTCGTACATCGGGACGACGAGGACCATCCCCAGCTCGCGCGCGAGCGACTGCATGCGCTTGGTCGTGGGGCCGTCCGGGATCAGCTCGGTGTAGCTGAAGTACTGCGGGTCCTGCACCTGGCAGAAGTACGGCCCGTAGAACAGCTCCTGGAACAGCATGAACTTCGCGCCCTGCTTCGCCGCCTCGTGCGCGTACTGCTCATGCTTCTGGATCATCGACTCCTTGTCGCCCGTCCAGGAGGCCTGGAGCAGGGCGCCGCGGACGATTCGGGGCATCGGGTCCCTCCGCGAGATGACGTGCGGGAGGAGCAGGCCGACGCGCGATCGCCACGTCGTCCCTCCCGCGGACTCAGACCGCCACGGTACACCTTCGGGACGGGCGTGGAGGGGTGCCGATGCGCCCCGGCGGGGCAGGCGATCCGGCTCAGTCGCCGATCGGGACCACGACGATGATGGCGTCCATGTCCACCCGCGGACGCCCGGCCGTGCCGAGGGACTTCACGGTGATCTCGTGCCGGCCGGTCCCGGTGAAGAGCTTCACGTAGGCGACCCGCCGCACGACCGTCTTCGACGCCCGGTTGTCCACGGTCGCTGCCGCCTTGTCGTCGACGAGGATCTGCGCCTGGCCACGGTCCGGGCCCCTGAGCGTCACCCACGCGACCTGGCTCCCGGTGAACGCGAAGGTCGCCGTGCCACCCTTCTTCAGGGTGTACTTCACCGTGCCGCCGAAGTTCGGTGCGGACTTCGTGGACTTCCAGGTGCCCTTGTAGGCGATCTTGCCCGACGCGTCCTGGTACGCGATGACCCGGAAGCGCAGGCCCTGGGACCAGTCGCCCGCGTTCCCGGCCCGGTCGACGGCCCGCACGCGCACGCGCATCACGTCGCCGGGGACCGCGTACACGAGGGCCTTCGGCTTCCCGGGCGCGTCCATCGCGACGTCGCTCCAGCTCGCGCCGCCGTCCGTGCTCCGCTGCACCTCGTACGACGCGACACCCGTCCCGCGGTCCGTGGCGGCCGGCCACGTGACCGTGAGCGGGACCGCCTTGGAGGTCAGCGTGGTCTGGGCGGTGAGCCGTGACACGGGCGTCCCGCCGACCTCCGGCGCGACCGTGTCCGGCTGGACGGTCACCGCGAGCTGTGCCGCGAGGCCGATCGCGCTCGCCGTGATCGTGTCCGCGCCCGGGGCGGAGGCGGTGTACGTCCCGTCCGGCGCGAGCGTGCCGGCTCCGCCGGCGCTCGACCAGGCGACCGTGGACGAGGGGACCGCGATCCCGTTGAACGCGGCGTCCGTGGCCTTCGCCTCGAACGACACCTTCTCGCCGACGTACAGCGTCGCCGCGGGCGGCCGGACGAAGAGCTGCGCGGGCGGTCCCGTCGGCGTGGAGCTGACGAGCAGGATCGCGTTCGCGACCGCGCGCTCCCTCCCGTCGGACGGCCGGTTCTGGAGCGTCGCCTCCACGTCGCCGGGCTCGCGGACGTCGATCGCCGTGGAGCCGCCGCCGTCGAGGTTGATCGCGTTCACCGCGCCCTGCGCGGACATGATCTGCGCCATCTCGTCGAGGTCCACGCCCGTGCTGTACGGCGTCTGCCTTCCGTCCACGGTGGCGATGACCACGTCGCCCGCCGCGGTGACCCCGATCGCCGTGCGCGGGTGCAGCTGGTCGGCGATCGCCGGCCGCGGCCGGATGTCCACCGCGCCGTTCGTCAGGATGTTCTCGCGCCCGGTGACGAGCTGCCGCGTTCCCTCCAGGCCCGGCGAGATCGCCGTCGCGAAGGTCACCAGCGAGCCCGGCATCATCGCGTCGAGGTACGTGCCCGACGGTCCGTTGAGGACGACCTGGCCCGCGCCGATCGGCTGCGAGCCGGCCTCGCGGACCTCGAGGACGGTGAGCGGGTACGCGCCGATCAGCGCGAGGGGGCCGGGCAGGCCGCCGAGGACCACCTCGATGCCGGATCCCTCCTGCGGGGTCCGCGGCCCGAAGCGGGACGTGTACGCGACGACCTCGCCCGCCCGCCGGAGCTGGTTGAGGCGATCGACGGGGTAGGGGACCATGTCCATCCCGGTCGCGGTGAGCGTGATCTGCGCGGGGCCCACCGAGGCGCGGCCGGAGGCGTCGACCGCGAACGCGGAGCGCGTGTCCGTGGAGGCGACCATGAGCTCGCCGTCCTGGACGTGGATCCCGTTCGGTGCGTCCTGGGTGGGCGACGAGTACCCGCCCCACACGTCGCCGTTGATCGCGACGATGACCCGGTTGCCGTCCATCGAGACGGCCCGCGCCTGGGCGCTGACGGTCGCGCGACCGACGACCTCGCCGGTCGCGAGGCTCGCCTGGAAGCGCAGCGATGGGTCGCCCGCCCCGGCGGTGACGACGTGGACCTCCTGGCCCCCCGCGCCGTCGGTCTGGATCCTGCCGACCTGGTGGGTCACGGCGGCCGCGATCTGCTCGGACGTCTCGGGCGTGAAGCCCACGACGACGGCAGCGCTGCCCACCGTGCCGCCTGCGCGTGTCGCCGCGGGGACGGGGACGGAGAAGAGAACGGCCGCGAAGATGGCGGCGAGGGCGATCGAGGGGAGCGCGTGACGGGCCGAGGTCCCGACGCGCCGGTCCCGGGTCGGCGTCGTCATCGGTGGGATGGTACCCCAGGACGGCCGAAAGGCCCGTCGGCGCCATCCCGAAAGCCCCGGCACGCGCCCTCGGACGGCACCCGCCGCGCCCTTCCGCGCGTGGTGTAATAGCCCTGATCCCGGGACGGCCGGACCCGGCCGTCCCCGTCGGACGTGACGATGACGTGGGCCGCGACGGTGCGGCCACGCTGCGGTCGCCGTGCGGGACGCACGGCGTGTCTCGCGCAAGAGGTGGAGTCCATGGCGACCAGCACCGTTCCCGGGACGATGACCGGGCCCGAGATCGTCGAGCTGACGAAGAAGCACACCATCTTCGAGTGGTCCGCGCAGGCGAAGGTGGACCCGATCCCGGTGGCCGGCGCCAAGGGGTCCTATTTCTGGACGCCCGAGGGCAAGCGCTACCTCGACTTCAACAGCCAGCTCATGTGCACGAACACCGGCCATGGGCACCCGCACATCATCAAGGCGATCGCGGAGCAGGCCGAGCAGCTCGCGTACGCCAACCCGTTCATGGCGACCGAGCCGCGCGCCCGCCTCGGCGCGAAGCTCACCGAGCTCACCCCTGGCGACATCGACGTCTTCTTCTTCACCAACGGCGGCGCCGAGGCGAACGAGAACGCGGTGAAGATCGCGCGCATGTTCACGGGCCGCAAGAAGATCGCCGTCCGCTACCGCGCGTACCACGGCGGCACCGCCGGGGCGATCACCCTGACCGGCGACCCGCGCCGCTGGGCGGCCGAGCCCGGCATCCCCGGCGTCATCCGGATCCCCGACACGCACAAGTGGGGGAAGAAGGACCCCGAGCCTGTGGAGCAGGTCCTCCGCGAGACCGAGGACGTCCTCATGTACGAGGGCCCGCAGACGGTCGCCGCCATCATCGTCGAGCCCGTCGTCGGGACCAACGGCATCCTCATCCCGCCGGACGGCTACATGCAGGGACTGCGGGAGCTCTGCGACAAGTACGGCATCCTCCTGGTGGCCGATGAGGTCATGGCCGGCTTCGGCCGGACCGGGAAGTGGTTCTCCATCGACCACTGGGGCGTCGTGCCGGACCTCATCTGCATGGCCAAGGGCCTGACGTCCGCGTACGTCCAGCTCGGCGCCGT
>JALOOH010000119.1 GCA_025454515.1 Chloroflexota bacterium
CGTCTCGCCGGTCAGCTCGTCCACGCGCCACACCATCGTCGCGCTCGACCACGACTCGGAGACCTCGACGAAGGGGATGAGCACGACCCGGATGAGCCCGGAGACCGCGAAGAGGATCGCGAACGCCGGGAAGCCCACCGGGAGCAGCGCGAGGACCGCGGCGCTGGAGAACTGGCCGCCGGTCGCGCCGATGGCCGTGCCGGCCACGAACCGTCCCTGGGCGCGGATGAGCTGCGGGCCCGACGCCAGGCGCAGGAGGCGCTCGTTCGAGGCGAGGACTCCGGCCGAGTAGCCGGCGCTCACGACGACCGCGAGGAACGCCATGATCAGCGGCGCGAACGGGTTGAGGGGGAAGGCGAGGAGGCCCAGCAGGAGCGTGCCGCCGCGCAGGACGAACGAGAGCCGGAGGAGGCGCGACGAGGATCCGCGGTGCAGCCACCCGCCGATCGCCGCCGACGAGAGGAGCGCCGACGCGGAGGAGAGCGCCGAGAGCAGGATCGCGTACGACGCGGGCATGTGGAGGATGCTGATCACGTAGATCGAGAAGTACGGGCCGAAGCCCGCGCCGAACGCCGCGATCGTGATGATCCGCAGGAACCGCTGGAGCGACGCCGAGAACGGGCCGGTGGGTGAGCCCGGGCCGCCGGTCCTCGGCCCGTGGCGCTTCGCGCCGGCGCCGGGTCCGGCCGCGGCCGCGGCCGCGGCGCCGGACGCGACGCCGGACGCGGCGTCCGTCGCGGCCGCCCGGTCGTCGGGGCGGTCCTCGTGCACGAGGACGCGGCCGGGCCGACGCAGGCGCACGACTGCCGTGAGCTCCCCGATCCCGGCGAGCCCCGCCGCAAGGAAGACCCACGCGTAGACGATCGTGCCGAACTGCGGCAGCGCCCACCCGATGAGCAGCGCGACCGGCAGCAGGAGGACGGACCCGAGCCCCAGGTTCGTCGCGACGACCTTGGGCGCGACGAAGCGTCGGTCGTTCTCGGGGAGGACCGCTCCGTACCACGCCTGCAGGTTCGTCTGCCCGATCGTCCCGGCCGCGCCCGCGAGGCCCATCACCGCCGCGATGAGGACGATCGCAGCCTGGTTGGGGATCGACCCGGACGCCGACAGCATCGTGATCACGGCGAGCCAGAACCCGCGGAGCTCCCCGACCGCGAGGATCGCGAGCGTCACCCGCCGCAGGTCGCCGTTCGCGCGTCGGAGGAGCCACGGCACGCCGAGCTGGGCGACCGAGCCGGCGACGGGCAGCGCCCCGATGGCCGTGGCGGCCGCGGCGGGCGTCCCGAGCGCGAGCAGGAGCGGGATCGTGAGGCTGTCCCCGGCGAGGGACGTGACGGCGGCCTGCGAGACCCCGACCGCCGCGTACTTGCGGAACCGCCCGGCGAAAGTGCGCCAGTCGGCGAGTGCGGCGGGGGTGCGGGGAGAGGGCGACACGAGGAGCCCGAGCATAGCGCGGTCCGGTCCCGGACCGGGACGGCTGCCCGCCGGCACGCCCGCCCGGCACGCGGGCCGGTTCCCGGCGGGGGCCCCCTCCGGGCCCGTCGGAAGCGTCCCGGGCGACCCCGGGCTATCCTCTCGGAGCCGCCAGGACCGGCGGCGCTCACGGAGTCACTCATGCGCCGCCTTCTCGTCCTTCCCCTCGCCGCCCTCCTCGTCGTCGCCGCGTGCGGCTCGACCACGACCTCTCCGTCGCCGGCCGGCAGCCCGTCGGCCGCCCCTTCGGCGTCCACCGCGCCCTCCGCCTCGACCGACGCGACCGCGGCGCCGACCGCGACGGCGTCTCCGCAGGCCTCTGCCTCGGCCTCGAGCGACCCGGACGCCGAGCCCACGGCGCCCGCGAACGACACGGGCGCGATCCCGTCCGATGCCGCGACGCCCCAGGCGAGCGTGGCTGCCGGGTCGCCCACGCCGGAGCCGCGCACTGCGTGCCAGAAGCTCAACGATGCGATCGACACGGTCGACCTCTACCTGCAGTTCTTCACGCAGGCCGACGAGACCACGTGGGAGGACATGACCGGCCCCGAGTCGCCGATCGAGTTCGACCGCGCGAAGTTCACGAAGGCGATCGCGCTCCTGCGGCAGGACCCGGCGATGAAGAACGCCGCGCCGCTCCTGCGCTCGCTGGACAAGACGCTCGGCCAGGCGCTCGAGAGCGACGCGCCCTTCGCCTCGACGTCCTCGCCCGGCTCCGTCCTCATGCGCGCCTCGACGAAGAACTTCATCCAGATCGAGGAGGCGCTGGTCGCGGTCCGGACCGCGCACGGCTGCGGCTGAAGCGCCCACGGTGCCGCGCGTGACCGGCCCGCTCGCTACACTCGCGCGGTGACCGACGCCCCCGCACCCCACCAGGTCCTCGCGGAGATCCACGCCGAGGCAGAGCGGCTCGGCCTCTCCGTGGTCGCCGCCGGCGTGCCGCTGCGGCTCATGGGGGGCCTCGCCATCTGGCTGACGTCCCCGTCCGTGCGCGAGGGGCCGTTCGCCCGTCCGTATCGCGACATGGATTTCGCCGGCGACAAGCGCGCCGCGGCGCAGATCAGGCAGCTGTTCGCGGACGAGGGCTACGTCCCCGAGAAGCTCTTCAACGCCCTCCATGGCGCGCGTCGCCTCAACTTCGGCGCGCCGGACGGGCGCTGGACGGTGGACGTCGTCCTCGACGAGCTGTCGATGTCGCACCGGCTCGACCTGCGCGGACGGACGTCCGGCGCCGGACCCACCCTCGACCTGGCCGACCTGCTCCTCACGAAGCTCCAGATCTGGGAGATCAACCGCAAGGATCTCGGTGATGCGCTCTGCCTCCTCGCGGACCATCCCCTCGCCGAGCACGATGCGGACGCGATCGACCTGCGCCGGATGCGTGAGGTCCTGGGCGCCGACTGGGGCTTCTGCCACACGGTCGAGCGCAATCTCGGCCTCGTCGACGACCTCTGGCGCGAGCAGCCGGTCCACGGCGTCCGCTATCCGGTGGACGGCCAGGTCGCGGCGCTGCTCGACGCGATCGAGGGGGCTCCGAAGTCGGCGCGCTGGAAGGCCCGGGCGCGGGTGGGGGAGCGGATGCGCTGGTACGAGACCCCCGAGGAGGTCCGCCACTAGGGCGTGCCGCGCTCCGCCGCTCCCGCGCAGCGCTCCGCCCCTCCGCGCGAGCGCCCGCCCCGACGACGGCGCCGGCTCAGACGGTCACGCCCCTCCGCGCGAGCGCGTCCCGCCAGTACGCGACCGACGCGGCCATGTCCGCGATGACTGCGTCGTCGTCCTGCTCGAACGGCGGGATCACCTCCAGGATGAGCGCGATCTCGGCTGCGCCAGACGCCTCGAGGGCGTCGAGGAGCCGATCCGCCTCGATCCGCCCCGCCGCGTTCGCCGCCGCCGTGAACGGCCAGTGGTGGTCGCCCTCGGCATCGGACTGCTGCAGCTGCACGACGGGCGAGACCGTCCCGAGCGCCCGCGCCCACACGTACGGGTCACGCTCGTCGCCGACGGTGCCGGGGACGCACATGTGTCCGACGTCCAGGCACAGCCGGATCGGGACGTGCCCGGCGTCGCCGTCGTGGAGCAGCGCGCGGATGTCGGCCGTCGTCGCGGGCTCCCGCGCGGCCGCGAGGTTCTCCACGAGAAGGTAGTCGAGCCCGTCGTCGTGGGCGCGCGCCGCGAGCCTGCCGAGCTGCTCCCGGAGGTCGGTCGCGAGCGCGGTGCGGCGCCCGGGGTCGCGCGCGTCGGGGACCGAGTACGCGCCCACGTGACCGCCGGTCGCCACGCCCCCCACGGCGGCCGTGAACGCGATCGCCCGCCGGTACCAGGCCTCGGCGCGGTCGCGCGCCGCGGGGTCCGGGTGGAGCAGGAGGTTGGAGGAGTACGCCGCGAGGCCGGTGAACGTCGAGTGGACCGTCAGGCCGTGAGCGGCCGTCGCGCCCGCGGTCGCGGCCGCCGCCTCCGCGACCGCGTCCGTCGGGGCGTCGAGGTCCTCGAGGTCGAGCGAGTGCTGGACGAGGGTGACGCCCAGGTCCCGCACGACGGGTGCCCAGTCGGCCGGCCGCGGCCATCGCTTCACCGCGAAGCAGTCGTTCACGCCCAGCGACCACCGGATCCCGCCCATCGCCTTCCTCCTCAGCGCCGGACCACGGCCGATTCGACGAGCGCCCCGTACGCCCGGTACAGCTCGTCGTACCGCCCACGCACGCGTGGGTCGGGCTCGACCGGCGGGTCCGGGTGGACGCACCGGCGCACGGCATCCTCCGCGTCGCGGTAGATGCCGGCCCCGATCCCCGCGAGCATCGCGACGCCCGTCACGGCCGCGTCGCCCGGGACCGCCCGGACGGGCAGCCCGGTGACGTCCGCCTTGATCCGGTTCCACGTGGAGAGGCGGGCATCGCCGCCCGACACTCGCAGCTCGTCCACGCGCGCGCCGCCCGATCGCACGAGGTCGACCTGCTCGCGGATCTCGAACGCGACCCCCTCGAGCACCGCCCGCGCGAGCTCCGCGCGGCCGTGGCGGAGCGAGAGCCCGGTGAGCACGCCCCGCAGGCCGGGGTCGGTCCGCTCGCCGTCGCCGAGGACGGGGACGGCCAGCACGCCCGCGCTCCCCGGCTCGACGGCCGCGACCTCGCCGTCGAGCCGTCTCCAGTCGGCCGGCCGCGGACGGCCGGTCCGTCCCCCGTACGCGAGGCGCGCGACCCACTCGATCGCCAGGCCCGTCGTGTTGATCCCGGTCTCGGTCGTGTACGACCCCGGGAGGACGTGCGGGTAGTGCGTCACGAGGAGGACGGGGAGCGGCGCCGCGACGACCGCGTTGAGGCACGTGGACGACCCGGCCATCTCGCTGATCGTCCCGGGCGCGACCACCCCGGCGCCCAGCGCGCAGGCCTGGCTGTCCGCGCCGCCGAGCACCACGGGGATGCTGCGAGGCAGCCCGAGGCGCCGCGCCACGACGGGGGCGACCTCGCCGACGACCTCCCACGACCCGCGGACCGCGGGGAAGAGGCCGCGCTCGAGGTCCCAGGCGTCGAGGAGGTCGTCCGCCCACGCACGCGTCCGGATGTCGAAGAACAGGGTCGCGGCCGCGTGCGTCCCGTCCGTCGCCTCGATCCCCGTCAGCGCCCGCACCACCAGGTCGCGCGGCTGGAGGAAGCGCGCGGTCGCCGCGAACGCGTCCGGCCGGTGGCCCCGCAGCCAGAGGATCTTGGCTCCCACGTGGAACGCCGCCGGCAGGTGCCCGGTCCGGGCGTGGATCCCAGCGTCGCCGTACAGGCTGCGCAGCGCGTCAGCCTCGGCCACGGCGCGGTTGTCGCGGTAGATGAGGCCGGGGCCGGTCGGCTCGCCGCGGGAGTCCACCCCGACGACCGACGGGCACTGCCCGGTCAGCCCGATCGCGCGGATGCGCGTGCCGGGCGCGAGCGCGGCGACGGCGCCGCGCACCGTGGACAGCGAGCAGCTCCGCCACAGCCGGGCGTCCTGCTCCGCCCATCCCTCGTGCGGCGTGGTCGTCGGGTACGCGCGGCGCACCTCGAAGAGCCGGTGACCCTCGAGGTCGAAGGCGGCGGTCCGGGCGCCGGAGGTCCCGACGTCGATCGCGAGGAGCACATCCCCGGCACGGGCGCGATCCCCGGGGTCGGGCGCGGCCGGCGGGCCGGGCGCGGCCGGCGGCCCGGGCGCGGCATCGGCGCGGCCGGGCCCCGTCATCCCCGGACCAGCTGGTGGGTCGCCACCTTGTCGCGCTCCAGCGTGATGAGCGCGCCGTTGAGGGTCCCGGTCGAGTAGTCGCTCCCGGGGTTGATCACGATCGTCCGGCCGATCCGCTTCATCCCGGAGGCCTCGTGGATGTGGCCGTGCAGCCCCAGCAGCGGCTGCACCGCCTGGATCAGGTCGCGGACCGCCGTGCTCCCGACCGGGGCGAACTTCACCTGGCCGAGCGAGGTCTGCACCTGGAGCTCGGCGAGGACCGGGGCATCGTCCAGGCCGGAGCCGAAGGGCGGGACGTGGATGTTCACGACCGCCCGCGACGGGTCGTGGAGCTTCGCGGCCATCGTCGCGAGCGACGCGGCCATCTGCTCCTCGGTCTGCTCCCGGTGGCTGTGCCACGGCGTCACGTTGCTGAAGCCCCAGCTGATCATCTCGTGGTCGTCGTCGAGCGGGACGACGACGCCCTCGTCGTGCACGCCCCATGGGGCGGCGTCGAGAAGGCCGCGCAGGCTCCCCGGGTCGTCGTTGCCGAGCATGAAGTAGAGCCGCTTCCCGGCCGGCCGGAGGCGCTCGTCGGCGAGCGCGAGCCAGCCTTCGAGCCGCTCGTTCATGAGCCGCTCGAAGACCGCGTCGATCCCGCCGGATGCCGTCAGCGCGTCGAGCTCGCCGGGCTCCGCGCGGAACGGGTAGTAGCCGTGGTCGGCGATGAGCTTCTCGAGGGCCTCGAGCTCCGGGCCGTCCTCCACGTCGTACCGGGTCCCGATGAACTCGCACGCCCATCGCCCACCGGGCTGGCGGACGATCGTCTGGAGCGCCTTGCCGGCGAGGTCGCCCCCGAGGATCAGGACGTCCGCGCCGTACACCTGCCCGGCGTTGACGAACTTGCGGAAGCACTTGCTCGACCCGTGCAGGTCGGTCGCGAAGTAGACGCGGGTCTTCCTCCCCATCCGTCGGCCGCCGTCAGGCGCGCGCCGCGCGCGCGGCGTCCACGAGGCGCCGGGCCCGGTCGGGGTCCACCTCGTTCCAGATGTGTCCGTCGCGCTTGAGGCTGGTGCCCACGATCGCGCCGTCGGCCACGCGGAAGATCTCGGCGACCGTCTCCGCCCGGACGCCCGTGTTCGCCACCACGTCCGCCTCGGGGACCGCCTCCTTCGCCGCGCGGAGGTCGCTCATCGCGAACTGCGTCCCGGCGGCCGGGCCGCTGATGAGGATCGCGTCCATCCCGAGGAAGTGCGCGCCCCTCGCCCGGTCGGCGACGGTCCGCGTCCCGACCGCGCTGGCGAACTCGGGCGCGATGTTGTCGAAGAGCGCGACGTCCGACGCGCCGATCCGCATGCGGTAGTCGGCGATCTCGCCGATGCGCGGCTCGATCATCCCCAGGTCGCTCTCGTACACGCCCGTCAGCACCTCCCGGATGAAGGCCGC
>JALOOH010000120.1 GCA_025454515.1 Chloroflexota bacterium
CAGGCCGACGCCGACGGCGAAGATCGCGGTCGTCACGGCGACGGCCCCCAGCGCCCCGACGCCTCCAGCGACGGCCCAGCGTGCGCGCGTCAGGGGGGTCGTGAGGAGGACCCCGAGCCGACCGCTCGTCTCGTCCGAGGCCCACCGGCCGACGAACGTCGCCGCCGCGAACCCGACGACGATGAGGCCCATCTCGACGAAGATCAGCTGGAGGAACCAGCCAGACGACGCCAGGTCGACGCCGGGGAAGATCTGGCCGAGCAGCTCCTGGAAGGTGGGGAACTGGGAGAAGAGCTCCTCGGAGAACGTGCGGCTGACCGCCGCCATCATGAAGCCGAAGAAGCCGAAGCCAAGGCCCCAGCCGATCGCAAGCGGGAGCTGGTCGCCGAACGCGCGACCCTCCGGCCGGCGGAGGCCGAGCGTCGCCGCCGGCAGGCCGGGCACCGGAAGGCCGGTCATGACGCCAAGGTCGCGGCGGGCGAACAGCTCCACCCCGACGGCGAACAGGACCACGGTCACGAGGGCGACGAGCCCGACTGACGGCCAGTCGAACTGGCCCGCGAGCGGCACGTGGTCGTACGTCCAGTGGAACCACGAGACCCTCGCGATCCCCTCGATCGCCGGCACGTACGGCGCATATCCCCCGAGGATGAAGAACGCGAGCAGCACGACGCCCGCGACGCCCGCCGCGCTCGCGCGTCCGACGATCGGCGCGAGCGCGAAGGCGACCGCGCCCGAGACGAGGCCCATGAGGCCGACCCAGACGGCGAACCCGATCCCGCCCAGAGGCGAGATCGCGTCGCCGAGCTCGGCGTCGCCGAACGCATTGGAGGCGAGGACGGTGATGATCGCGAGGGCGGTCATCGCGAGCGCCATCGCTGTCACGTGTGCCCCGAGCTTCTCAAGGGCGATGCGGCGCTTGCCGAAGGGCGCGACCGCCACGAGATCCAGGCTGCCGCGGCGCGCCTCGCCGGCCAGCGTGGAGGACAGCGCGAGGATGGACCAGAGCGCCGCGATGAAAGCGAAGAACGGACCGTACTTGTACGTGAGGAAGCCGCCCATCGTGTCCGGGTTCACGATCGGGCCGGCGATGCCGGCGATGATCGGCGGGACCGCCTCGACGAGGGCGGCGATCTCCCGTCGCGCCTCCTCGGTCCCGTACGTGGTCCCCCAGACGCGGCCGATCGCGAGCATGAAGCCGGCGAGCAGTCCGGACATGATGAGGAGCGCCAGCCGCGAATCGCGGATGGTCTTGCCGTAGATGGAGCCGAAGCCGTACAGCTTGCGGCGGAGGGGGATCGGGGGGAACGTGCTCGCCGCGGACCGGGGCGGCGTCCCCGCACTGGCGGTCATCTCAGGCGCCTCACTCGGCCTCGCGGCCGTACTGGGCGAGGAACGTCTCCTCGAGTGACGGCTCGCGGCTCACGAAGTCGAGGAGGTCGTACTGCGCGGCCGCCTGGACGACGGGGGTGATCGCGCCGGCGACGCGCATCCGGAGGACGTGGTCGTCGAGGACGACGTCGCTCACGCCGGGCAGGGCCTGGAACGCCGCCACGGGCGCCTCGCCCGCGAACCGCAGCTCCACCTGGTGGTGCGCGAGGTCGCGGAGCCCGTCGACCGTGTCGAGCTTGGCCAGGCGTCCCTCGCGGATGATCGCGACCCGGTCGCAGGTCTTCTCCACCTCCGACAGGATGTGGCTCGACAGGAAGACGGTCGCGCCGTCGGCCACGGTCTCGCGCAGAGTGACGAAGAACGTCTGCTGGACGAGCGGGTCCAGGCCCGACGTCGGCTCGTCGAGGACGAGGAGCTCCGGCCGGTGCTGGAGGGCGATGATCACGCCCACCTTCTGCTTGTTGCCCTTGCTGTACTCGCGGAAGCGGCGGCTCGGGTCGAGCTCGAAGCGCTCGATGAGCGAGGCCTGGTACGCGGGATCCACGCCGCCGCGGAGGTTCGCGAAGTACTCCAGGGTCTGTCTGCCGCTCAACCGGTCGTACAGGGCGAACTCGCCCGGGATGTACCCCACGCGGCGGTGGATCGCGACCGGGTCGGCGCTCGACTCGATCCCGAAGACCAGTGCGCGGCCGCTCGTCGGGCGGATCAGGTCCAGCATCGTCCGGATGGTGGTCGTCTTGCCCGCGCCGTTGGGCCCGAGGAAGCCGAAGATCTCGCCCTGCTCGACGACGAGATCGACGTCGAGGACCCCGCGGCTCTTGCCGTACCACTTCGTGAGCTTCTCGAGCTGGATGACTGCGGTCATGGATGCTCCTCTGCCATGCGACTCAGCCGAGCCAGATGTGGAGTGCGGATCGGTCGACGAGGACGAGGGACCCGGGCGCCATGCCCAGGATCCGTTCCATCGCCTCCTCGTAGGCGGTCACGAAACGCTCGACGTCCGCCGCGGGCACGCGCCCGTCGCGGCAGTCGAGGAAGAGGGGGACCATGATGTCGGCGGAGCCGGCGAACAGTGCGGCGAGCAGGGCCGCGGCGTCGTCCGGCGAGGTGCAGTCGAAGTCGCCCTGGTCCCTGCCCTCGCGGACGATCCGCGCGATCAGCGGGGTCAGCCGTGCGAAGGCCGCGCGCGCCACCCGCAGCCGGACGAGGTCGTTCTCCGCGGCGTACCAGGAGCGCATGAACGCGAGGAGGAGGTCGCTGCGCTCCGCCTTCCACGCCCCGGCCGTCAGCAGCAGGGCCTGGAGCTTGGCGGGCGCGGAGAGCCGCGGATCGGCCACGACCGGCTCCACCACCGCGATGACCCCGTCCGTCATCCGGTCCACCACGGCCTCGAGGAGGGCCGCCTTGGAGTCGAAGTAGTGGTAGAAGGCCCCGCGCGACGCGCCGGCCGCATCCAGGACGTCCTGGATGCTCGTCTCCTCGTAGCCCTTCGACCGGATCAGGCCTTCCGCCGCGTCGAGGAACGCGTCGCGCCGGACCGCGTGGGAGGTCGGGTCGAGCGTGCGGGGCACCTGGCTCCTCGAATAACAGACCGACTGTCGGTCTGATTATACTCCCCCGTCGCTCGCGGCCGTGGCCGCGGGGGGGCGCGCGCGCTCCCGCTCGCGGATCGACCGCAGCCAGAGTGCCCCCGCGACGCCGGCGACGGCCGAGATCGCGCCGCCGATCCCGATCGCGGTCGCCACGCCGAGGACGGATGCGACGGCGCCGGTGAGCAGCCCGCCGATCGGAGTGGATCCGACGAACACGGTCGTGTACACGCCGATGACGCGGCCCCGGAGCCCATCCGGGACCGCGAGCTGGATCGTCGAGTTCGCGTTCGCCGCCATGGACACCGCCCCGAGGCCGACGGCGAACCCCAGGAGGAGCGCCAGCCCGTACGCCCGCGTCGGTGCCATCGCGACCTCCGCCAGCCCGGTGAGGACCGCCCCGCCGACGATCGCCCACGGCGTGGCGCGGCCCCGGACGGCGAGCGCGAGCGCGGCGACGACGGACCCGACCCCGAGCGAGGACATGAGCAGGCCGTACCCCGCGGCGCCCTGCCCGAGGACGTCGCGCGCGTAGGCGGGGAAGATCACGCCGAAGTTCATCCCCGCGGTCGAGACGACGCCCACCACCACGACGGCGAGGAGGACGACGGGGGTCCGGCGGACGTAGCGCAGCCCGTCGGCGAGCGTGTCCGCGACCTCGCGGACGGAGTGCGGGACCGGGCCCAGCGTCACGTTCCGCAGCTCGTCGTCGCGCATCGCGACGAGCGCCGCGATGACCGCCACGAAGCTCAGGCCGTTCACGACGAACGCGGCCCCGATCCCGATCGCGGCGATCGTCACGCCCGCGATCGCCGGGCCGGCGATCCGTGCCATGTTGAACATCGCGGAGTTGAGGGCGACGGCGTTCGCGACGTCCTCGCGGCCGACCATCTCGATGACGAAGGCCTGGCGGACCGGCATGTCCACGGCATTCGCGCAGCCGAGGAGGAGCGCGAGGACGACGATCATCCAGACCTGCACGATGCCCGTGAGCGTGAGTGCGGCGAGCACGAATGCGAGGAGCATCATCGCGACCTGCACCGCGAGGAGCGTCGGCTTCTTCGGGAACGCGTCCGCGATGACGCCGCCGAAGAGACCGAGCAGGAGGACCGGGACGAACTGGACGGCAGCGACGATGCCGAGGTCCAGCGGGCTGTTCGTGAGCGTGAGGACGAGCCAGCCCTGCGCGACCGACTGCATCCACGTCCCGATGAGGGAGACGAGCTGCCCGCCGAAGAAGAGCCGGTAGTTCCTGTGCCGGAAGGACCGGAGGACAGGACGGGCGGCGAGGCTCACCCGGCGATGATGCTCCCGCCGCGGCGTGCGTGCCGAGCGCGACACGGTCGGTCGCGGAGGAGCCGTTCGGCCCTGCCCGTGCGCACCGTCTCCGACTACGTTCCCGCGCACGAGCGCGCGTGCCCGGCGTGGCCGGGCGCCCCGCGGCTCGCGGCAGCAGGTCCTGTGCGATGGCGAGGCCGGCCTTCGACAACGCGTTCCACAAGGCGATCGTGGACAACCTCCACGACGGCGTGTACTACGTGGACCGCGACCGCCGGATCACCTACTGGAACCACGGGGCCGAGCGCATCTCCGGGTACTCCGCCGCGGAGGTCGTGGGTCGCGGCTGCCGCGACGGGATCCTCGACCATACCGACGAGGCCGGGCAGGTGCTGTGCCTGACCGCCTGCCCGGTCGCGAAGACGCTCGCGGACGGGCGACGGCGCGAGGCGCACGTGTACCTCCACCACCGCGAGGGCGCGCGCGTGCCCGTGGCGGTGCGGGTGGCCCCCATCACCGATGGGTCGGGCGCGATCGTGGGCGCGGTCGAGATCTTCGGGGACGACCGGGAGCGACAGGTGACGGAGGCGCGCCTGGAGGAGCTGCGGCGGCTCGCGGTGCTCGACCCGCTCACCGAGGTCGGCAACCGGCGATGGGTCGAGATGACCGTCCGGGCGCGGCTCGACGACCTCGAGCGGTACGGGCACGGCTTCGGCGTGCTGTTCGTCGACGTGGACCGGTTCAAGGAGGTGAACGACCGGCACGGCCACGAGGCGGGCGACGCGGTCCTCCGCGCCGTGGCGACCACGACGAGCGCGGCGGTCCGTGGGACCGATTCCGTGGGCCGGTGGGGCGGCGATGAGTTCGTGGCGGTCTGCCCGGCCGCCGACGCCGGCGGCCTGCGGCTCGCGGGCGAGCGGGTGCGGTCGCTCGTGGCGACCGGTGGCGTGCCCGTCGCGGATGGGACCGTGGTGCCGACCGTGTCGATCGGCGGGGCGGTCGCCCGTCCTGGCGACGACCTTGGAGCGCTGCTCGCGCGGGCGGACGACGCGATGTACCGGAGCAAGCAGGACGGCCGCGACCGGGTGACGGTGGACGAGGCCGCGCCGGCAGCGGACGCCGCGGACGGCGCCGGCGCCACGGGCGCAGCCGGGCCGGCGACGGTCCCCGAGGGACCGGGTCCGGTGCGGCGTCAGGCGAGGTAGCGCCTCCGCTCGCCGGGCCCCTCGGCACACGGGTTGCCCAGGCCGTACTCGACCTCGCCGGCCGTCACGTCCACGATGCACCAGAAGACGGTCTTGCCCCTCCACGCGGCGTCGGGGAGCGCATCGTCCCCGGCCACGGGCGCGAGCGGGTGGCGGCAGATCGACGGGCGCGTGGCGTGGTCGGAGAGCCACGTGCGCAGGACCGCGGCATCGACCGACCCGGGCGCCGCGCCGTCGAGGAGCGCGCGGGCGCGGGCATAGCGGACGGCGGACGTACGCGCGTACGCGGGGTCCGCCTCGTGCGCGAGCATCGCGGGCCGGACGTAGTGGTTCGTGTGCGCGAGCGAGCCGCGGGGATCGAGCCCGTGGACGTCCGCCTCTGTCGCACAGCCCTCCACGTCGGCGGCCCTCCCGTCCGACCAGGCGAGCACGGTGTTGTAGCTGCTCGCCCGATCCGGGCGGAGCGTCATCGCGACGGCCTCGTCGAGCGTCCGAGCGGTCAGCTGCTCGCGCACCATGAGGAGCCGGGGGACGCCGACCCGATCGTCGTCCGGCGAGAGCTCGTTGCCGGACAGGGACAGGCCCGCGTCGTTCCAGCCGACGCTGATCCACGGTCCGATCCCCACGCTCAGGACGACCGGCTCGCCCGGGACGCGCCACTCGACCGCGACGATCCGGGGCTCCGTCTCGGGGGACAGGTCGTTCGTGTGCGCGACGAGCAGGTGCCCGTCCGCCGTGAGCGGCGGCCCGGCGACGATGTCGGAGCAGCGTCCACCGTCGGTCGGCGGGCCGGGCTGCGACGGCCTGACCGTCCAGATCTCCTCGACGGAGGCGGCGAACAGCGCGAGAGGGTCGACGCCCGCGCCCTCGGCCGCGCCGTCGATCTCCTCGACGAGCCACGGCGTGGCCGCCCTCGTCGCGTCGCGATGGAGCGCGGCGAGCGCGAGCTGCTCGTCGCGCGACCTGCCCGGCGGCAGGTCGCGGTCGATCGCGGCGACGGCCGCCACGATCGCCGGTGCGGTCGCTGCACCGACCCCGCGACCCACCTCCCGGTGCGTGCCGGAGACCCTGATGAACGGGATCGCCCCGACGCGCGCCCCGGGCTCGCCCGCGCCGCCGATCGTCACCGCCCGGCTCGGACCGCCGGCTTGCGCGGCATCCGCCTCTCCCCCTTCACGAGGTAGTGGCCGAACCAGTCGCGGACCTGCACCATGTTCTCCACGCGCCGGTACGGCGTGCCCGACCGCGTGAGCTCGTGCGATTCGCCCGGCACGCGCATGAGCCGGACGGGCCGTCGGAGGGTCCGGAGCGTCGTGAAGAGCAGCTCGGCCTGCGCGATCGTCGTCCGGAGGTCCTGCTCCGCGTGCTGGATGAGCAGCGGCGTCCGGATCGCCTCCGCGTACGTGAGCGGCGACTGCTCCCGGTAGATCGCCGGGTCCTCCCACGGCTGCGCGCGGAAGTACATCTCGCCGAACTGCGGCCCGGCGATGTCGCCGGTCCCCATGAGGACGGCGAGGTCGTTCACCGACCGGCAGGTGATCGCCAGGACGTGAGGTAGCCGCCGTACGAGCCGCCCGTCACGCCCAGGCGCGCGGGATCGGCCCGCCCGGTCGCGACGAGAAGGTCGACGCCGGCGAGGCAGTCGGCCGCCGGGCCGGCTCCCCAGTCGCGGACGTTCGCGTCGGCGAAGTCCTGGCCGTAGCCGTCGGAGCCGCGGGGGTTCGCCGCGAGCACGCCCATCCCGGCC
>JALOOH010000121.1 GCA_025454515.1 Chloroflexota bacterium
CGGTGCTGGCAGGACCGAGTCCCGTACGATCCCGCCCGCCACCGTGCCCTACAGGAGATCGTCCTCGCGAAGGCGGCTTGACATAGGGCTACTCAGCCGGCCGGCTTCCGCGCCCTGATCGAGAACGCGAGCGGGAATGACGGCGCGTCGTCCGGCATGCGATAGAGGCCGTCGTCCCCCCGCAGGAGGAACGGGAAGACCGGCCAGGGGACGGCCTGATGCTCGTGGAGCATCTCCACCACCAGGCCGGCGTCGATCGCCGCCTGCACGATCGCCCCGAGCGGGTGCACCCACTCGTGCGTCGCGTTGTGGGCCGTCGCAGCGTCGGGCACCGCGTAGGAGCCGGTCTCGTCAGGGCCGACGTAGACCAGCGGCGCGTCGGTCGTGAAGTACGGGTACGTCACGCGAAGGTCGGCGGGCGTGGCGGCGTATTCGTCGAAGATCCAGGTCGTGGGGTGTCCGTCGGCGAGGTAGACGATCCCGCCCGGGGCGATGAAGTGCGCTGCCACGCGGAACCATCGGGCCACATCCGGGAGCCAGGCGATCGCGCCCCAGGATGCGAAGACGACGTCGAACGCCCCGTCGAGCACCTCCGGCAGCCTGTAGACGTCGGATCCGACGAAGCGCGCGCGGTCGTCCAGCCCCAGGTCGCGCGCGAGCCCGCGGGCGACCTCGAGCGCGGGCGCAGAGAAGTCCGCGCCGACGACGTCGGCTCCCCTCCCCGCCCACGACAGCGTGTCCGTCCCGATGTGGCACTGGAGGTGGAGCAGACGCTTCCCGGCGACGTCGCCGACCTCCGCCAGCTCGATCGCATGGAGCCGATCCGGGTGCCGCCGGAAGTCGTCGAGGTCGTAGGTGGAGCCGGGGCCGGCGTGGAGAGGGGCACGCTCGTCCCACCAGGCGCGGTTGACGACGAGGTAGTCGGGGGCTTCGTCGGGCATCGGGAGGTCCTCCACGCTCAGGGAAGATCGGCGAGGTCGGCGGGGACGTCCACGTCGCGCAGGGCGAGGCCGTCGGGGTCCTCCCGCCGCCATGCCTCCTCCGGGACACCGGTCGCGCCGAGGCTGACGAACAGCGGCAGGATCCGGCGCTCGCCCTCGGCCAGCAGTCGGATGACGGCGCGGAGGGCGGGATCACGGCGCAGCGCGAACGGGAGCTGCTGGAAGGACCCGCCGAGGAGGAGAGCGGCGGCCACGGCGCGACCGCGGTCGCCGCCGACCGTGAGTCCCGGACGCGCGGGGCCCGGACCGGTGAGCGCATCGAGCAGCGCGTACGCCACGCCGCGTGGAAGGTGTGGCGCATCGCCGGCGGTCACGAGGACGAGGGGCGCGGCGGTGGCCTCCAGTGCCCCGGGGAGCGCGGCGAGCGGGCCGCCCGCCTCCTCCGCGTCCCGTACGAAGCGGACAGGGACGCGGAGGCCGGCTGGGAGGGGCGGCGGGTCGGCGGTCGGCCCGATCGAGACGAGCACCTCGCCCACGACCTCCGCGACGGCGAGGAGCGCGGCGTCGAGGACCGACCCGCCCGTGTACGGAGCGGCGAGCTTGTCCGAGCCGAAGCGCCGCGACCGCCCGCCGGCGAGGACGATCCCGGCGACGTGCGGCGCGCCCGCCCGCGGCGCCGCGCTCACGACGCCGACCTCCCGGCCGGCGCGGCCGGCCCGTCGGGCCGGGGCCCGGGAGCGGGCGCCCGCGGCCCCGGGACGTGCCCGTCCGGCGTCCGCCGGAGGATCTGGCGGCGGTCTAGGTCCTCGAGGATCGCGAGGGCGTACCGGCGGCTCGAGCCGGTCGCGTCGCGGAAGGCCGCGGGAGTCAGGGGGCCGCGTCTCGCCATCGCGAGCGCCGTCGCGGCGAGCTCGCGGTAGCTGGACATGGCGAAGGCGAGGTCCGCCTCGAGGCGCACGATCCGCCCCGACTGCTCCAGCGCGCGGACGCCCTCGGGCGGGCAGCCGGCCGCGCGCACGGCGTCTGCGAAGGCCGGCGGCGCGGGCGTGGCGAGGGCGGCCTCCAGACGGTCCATCGCGGCAGCGAGGGCGGGCGGCGGTCCCGGTGCCCGCGCGGGGTCGCGGACGGCATCGCCATCCCGTGCCAGCGTGCCGGATGCCACCAGCCCGTCCACGAAGGCGGCCGCAGCTGCGTCGGCCTGCTCCGGCGCGACGGTCGCCCGTCGCCGGAGGGTCCGCGAGACGAGACGGCGCAGGTCGGCGAGCGGCGCGCCGGGCGCCTCGGGACGCGCGGCATGGTGCTCCGCCACCGCTGCGACCGCCTCCGCCCCCAGCAGCACGGCGACGGCCGCCGACAGGCGGAGCGGACCGGCACGACGGGCACCCGCCGTCGCCCGCACCTGCTCGGCGGGCAGGGCGCCATGGAGGTCCAGCAGCGCCCGGTCGCGCGCGGTCGCGTCCCCGGCGATGACCGCGTCGAGCAGGGCGGACGCGGCGTCGGGGGCGGCGTGGCGGCGTGACGGACCCGTGGGCGGCGAGGGGTCGAGGACGATCCCGCCGCCGGCGGTCGCCGCCGGCGACGGGCGGCGGAGCGTGAACCGGTCGCCGGTCGCCGCCGCGACCGGGTGCGCGAGGTGGAGCCGCGTGATCAGGGTCCCGTCAGCGGTCGTGCCGTCGCCGCGGCTGCGCCGGATCGTCGCGTCGGCCTGGGCGGTCCCGAGCGAGAGCCGATAGGTGGCGCCGTCGGCGCCGAGGTCGGCGGCGGGGCGACCCGCGGAAGGACGACCCGCGGCGGCGCCGGCCGTGCGGACCGGAGCCGCAGCGGACCGCGCCGACTGCGGCCGCACGGCGACGATGAGGCGGCGCGTCCCGACCGGCGCGGCAGCGGACCCGGCGAGCGCGCCCGGCGAGCGGCCGCCGGCGCCCACGGGCTCCGCGTCCTCGGCCGGTGACCCGACCGGCTCACCGAGGAGCACGTCGCCACGGACGATGCTGCCGGCGGCGTCGCCGGTGACGTTCAGGGCGACGCGGCCGCCGTCCGCGGCCACCGGGACCGTCGTCCCCCGTACCTGCACCTCGCGCACGCGCACGACGCCGCCGCGGGGCAGGAGCCGCAGGCGGTCTCCCGGCGCGACGCCGGTGCCGCGGAGCGTCCCGGTGACGACGCGGCCTCGGCCGCGGATCGTGAACGATCGGTCGACGGCGAGGCGCGCGGCCCCCGACCGCGCGGCCGCCCATCCCGGCCCGGCCCGGACGCGGTCGCGCAGGTCGAGGAGCGCGGTGCGCAGATCGTCGATCCCCTCCCCCGTCGCGGCCGAGGCGACCAGGACCGGCGAGCCGGCGAGCCCGGTGGGGGCAAGGAGGGCCGCGACGTCCTCGACCAGGATCCCCCGGCGGGGGTCGTCCGGCGGGACCAGGTCCGCCTTCGTGATGACGACGATCGCGTCGGTGATGCCGAGCGCGTCGAGCAGCGCGAGATGCTCGATCGTCTGCGCCCGCGGCCCGTCATCGGCGGCGACGACGAGCATCGCCGCGTCGACCTCGCCCGCCCCCACGAGCATGTTGCCGACCAGCCTGTCGTGCCCCGGGACGTCCACGAAGTCGAGGACGTCGCCGTCGAGCAGCGCGAGGTGCGCGTAGCCCACGTCGATCGTCATGCCCCGCCGTCGCTCCTCGGGGAGCCGGTCCGCGTCGATCCCGGTGAGCGCGTGCAGAAGGGTCGTCTTCCCGTGGTCGATGTGGCCTGCCGTGCCGACGACGACGCTCATGCGCTCGGGCCCCCGGGTGCGCGGCGCGGCAGGCCCGGCCGATGCGCCGGATCCGCCGGCAGGGCCCGCGCGAGGGCGCCGGCGAGGGCGTCGTCCGCCTCCGCCGGGACCGTCCGAAGGTCGAGAAGCACGGCCCCGTCCGCGGTCCTCGCGATCACGGGCGGGGTGCCCAGCCGGAGCGCCGCGAGCAGCGCGTCCGCTCCGGCGCCGGCCGCCTCGACGACGAGGCCGGCGGACGGGAGGGTCTCGCCGGGCAGCGCCCCACCCCCGACGGTCGCGCGCATGGCGTCCGCGCGGACGCGCGCATCGCCGACCTGCGCGGCCAGGGCCCGTGCGCGCGCCGCGAGCACGTCCACGGGGGCGGCGATCGCACGCCAGACGGGGATCTCGCGGACGGCGAGCCCCGCACGGTACAGGCCGAGGGTCGCGGCCAGCGCCGCCAGGATCGTCTTGTCCGGTCGCGTCGCGCGCGCCAGGGGGTCGCGGCGCAGCCGGGCGAACAGGTCGGCGCGACCGACGACGAGCCCCGCCTGGGGACCGCCGAGCAGCTTGTCGCCGCTGAACGTGACGAGATCGGCGCCATCGGAGAGCGATTCCGCCGGGGTCGGCTCGTGGGCGAGCCCGTACGCCGCGGTGTCGAGGAGCGCACCGCTGCCGAGGTCGTCAACGACGACCGCCCCGTGCGCATGGGCGAGGGCGGCGAGCTCGGCAGCATCCGGGCTCTCGACGAAGCCGTCCATCCGGAAGTTCGACGGGTGGACGCGCAGCACCATCGCGACCCTGCCGGAGGCGAGAGGCTCCGCGAAATCGGCGGCGCGCGTGCGGTTCGTGGTCCCGACCTCGACCAGGCGGGCGCCGGCCCGGCGGACGATCTCGGGGATCCGCACGCCCCCGCCGATCTCGACCAGCTCGCCGCGGCTCACCGCCACGGCCCGCCGGCCGGCGAGGCCCGCCGCGACCGCGAGAGCTGCCGCGTTGTTCGTGGTCACGAGGGCGTCCCCTGCGCCGGTGAGCGCGACGAGGTGATCCTCCGCGATCCGAGCCCGGCGGCCGCGACGGCCGGTCTCCGCATCCATCTCCAGCAGGGACGGGCCGGCGGCCGCCCGGGCCGCCGCCGCGACCGCGGCTGGCGCCCATGTCGCGCGGCCGAGGTTCGTGTGGAGGATCACGCCGGTGGCGTTGATCACCGGCGTGAGGCCCCCAGCCGCCGCAGGGGCGCCGGCCGCCCGAGGCCTCCCGCGGGCCGCGGATCCGGCGCCGCGCCCGCGCCCGCCTTCGGCCGCTCCCGTCCACGGCACCCCGAAGCCGTCGAGCCGCGCGACGACCGCGGCCGCGAGCTCGCCCACGGGACGTGCGGCGCGGCCGTCCCTGAGGCGTTCGCGCTCGTCCGCGACGACCGCACGCGCGGCATCGAGGACCGGCGCCGGCTCTCGGGGCCCGAGCGCGGGGCGGGCGACGGCGAGGACGCGGTCCACGGACGGTGGGCGGGGAGTCCGGCCGGCTCCCGCCTGCGCGGGCCCGGGTCCCTCCTGGATGGTGCGACGGGTCTGGCTCGTCGGGGATCCTCCGGTCGAGCGTGTCGGGCCACGCGTGGGGCCGCGCTGCATTCTGGCACGCGCCGCGCGGACCGCCTGCCTCACCAACGGCACTTCCGCCGGCCATGATCCGGGGTCCAGACTACGGCGGACGATGGATGCCGGCCCGGCTGGCGATCGGAGGCGGTGCGATGGGACGCTCGTCGATGTGGCGGATGGCCGCGGCCGTCGCGGCGATCGCGCTGATGGTCATGGTCGCGGGCTCGCCGCGCGCCGTCGAAGGGGCCAAGCCCCCGCCGCGGCCGACGCCGACCCCGACCGCCGCGCCGACCCCCACTCCCACGCCCGCTCCGCCGACGCGGATGCAGGTCTACGGCGCCTGGCACTGCTCCGACGACTACTGCACGTGGGGCCGCGTCCGCACGGTCGCGGAGTTCGACGCGATGAACCACTGGCTCGTCGACCGCGGCGACGGCAGGCCGTCCGTCAACCTCGTCGTCCTGAGCTTCGTCAACCCGCTGAAGCTCCTGGACGGGACGACCGACGCGACCACGCTGGATGGCGTGCCCAGGGGGATGACGAGGGAGATCGTCGAGTACCTCACCTCCCAGGGCGTGCGCGTCATGGTCTCGATCGGCGGGATCACGTACACGAAGGACTGGACGACCGCCCTGGGGATGGACGCCGCCGGTCTCGGCAGCGCGGCTGCGGCCCTGGCGACGAGGCTCGGCGTGGGCGTCGAGATCGACTACGAGGAGGCCAACAGCCCGGACCTCGTCGGGCTCGAGGCCTTCATCGACGCGTACCGCTCCGTCCATCCATACGACGCGACGGGGAGCGATCCCTCCGCCCGGCTGACGATCGACCTCGCGGCCGGCGACCGCTGGCTCATCGGCATCGCGCGGAAGGCGACGACCGACTGGCTGACGCCCGGAAGCGCGATCCTCGACTACGCGAACGCGATGGTGCCGTCGAGGCAGCCAAGCGCCAGCGGCGCGATCGCGAACTGGCAGGAGCACGTGGACGGGAAGCCGCAGTACGCCCCGCCGATCCCGCCGCTCGCGCCGGCTCGGTTCACCGGCAGCCTGTACGTCGCCGAGGGTTCGCGGGTCCGCCCCGAGTGCACGGACTTCACCGCGTCTCTCCAGAACGCCACCGGGTCATACGTCCAGTCCGTGCAGCCCAGGGTCGGGACCACGGCCGGGATGCTCGGGTTCATGTTCTGGGCAGCGGAGAAGCCCTCGACGCGCGGGGTCGGGACGCAGCCCCCGAACACGTGTGAGGGTGGCGTGGGCGCTGGGGCGACGACCTTCGAGATCCCGATCCCGATGCCGCCCCTCCGACAGGGGTAGCCGCGGGGCGGGCCGCGCGGACGGGCGCCGCGGCGGGCGCGGGCGCGGGGGCTGGCGGGAGCGCATGGGAGTCGAACCCACCGCGCCACGGCGAGCGTGACGCCACCGGTTTTGAAGACCGGGCCCGGCACCGGCCGAGCTCCGCTCCCCTGCCGGGATGGTATCGCGAGCGGCGGGAGCGCCGGCCCCGTCGCCGTTCGACGGCCGCGGGGTTGACCTGCGACGCGTCACGGCCGCATCCTCCTGCCAGCGGATCCCGCCCCTGTCGTGGGGTCCGAGGGGATGGGAGAACCGATGATCGCGTTCCGACCGCGCGTGCGCGCTCTGCTCGTCGGGGCGGGGGCCGTCGCCCT
>JALOOH010000122.1 GCA_025454515.1 Chloroflexota bacterium
GGTGGTACGTCCTGGACCGCGCGACCGACCTCGGCCTCGACGGATGGGTGGCGAACGCCCCGGACGGCACCGTCGTGTGCGTGGCGGAGGGCGACCGGGCCGCGCTCGTCGCCCTGGAGACGGCCCTGAGGTCCGGACCCGCGGGGTCGCGCGTGGACGCGGTGCGCACCACCTGGACCGCGCCGACGGGGGCCGGCGGCGGCTTCCACATCCGGTCGCTGGGTCACCGCGGCGACTGAGGGGCCGGGCCGGCGGCTGTCGCGGCCTGCGCCGCGCCCGCCGCGGCCGCTATCCTCGGCGCCATGACAGTCCCCGGGCCCGTGACGGTTGACGACGCCGTCCGCGATGCGCTCGATGCGTACGCTGGCCTCCAGGCGGTCGCCGAGGAGGTCGAGGACGAGTGGATGTACGTCCAGGACCTCGCCGCGGCGCACCGCGAGCGGCTCGAGGCGATCGCGGCAGAGGATGCCGGCCGCCCGATCGACCTCGCCGCGGCGCACCGCGAGCGGCTCGAGGCGATCGCGGCAGAGGATGCCGGCCGCCCGATCCACGCCGCCGTCGCCGCCGGGATCACCGCCGCGTGCGAGGAGGTCGGCCGCATCACGGACCCGCACCGCGCGATCGACTGGCTCTCGACCTTCCCGAGCGTCGTCGCCGTCGCGCTGGGCAGGGAGCCCTGACCGATGCGCTTCCAGGACGCGTCGAAGGACGCCCGGGCGGTGGTGTACGCGGGGATCCAGGCCGACCCGCTCGTGGGTCGGGTCGCGGAGGCGCTCTGCGACGCACCGGCGTCCGTCCGGCTCCTGGCCCGCGCGGTGATGAACGGCGAGAGCGACGACGAGACGACGTGGCGGACGGTCTTCCCCACGCTCCTGGGCGCGACAGCGGACCCGGCGGTCCGATCCGCGGCGGAGGCGGTGCTGCCCGCGGCCCTGGAGGTCGCCGCGAAGGGCGCGTCGGCCCGGGACCAGTACCGCGGGGCGATCGTGGAGGAGCTGACCGCGCGGCTCCTGTCGCGGCGCGCCACTGCGGTCCGGCGCGAGCGACGCGTCCTGTTCGACGGCGTGCCGACCGAGATCCACCCGTACGACGTCACGGTCGAGGACGCCGGACGCCCCGAGGTGTACGACTGCAAGTGGGGTGCGCGCGGCATCGGCGACGACGTCCTCCACCAGCTCGACGACGCGCGGCGGCACGCGGAGGAGGACGACGTCCGGCTGCCGGTCGCGCTCGTCGTGCTCGACACGGCCCGCACCTGCGCCGTGCGGCTGGACCGGACGTACGCGCCGCGGGACGGGACGGCCGTGGTGACGCTGGAGTCGATGGGCGATCTCGCCCGTGGGGTGCCGGCGCCCGGGCTCCCGGGGCCGCGGGCGTGACCGACCCGGGCGCGCCCGACGGCGTCCCGCGCCTCGCCGCGGAGTACCGGGTCCGCTTCGACGAGGCCGGCCCCGACGGCCTCATGCGCGGCTCCACTCTGCTCGGCATCGTCCAGGACCTCGCGTGGCGGCACTCCGAGGCGCTCGGCCTCACCCGCGAGTGGTACGACGCGCGCGGCCTCCTGTGGCTGGTCCGGTCCGTCCACGTGCGCCTGCTCGCGCCGGTCCCGCACGGGGAGACGGTCCGCGCCGAGACGATGATCGACGGCTGGCGAAGGGTGCTCGCACGCCGGCGGACGCGCCTGTGGACGCCGGCCGGGGCGCCGGTCGCCGACGTCGCGACCGACTGGGTGATGACCTCGGTCGCGGCCGGCGGCCCGACGCGCATCACGGACGAGATCGTCGCCCGCTTCTCGGGCGCCGGGACCTTCGAGCCCGTCCGCGTGGACCGCGGGGAGCCGCCGTCGGACGGGGTCGCGGTCGCGGCGATCGTCGGCCTGCGCGACCTCGACCCGGTCGGCCACATGAACAACAGCGTCTACCTGGACCTGCTCGACGAGTCGGTCGCGGCCTCGGGCGCGGACCTGGCGCGGACGTTCCCGCGGTGGGCCGCGCTCGAGTACGTGGACGCGGCCCGGGCCGGCGAGACGGTCGTCGCCCGCGCGTGGCGGGTGGGCGACGAGTGGCATCACCGGCTCGAGCGGGCGACGGACGGCGCGACCCTCGTGCGCGGTGCGGCGGGGACCGACCCGGCCTAGGCGGCCGTCGGGAGGCCGGGCGGGGCGGACCGTCCGGCGTCGCCGTCGGCCGCGGGGTGCTCGTCACCGAGGCCCAGGTACAGCTCCTCCTCCTGCGCCATGTGGAGCTGGAGGATCGCGTGCAGGCCGTACAGCACGCGCCGGAGGTCCGGCAGGTCGTCGGGCGCGGGGCCGGCCTCGGGAAGCTCGTCCACCAGGCGCACGTACAGGCGGGCGAGGTGGAAGATCTCGCGGTGCGTCCGGTGGAGCGCCGCGGTCGCGTCGTCGGACCCGATCGCCTTCGCCAGCATCGGGAATACGGACCGGTCCTCCAACTCCTCGTGCGGGACGAGGTCGTCCACGAGGAACGCCCGGATCGCGCGGAGCTCCGCGCCGGCGGCGACCGGCTCCACCGCGTCGAGCCGGTCCGCCACGGTCCGGATCCGGCCGATGTGCGGCGCCAGCTCGCGGTGCTCGTGGCGCAGGGCGGCGCTCGTCTCGGTCCAGCCGGGGACGACCACCTTCTGCTCGGTCCCGCCGCGCAGCGCGCGCAGGGCGTTGAGGATGACGCTCACGTCGATGAGCTCCTGGAGCATCGCGCCCGCGACGGGCGGCAGGAACCCGAAGGCCGCGAACCCCATCGCGACGAGCGACATCCCCATCCCCGCGATCACGCTCTGCACCGCGATGCTCCGGGACCGGTGCGCGAGGCGGATCGCCTCCGCGAGCCGGTCGAGCCGGTCCACCACGATCACCACGTCCGCGGCCTCGGACGACGCCGTGGCGCCGCGGGCGCCCATCGCCACCCCCACGTCGGCGAGCGCGAGCGCGGGCGCGTCGTTGATGCCGTCGCCGACCATGACGACCGGGGAGATCGCGTCGGCCCGCTCGGTGCGGACGGCCTCCACCTTGTCGCCCGGCGTCCGCTCGGCGAGGACGGCATCCACGCCGATCGCCGCGCCGACCATCTCGGCGACCGCGTAGTGGTCGCCGGTCACCATGACGATCCGCGACACGCCCGCCCGCCGGAGCGAGCGGATCGCCCGCGGGGTGTCCGGGCGGATCGGGTCGTCGAGGACGAGCGCGCCGACGGCACGGCCCTCGACCCCGACGAAGACGACCGTCGTCCCCTCGATCGCCGACCGGCGGCGAAGGTCGCGCGCCCACCCGGGGAGCGTCGCGTCGGCCGTCGCGAACTCCGCGACGCCCACGGTCACCCGCCGCCCGTCCACGACCCCCTCGATGCCCGACCCGGCCTTCTCCGTGACGTCCTCCGGGAACGAGAGCGGCAGCCGCCGGTCGCGCGCCGCGTGCACGATCGCGGCCGCGAGCACGTGCGGCGACACCTGGTCGAGCGATGCGGCGAGACGCAGGACCTCGTCCGCGCCGACCTCCTCGCCGGCCTCCACCTCGGCGAGCTGCGGGCGGCCCTGGGTGAGCGTCCCGGTCTTGTCGAAGAGGAGGACCTTGCCGCGCGCGAGCGTCTCGAGTGCGCCCCCGCCCTTCACGATGATCCCCCGCCGGGCCGCGCGGCTGATCCCCGCGACGATCGCGATCGGCACGGCCAGAAGGAGCGGGCACGGCGTGGCGACGACGAGGACCGAGAGCGCACGCACGGGATCGCCGGAGACGATCCCCGCGAGCCCCGCGACGGCGAGCGTCAGCGGGACGAACAGCGCCGCATACCGGTCCGCGAGGCGCACGGACGGTGACTTCTCGTCCTGCGCCTGCTTCACCAGCCGCACGATGCCTGCGTAGGTGGAGCCGTCGGCGGTGGCGATCGCGCGCAGGTCGAACGGCGAGCCGGCGTTCACCACGCCGCTCGAGACCTGGTCGCCGTCGTCCCGCGTGACCAGGCGCGACTCCCCGGTGAGCGCGGCCTCGTCGAGCGTCGCCGCGGCTCCGACGACCAGGCCGTCCACCGGGACGACCTCGCCGGGCTTCACGAGGAGGAGGTCGCCCGCTGCAAGCTCGTCGACCGACCGGGTGACCAGCGTCCCGTGCTCGTACCGGTGCGCCGCGCGCGGTGCGCGAGCGAGCAGCGCCGAGAGCTCCCTGCTCGCGCGGCCCTCGGCGTACGCCTCGAGCGCGGTCCCGGTGGTGAGCATGAGCGCGATGACGGCGCCCGCGAGGTACTCGCCGAGGAGGAGGGAGCCCCCGACGGCGAGGACCGCGATGATGTCCACGCCCGCCTGGCGGTGGAGCAGGTCGATCGCGATCGACACCACCAGGCGGATCCCCACGGCGGCGGTGACGGCGGCCCAGACCACGTCCGCGGCCTGCTGGCTCCCCGCGAGGGCGAGCGCGCCGCCGACCACGATCGACGCGATGGCGGCGACGAGGAGGACCCGGTCGACCCAGGTCTCCAGGTGGTCGTAGATCATCGGCCGGCGTTCGCGTCCGCCCCCGGCGAGGGCGGCTCACCCACCTGGCGGTACTCGACCGGGTCGAGGGCGATGAGGCCGCCCTCCACCAGCGCCTCGACGGCGGGGAGGACCGAGCGCACCTTCGCCTCCTCGTCCACGAACTCGACGACCACGGGGAGGCTCTCGGCGAGCCGGAGGATCCGCGACGTGTGGACTTCGTGGTGCCCACCGAACCCCTCGATCCCGCGGAGCACCGTCACGCCCGCGATGCCGTGCTCGGCGAGGAGCGCGACGATCGCGTGGTACACCGGCCGACCGTGCACCCGGTCGGTCTCGTCCACGTGCACCCGCGCGCGCAGACCCGTCGCCCAGGCCATCAGACGAGCCTCCCGGCGGCGAGTCCGAGGACGACCGCGACGAGCCCCAGGCCCACGGACCCGACCAGGTTCCCGACCGCCGCGGGCACGTCCCCCGTCTCCACGAGGCGCCAACTCTCCAGCATCCACGTGGAGAACGTGGTGTACGCGCCGATGAAGCCGATGAGCACGGGAGCCCGGACCTCGGACGGGAGCACCCCACGGTCGATCGTGAGCGCGAACAGGAACCCGAGGAGGAACGAGCCGGAGACGTTGACGACGAAGGTGCCCCAGGGCAGGCCGCCGCCGGTCAGCCGGGAGACCCAGCCGTCGACGAGATACCGGGCGATGGCGCCGAAGAACCCCCCGGCGCCCACGAGGATGAGCGTCACCGGAGGAGTCTACGCGCGGTCCGGCCGGCTCCCGGAGGGACGGACGGCACTGTCGACGGGGGCGGAGGGCACACGATCCCGCGCTCAGGCATCGCGGAGCCGTTCCAGCCCGTCGAGGATCAGGTCCAGGCCGAACGGGAAGTCGACGACGACGGTCCACGGCTCGGACGTCACCATCCCGGCCATGGCGCGCAGGTTCGCGAACTCGCCGACGGGGAGCGCCTGCGCGAGGGCCTCCGCCGAGGCCGGGGCGGTCCCGGCGTCGTACGGCCACGCCAGCTCCTGGAGCGTGAAGCCGTAGACATAGCTGTCGAGCGTCATGATCGCCCGCACCACGGTCGGCATCGGGAAGCCGGCGGTCGCCAGGACGCCGATCACCGCGTCGAGGTACCGCAGCCGCGCAGGCCCTGCGCCCGAGCGCGACTCGATCAGCGCGCCGGCCCAGGGATGGCGCAGCAGGACCTCGTGGGCGGAGGTCGCGCTCAGCCGGATGGACTCCCTCCACCCGACGTCGTAGGACGGCACCGCGAACTCGCCCGTGACCAGGTCGGCCATGCCGTCGAGGATGTCCTCCTTGCCGGTCACATGCTTGTAGAGCGACATCGCCTCGACGTGGAGCGCCTGGCCCAGCCGGCGCATCGAGACCGCGTCCAGGCCGCCCTCGTCGGCGAGGCGGACGGCGGCCCGCAGGACGCGCTCCCGGCTGAGCGGCCTTCGGCGGGTCGTCCTCGATGTCGGGGGGGCCGACGAGCCCGCCGTCCTCCGGCCACTCCGTGCCGTGCCCGTGCTCGAGCCCGAGCCCGATCCCGATCCCGATCCCGAGCCCGCACCCGTGCTCGCTGGCATCCGGACCTCCCGCTTGACAGGCTTACGGTGTAGTCGTAGGCTTACGGTGTAGGCGGCTTACGCCGTAGGCTTACAGTGTAGCAGGCCGGTGGGGCGTGTCGCATCCCCTCGCCGGCCGGGAGGAACCGATGGCGACGATGCTGGCGGCCCTTGCGGGCGCCGTGGTCCTGGGGGTCGCCGCGGTCGCGGCCATCTACGTGCTCGGGATGCGTGCGAGGTCGCCGCTCGTCCTCCGCCCCCTCATCCGCCTCCAGCGAGCCGTGATCAACCCGCGACAGATGCGATCGGCGGGCCAGCCGGGTGCGTACGCGTCCGTGATCCGGCATCGCGGCCGGGTCTCCGGACGGGACCTCGAGACGCCCGTCGACGCGGTGCCCGTGGAGGACGGCTTCGTCATCGCGCTCGTCTACGGCGAGCGGACGCAGTGGCTGAGGAACGTGCTCGCGAGCGGGTCGGCCACGATCGTCCGCGATGGGCGGGCCGTCGAGGTGGACCAGCCGGAGCTCGTCCCGATGCGCGACGTCGAAGCGGGCTTCACGGACGGCGATCGACGCGGATTCCGGGTGCTCGGCGTCGACTCGTGCCTCCGGGTGCGACGGGCCGATCCGGTCGGATAGGTCCCCGTCCGGCGACGCGGACGCCGGATCGTCGCATGTGGCTGACCGCGCCAGCGGACGCGGTCAGCCACACGGTGGTCCCCACGGACGAGTCCCGGGCGATCCCTGCGCCTGCCCGGCGGTGGGTAGACTCGACCGGAGAGAGACACTCCCCAGGACGCGTGAAGGAAGGCGTGCGCGCATGGCACTGGATCCGCCGGCTCCCGTCGATGCGACGAGGGCCGCCGCTGCCGGGCGGTTCGGCTTCTGGATCAGCGTCGTCACCGCTGCGGTGACCGTCGTGACCTTCGCGCTGGCGATGACGGCGCTGCCGGACACCGTCCCGTACCCGTTCACGAGTCAGGTCATCGTCGATCAATGGCCCGGGGACTACCTCTGGATGTACCCGGCGATGATCCTGATGGTGCTGTTCGTCGCATGGCTCGTGGCGATCCACCAGGACACGCCCCCCGTGCGAAGGACGTACAGCCTGCTCGCCCTGTCCGTGGGCGTCATCGCCGCCGCGGTCCTGCTCATCACCTACTACATCCAGGTGACGGTGATGCAGCCGAGTCTCGAGAAGGGGCAGCTCGATGGGTGGGCGATGCTGACGATGTACAACCCGAGCGGCGTCTTCATCGCGCTCGAGGAGCTTGGCTACCTGCTGATGAGTCTTGCGTTCGTCTGCCTGGCCGCGGTGTATGTCCAGCCGAGCCGGCTCGAGCGGA
>JALOOH010000123.1 GCA_025454515.1 Chloroflexota bacterium
TTCGTCGGCCGGGTCCGCGAGCTGGAGCTGCTTGACGACCTCGCACGGCGCGCCACGGGCGGCGAGCCGCAGGCCGTCTTCATCGAGGGCGGGCCGGGACTGGGCAAGACCCGGCTGCTCGAGGAGGTCTCCGGCCGCCTCGGCGCGGCCGGGTGGACCGTCCTCCGGGGGGACTGCGGCGGGCTCCCCGCGGCCGCTCCGTACGGACCGTTCGTCGCGGCCGCGCGTTCGTACATGGACGGCCGGGGGGTGGACGCCGTCCGGCGCGCGGCCGGCGACTGGGCGCGACACCTCGCCCCGGTCCTCCCCGAGCTGGAGCCGTCCGCGCGCGCCGGGGCGCCGCGCGCGGACGCCGCGGCCGTTCTGGAGGCGTGGGCCCGGACCATCCGCTCGCTCGCGGGCGGGTCGCCGGCGCTCGTCGCGATCGACGACCTGCAGTGGGCCGACGCCGCGTCCCTCGACCTCCTCCGCTATCTCCGCAGCCGACTGCGGGGCACCCCGCTCTTCCTCGCCTGCGCCCAGCGCGACGAGCGCACGGAGCGCGGCGCCGTCGATGGCGCGACGGGGCTCGCCGCGGATCTCGGACGGGCACGTCTCGCGACCCGCCTGCTGCTCGGACGCCTCGACGCCGTGTCGAGCGTCCGCCTCGCCCAGGGGCTCCTGGACGCCGCCGCGGGGCCGCGCCTGGCCGAGGTCGTCGCGCGCGAGGGCGAGGGTGACCCGTTCATCGTGGAGGAGCTGGTCCGTGGGCTCGCGGACGAGGGGCGGCTGGCGCGGACGTCCGAGGGGGCGATCGAGCTCGTCGACGAGGCGCCGGCCGGCCTCCCGCCCGGCGTCCGCGACGCCCTGGAGGCGCGTCTCGCCGGCCTGGACCCGGACGTGCGGCGCACCGTCGCGCACGCGGCGGTCGGCGGGCGGCGCGTTTCGGTGCGCATCGCGGCGGCCGCGGCGAACCGCCCGGCTGATGCGGTCGAGGCCGACCTCGCCGCCGCGGCGCGGCGCGGCTTCGTCCATGCGGACGGCCCGGACGCGTACGCATTCGCGCACGACAAGATCCGCGAAGCGCTGTACGCAGGCCTCGCGGCAGGCGAGCGCCGGCGGGCGCACGATCGTGTCGTCGATGCGCTCCTCGCCGATCCCGACGGCGCGGACGCCGCCCACGCGGCCCACCACGCGGTGCGCGGCGAGGACCCCGCGCGCGCCGTCGGGCCGCTCCTCGCGGCGGGCGCCGCGGCCGCAGGCACGGGCGCGCACCTCGACGCCGCCCGCCATCTCGCGGCTGCGGTGGCGATCCTGCGGTCGACGGGCGATGCCGACGAGCTGGCAGCCGCCCTCGGACGCCTCGGCGCGTCGCTCGCGGACGCGGGCGCCTACGACGACGCGATCGCGGCGCTCGATGAGGCGCTGCGCCTCAGGCGGTCGCCCGGGTGCCGCCCCGGACCCGTCGAGGCGGCGGCCCTCCTGGAACGCCTCGGCGCGATCCACCTCGCGCGCGAGGAGCCGGACCTCGCGGAGGACGCGCTGGTCGCGGCCTCCCGCGAGCTCGACCACGCGCGGGAGGGCGGCCCGGATCTCGCGGAGGCGCGCGCCCGGGTCGGGCTGCTCCTGGCGCGCCTCCACATCTCCGTGACCGGCAGGCTCACCGAGGGGTCGCGCCTCGCCGACGAGGTGCTCGCGTCGGCCGCGGCGAGCGGGGACCTCCGGACGGAGGCCGCGTCCCACGGGCTCCTGGGGCAGGCGGCGATGCATGGTGGTGACTTCGACGCCGGTCGCCGCCACTTCGATGCTGCGATCGCGCGCGTGGACGCGGTGCGCGACCCCGCGCTCGCTGCGGACGCCGCGGACGGGCTCGCCCGCCTGCACTACTGGACGGCGTCGTTCCTCGAGCTCGAGAGCGTCGCTGCCCGCGAGCTCGAGGCGTCGCGCCGGTCCGGCGACCCGCACCGCCTGGGATGGCCGACCTTCTGGCTCGCGCAGGCGTCGCTCGGCCTCGCACGCTGGGACGAGGCGCGCACGCGCGCGGCCGAGCTCGTGGACCTCGGAGAGCGCCTGGGCGCGCGGCGGATGCTCGGCCAGGGCCACGAGCTCCTCGGTCTCGTCGCGTGGTGGACCGGTGCGCTCGAGGACGCGTGCACCGAGCTCGCGACCGGCGTGGACCATCTCCGCCGGATCGGGCCGGGGACGCTCGTCTACTACCTGGGACCCTTCGGGCTCGCGCTCGCAGCCGCCGGCCGCGCCCCGGAGGCGGAGGCGGTCCTCGCGGAGCTCGACGCGCTCGCCCGGACCTTCCCGCCCGGGTCAAGCCCGCGCGTCCAGGCGTTCAACGTCGGGGCGCGGATCGGGCTCGCTGTCGGCCGGCCCGACCTCTCGGTCGTCGGCGAGCTCCGCCGCGCGGAGGGCCAGTTCCACTGGTTCCCGGTCGCCACGACGCTCGCGCTCCTCGAGCTGCCGTCCGACCCGGCGGCCGCGGGGCGCCACGCGGCGGCGGCGCGACGGATGCTCGCGGGCGGCGGCGGGGACGTCCACCTCGCCGGGGCGCTCGCCGTGGAGGCGGCGATCGCGGAGCGTCGCGGAGACCCGGCCGCCGCCGGACGGCTCCGCCGGGAGGCGCTCGCCCTCGCCCGCGCACGCGGCGCCTCGGCCGCCGCCGCCGGGATCCCGGCGGGTCAGGCCGGATCGCTCGCGATCCCGCCCGGCGGCGAGCTGTCGCCCCGGGAGATCGAGGTGCTCGCGCTCGTCGCCGCCGGGCGGACCAATCGCGAGATCGCCGAGGAACTCGCGATCTCCGAGAAGACCGCGATCAACCACGTGACCCACATCCTCGACAAGCTCGGGGCCTCCAACCGCGCCGCGGCGGCTTCGTGGGCGGTGCGCAACGGCCTCACGTGATCGAGCCCGGTCGCGTCAGGCCCCGGCCGAACACGGCACGCCGGAGTCGCCGCGCCGTCGCCGGGGAGGCGGGCGCCCGTGCTGCCGTGCTCCGCCGGGGCGGTCACCCCCCGGCGGCGACGATCTCCGCGATCCGCACCCGGCGGCCTTCCCGCGCGCTCAGGTTCGCGGCGTCCACCACCCGCTGGACCGCGAGGCCGTCGGCGAAGTCCGGCGACGCCGGTCGGCCCTCCGCCACCGCCGTCACGAACCCGCGAGTCATGTGGTCCTGGCGGCGGAAGACGTCCCGGTACGTGTCGTGGACGTCGTCGCGTCGCGCGTCGCCCCAGACGTGGTCGGGGATCGGGAGCGGGTGCGTCTCCGGCTCGCCGTCGCGACAGCCCTCCACCCGCTGGACGCGGATCCAGTCGGTCGTCGTGTGGAGCGTCCCGGCGCTCCCGTGGAGGTCCATGTCGTGGCGCTGGCCGAAGACCCCCGGCTCGTACGCGAGCGACGTCACGTGGATGTCCCCTGTCGCGCCGTTCGCGAACTCGAGGAGGATCATCGCGTTGTCGTCGGCGGCCGTGTACGGCGCGCCGTCCGGCCGCGGCGCCCGCGGCACCGTGCGCGTGAGGACCGCGGTGACGGCCTCGACCTCGCCGAAGTACCAGCGGGCGAGGTAGATGAAGTGCGACCCGATGTCGCCCGAGACGCCGGAGCCGGCGACGCCCGCGTCGAATCGCCACGCGTACGCGCCGTCCCGCGCATACCCGGTGAAGTACCGCATGTCAAGGTGGTACGGCCGCCCGATGTAGCCGTCGTCCACGAGCTCCTTCACGTATCGGTTCACGGGCATGAAGCGGTACGTGAACGGGACCATCGTGATCACGCCCGCGCGCTCGGCGGCCTCGGTGACCGTGCGGGCGTCGCGGGCCGAGAGCGCGAGCGGCTTCTCGCAGAGGACATGGAGGCCGCGCTCGACCGCCGCCATCGCCGACCGGAGGTGGTCGTCGTTCCGCGAGAGGACGAGGACGGCATCGAGCTCCTCGCCGTCGAGCATCGCCTCGACCGTGTCGTACGTCGAGGGGATCCCCCACTCGGCGGCGAACGCGCGCGTGTGCTCCGGCCGCGTCGCGCCCGACACGGCGCGCACGTCCGCGAGCGGGTGCCCCGCGAGCGCGGGGAGGTACATCGCGTCGGCCCACCAGCTCGTCCCGACCACGCCGATCCGAACCTTCTCGCCCATCTCGCTCCCTTCCTCCCCGCTCGCGCCGCGCGGCCGCCTCAGAGGCCGATCGATCGAAGGTACTCGCGATTGCGCCGCGCGCTCTCCCTCGGCTCGCCCATCCCCGGCAGGATGTCCTGCTCGACGACGATCCACCCGTCGTAGCCGACGCCGCGGAGCGCCGCGAGGACGGCGGGGAAGTCCACGCAGCCCTTGCCCAGCTCGCAGAACACCCCGTGGCCCGTGGACGTCAGCCCGTCCCACTCCAGGCGGCGCGACTCCGCGACGACCGCGGGATCGCAGTCCTTGAAGTGGACATGCCAGATCCGGTCGCCGAGCTCGCGGACCGCCTCGGCGGGTTCCTGGCCTGTCCCGAATGTCCAGTGCCCGGTGTCCAGGCAGACCCCGACGAGGTCCGGGTCCGTCGCGTCGAGGAACCGCCGCACCTCCGGGCCCGACTCGACGAGCGTCCCGAGGTGCTGGTGGATGACCGTCCGTATCCCCGCCTCGTCGCGGACGCGGCGCGCGACGTGGTCGGCGCCGCGCGCGAAGACGGCCCACCCCTCGTCCGTCATCCCGTGCTCGGCCGTGATCCGGCCCGCGTTCTTCCCGCGGACCGGATCGCCGTACGGGTCGTTCCCGAGCACGATGAACGTCCCGGGCCCGCCGACCGCCGCGAGGAGCTTCGCGATCCGGACGGCGTCGTCCGCGCTCCGCTCGTGGCGGGCGGCGTCCTGGAGCCACGGGGTGGAGAACGAGCCGACGAGCGCGAGGTCGCGGGCGTCGAGCTCCGCCCGGAGCGCGTCCGGGTCGGTCGGCATGAAACCCCAGTCGCCGAGCTCGGTGCCGGCGTAGCCGGTCTCGGCCATCTCGTCGAGGACCTTCCGGTAGCCGCTCGTCTCCCCCGTGACGTTCTCGATGACGCCCCACGAGCACGGGGCGTTGGCCACGCGGATCACGCCGCACCTCCCGTTCGCGCCGCACGTGCAGCGAGCAGGTCGACCAGGTACGACGCCGCCTCGCGGACGCCCTCCTCCTCGCCCACGTACGGGTCCTCCTGCTCGATCGCGAGCGCGTCGTCGTAGCCGACCGCGGCCAGCGCGTCGATGAACGCGCCCCACCAGGCGGCGTCGTGCGCGCGGCCGATCGTCCGGAAGTTCCAGGCGCGCCGGGCCGGGTCCTCGAACGGCCGGCTGTCCAGCACGCCGGCGATCGCGACCTGGTCGGCGACGATCTCCGTGTCCTTGATATGCACGTGGCAGGTGGCGTCGCCGAGCGCCCGGACCGACGCGATCGGATCCATCCCCATCCACATGAGGTGGCTCGGGTCCATGTTCGCGCCGATGCGCGGCCCCACCTGCTCGCGGAACGCGAGGAGCGTCGGGACGTTGTACACGACATGCAGCGGATGGAGCTCGAAGGCGATCCGCTCGACGCCGCACGACTCGGCGAGGCGGGACTTCTCCTGCCAGTACCCGACCGCGGCGTCCCACGCGCGCCGCGCGTGCGCCACGGCGTCCGGCGGCCACGGCATGAAGACCCAGTTGAAGGTGGTCGCGCCCGGGCCGTCGCCGGCGGTCCCGGACATCGAGACGACCTTCCGCACCCCGAGCTCGGAGGCCAGCCGCATCGTCTTCGTGATCACCCCGTCGTGGAACGCGCCGTCCACCGGGTGGAGCGGCCATGCCGAGCAGTTGAGCGCGGTGATGTGGAGGCCCCGGCTGGTGAATGCGTCCGCGAACGCGGCCCGCTTCTCCGCGCTGCCGAGGAGCTCGTCGACCCGCAGGTGGGGCGCTCGCGACTGGCCGCCGACGGCGATCTCGATCGCGGTCACGCCCGCGTCGGCGGCGATGTCGAGCGCCTCCTCGAAGGGGAAGCCCTGGAGGGAGTCCGTGTAGAGCCCGACGTCCATGGTGTCTCCTGGGTGGGCCGTCGTCAGGACGGTCCGGTGGCGTAGAGGTGCTGGCGCCGGACCGGCGACCAGTCGGGGCCGGCGAGCCGCGGGATCGCCGCGACGCCCTCGCGGTGCACGGGGTCGTCGGGGCTCAGCGGGACCTCGATGGTGCGGCCCAGCGCGGCGGAGGCGTACGCGGCGAGCGTCACCTCGAGGGCGTGGAGGCCATCCGCGCCGGTCATCCGCGGCTCGCGCCCGTCCTGCACGGCATCCGCGAAGTCCTCGACGAGCCGGCTCATCGCCTCGACGTGGATCTCCGGCAGGGCGCGCTTCTCCACGTCCACCTCGCGCCGCCGCCCGTCCGCCGTCCGGACCGTCATCGAGGCGAGGGGGACGAACGGGCCGGTGCCGCCGTCCTGCCAGCGCATCTCGAGGACGCCGGCCGTCCCCTCGATGAAGACGCCGCCCGGGCCCATGCCCCAGCCCACGTTGACGAGCGCGACGGGGCCGTCGGTCTCCAGGCGGCAGAGCGCCGTCGCGTCCACGTGCGGGTGGTCCGCGTCGCCGCCGACCCACGCGGAGACGCGCCGCGCGTCCCGGCCGATCATCCGCTCCGTGATGTACAGGCAGTGCAGCATGTCGATGAGGACGCCGCCGCCGGCCGCCACCGGGTCGTGGCGCCACGCGCGCGTCGTCTCGCCGGCGCCCTTGATGTCCGGCACCCCGAGGTAGTCCACGAGCGCGAGCCGTGGGGCCCCGATCTCGCCGGACGCGACGATGGCCTCGGCCGCGAGGACCTCCGGGTAGAAGGCCCAGTTGTGCCAGACCCCGAGCGTGACGCCCGCGGCCCGGCAGCGCTCGATCATCGCGACCGCCTCGGCGGGGACCGTGGTGATCGGCTTCTCGCAGAGGACGTGCTTCCCGGCCGCGGCCGCCGCCTCGGCGATCT
>JALOOH010000124.1 GCA_025454515.1 Chloroflexota bacterium
GTCGCGTGAGCGTGACGCCGATCCACCTCGACCTGACGGCACGCGGCCTCCTGCGCCGCCTGCGCGACTGGGACCTGGACCTGGAGGACCCCGCCGCGGCCCGCTGACCGCCCGTGCCCGGCGGCCCGCGTTCCGCTCAGCGCCGGCGCTTGCGATCCGCGACGATCTCGCGCGCCGCGTTCCGGCCGGGGACGCCAGTCACGCCGCCACCGGGATGGGAGCCCGAGCCGCACAGGTACATGCCCGCGACCGGGTAGCGGTAGCGCGCGAGGCCGAGCATCGGCCGCCACGCGAACCACTGGTCGAGCCCCGGCTCTCCGTGATACGGGTGCCCGCCGGCGACCCCGAGCTCGCGCTCGATGTCGCCCGGGGTGAGCACCTGGCGCGCCGTGACGAGTCCGGAGATCCCCGGCGCCACCGTCTCCAGCCGCGCCACCACGGCGTCGCCCACGGCCTTCCGCGCGGCGTCGTCCCAGCGCCCGTCCCGGAGCGTGTACGGCGTCCACTGGGCGATCACGCTCATCACATGGCGGCCCTCCGGCGCGAGCGACCGGTCCACCAGGGACGGGATCGTCGCCTCGAGGACGAGCTCGTCGGAGACGCGGCCGTACTTGCTCGCGTCGAAGGCTCGCTCGACCGCGTCGACGCCGTCGGCGAGCAGGATCCGGCCCCGGAGCCTCTTCGCCCCATCCTCGCCGGAGCCGGCGGCCGGGAAGGCCGGGAGGCTCGAGAGCGCGAGGTTCACCTTCGTGACCGAGCCCGGCGTCCGGACGTTGCCCGCCCGCCAGCGCAGCGTGGGCCCGGCCGTCATCGGGTCGAGCAGCGACAGGATCGTGGTCTTCGGGTCAAGCGCGCTCGCGACGACGGGGGCGTCGATCTCCTCGCCGGAGGCGAGCGCGACGCCGACCGCCCTGTCGCCCACGGTGCGGATCGCGACGACCTCGGCGTTCGTGCGGACCTCGACGCCGGCCGCGCGCGCCGCCGCGACGAGGGCATCGGCGAGTGCACCGGGGCCGCCGCGGGCGAAGACCGTCTCGCCGGCGGCACCGCCGTCGTTGCCCGCCGAGTCGGTCAGCAGGACCTGCGTGGTCCCGCCCGACCACGGCCCCATCGCCGTGAAGCGGACGCCGCGCCACGCGAGGACCGCCCGCACCGCGTCCGTCTCGAACGCCTCCGCGACGAAGTCGGCGACGGCCATCGGCAGGTACCGGAGGAGCGCCTGCGCATCCTTGCGGTCGAGCCCGCGGAACGCGCGGCCGAGCAGCAGCCCGCGCAGCGCGTCCGAGACGGTGGGGCTCGACGGGTCGGGCGGCGTGGTGTCGCCGATGTCGCCGAGGAAGCGGGACAGGGCCCGCACGCGCCGGTCGAAGTCCACGTACGCGTCCGCGTCGGCGGGCGACCACGTGCGCAGCTCGTTCGCGGTCCGCGCGGGATCGGACCAGAGGGTGATCGCCCGGCCGTCGGGCCGCGGGGCGAAGACGCGCACCTCCGGCGCGACGAGGCCGAGGCCCGAGTCGTACAGCCCGAGGTCCTTCGCGATCGCCGGCCGCAGCCGCCCCACGGTGTGGAAGAACGACGGCGCGTAGGTCCCGTCGGCGATCTCGACGGTCCCGACGAGCCCCCCGGCACGGTCCCGCCGCTCGAGGACGAGCGTGCGCAGCCCCGCCTTCGCGAGGTACGTGGCCGCGACGAGCCCGTTGTGCCCGGCGCCGACGACGATCGCGTCCCAGCCGATCCGCTCAGCCATCGTCACGCCGCCTTCTGCTTGCGGGAGCGCAGGATCTCGAGCGCCGCGAGACGGCCGTTCGCCGCCATGATCCCGCCGCCCGGGTGGGTGGAGGATCCCGCCATCCAGTAGTCCCGGATCGGGGTCCGGTAGCGCGCCCAGCCGGGGACGGGACGGCTGAAGAAGAGCTGCTCGAGGCTCAGCTCGCCGTGGAAGATGTTGCCCTCGGTGAGGCCGTAGGTCCGCTCCATGTCGAGCGGCGTCACGACCTGGCGGCCCACGATGATGTCCCGGATGTTGGGAGCGACCGTGGCGATCGCGTCGATCACGGCGTCGCCGAAGGCCTCGCGCTGGTCGTCCCAGGTGCCCTCCGCGAGGTGGTACGGCGCGTACTGCACGAAGCAGCTCATGACGTGCTTGCCGGGCGGCGCCATCTGCGGGTCCACGAGGGTGGGGATGATCATGTCGATGTACGGTCGGCGGCTGAAGCGGCCGTACTTCGCGTCGTCGTACGCCTGCTCCATGTAGTCGATCGACGGCGACATGCTGATCGCGCCGCGCAGGTGCTCGCCATAGCCCGGGAGCGACGTGAAGTCGGGGAGCGCGTCGAGCGCGAGGTTCACCTTCCCCGAGCTCCCGCGGAACTTGAACGACTTCACCTCGGTCACGAGGTCGGACGGCAGCTGCCGCTCGTCGAGGAGCTGGAGGAAGGTCCGTCGGACGTCCACCGCCGAGACGACGGTCCCGGCCGCGATCTCCTCGCCGGACTCCAGGACCACGCCGGTCGCGCGATCGCCGGTCGTGAGGACCTGCGCGACCGGCGCGTCCGTGCGGATCTCGACGCCGAGGCCGCGCGCGGCGCTGGCGATGGCGTCCGCGACGCCCCCGGTCCCGCCCTTGGGGATGCCCCACGCGCGGAACGCGCCGTCGATCTCGCCCATGTAGTGGTGGAGGAGGACGTACGCCGTGCCGGGCGACTTCACGCCGAGGAAGGTCCCGATGATCCCCGAGGCGGACATCGTCGCCTTCAGGGGCTGCGTCTCGAACCACTGGTCCAGGAAGTCCGACGCGCTCATCGTCATGAGTCCGACGAACGCCTGCTGCTGGGCGCGCGGGAGGCGACCGAAGTCGCGCAGGAGCGACGCCACGGGCGGCCAGCCGCGCGGGTCGAGGGAGGTGGGATCCGGCGGGACGATCCCGAGGATCGGCTTGATGAAGCGCGCCATCTCCGCCATGAGGAGCCCGTACTCCTCGTACGCGTCGGCGTCGCTCTTCGACCAGCGCCGGATCTCGCGCATGGTCCAGGCGTGGTCGTCGCGCCGCCAGAGGTAGTCGTCGGGGAGCGGCGTGAACGTGCCGTCGAGCGGGAGGATCTCCAGGCCGTGCCTCGGGAGGTCAAGCTCGCGGATGATCTCCGGGCGGAGCAGGCTCACGACGTACGAGAGGACGCTGAACCGGTAGCCGGGGATGACCTCCTCGGTCGTCGTCGCGCCGCCGATCTTGTGGCGCCGCTCGAGCACGAGCACGGACCAGCCGGCCCGCGCGAGGTACGCGGCGGTCGTGAGGCCGTTGTGGCCCCCGCCGATGATGACGGCGTCGTAGCGCTTCGCCACGTGTGCCTCCGTGCGCGATGGGGGGGTCGGAGCGGGCGTCCTCGCCGCGGGGACGACGACACGCTGCGGGCCGGCATCCGGCCTGCATACGATTCCTGCATACTCTAGCCGCTGACCGGGCCGGACGGGGCCCGACGATGCGCCCCCTGCAGACCCCCACCCGGAGGACACCCGTGAGCGTCGGCACCGCGTTCCACTCCCGCCTCGCCGACCTCAACGTCAAGCAGCAGTGGCGCGAGTGGTCCGGGTACTTCGCGGCGAGCGTCTACCACGACGGCCACCAGATCGAGTACAACGCCCTCCGCGAGAGCGCGGGGCTCATCGACGTCTCGCCCCTGTTCAAGTACCGGGTCTCGGGGCCGGGGGCGCTCGCGCTCGTGGACCGGCTCATCACCCGCGATGCCACGAAGCTGACCCCGGGGCGCGTGTACTACACGCCGTGGTGCGACGAGGCGGGCAAGGTCGTCGACGACGGCACCGTGCATCGACTCGACGACGGCTCGTTCCGGTGGACCGCCGCGGACCCGCAGTACCGCTGGCTGACGATGAACGCGGCCGGCCTCGACGTCGAGGTCGCCGAGGAGAGCGAGGCGTGGGCGGCGCTCGCGCTCCAGGGCCCCCGCTCGCGCGACGTCCTCGAGGCGGCGACGGGCGAGTCGTTCGTGGACCTCCGGTACTTCCGTCGGCGTGCCTCGACGCTCGCCGGCATCCCGATCGACGTCTCGCGGACCGGCTACACCGGCGACCTCGGCTACGAGCTGTGGATCCCGGCGGACCGGGCGGCGGACGCGTGGGACGCGCTGATGGAGGCCGGGAGGATCGTGACGGCGCGCCCTGCAGGGATGCTGGCGCTCGACGTCGCGCGGGTCGAGGCGGGGCTGCTGCTCCTGGAGGTGGACTACACGAGCAGCCGGCACGCCCTGATCCCCGAGCAGGCGTACTCGCCGTTCGAGATCGGGCTCGGCCGCCTCGTGGACTTCGAGAAGGCCGACTTCGTCGGGCGACGGGCGCTCCTCGCCGAGCAGGCGAGGGGCGGCCCTGCGCGTCGGCTCGTGGGCCTCCGGCTCGACTGGACCGAGCTCGCCGCGCTGTACGAGGCGCAGGGCCTCCCGCCGCAGGTGTCCGGAACGGCGTCGCGGGCGGCGGTGCCGCTGTACGACGGCGGCCGCTGGGTGGGCAAGGCCACGAGCACGACGTGGAGCCCGGTCCTCAAGCAGATGATCGCGCTCGCCTCCGTCCCGGCCCGGTACGAGCGGCTCGGAACGGTCCTCCGGATGGAGTGGACGGTCGAGGCGGTCCGCGGGACGGTCGCCGCGACGGTCGTGGAGCTCCCCTTCTTCGATCCGCCGCGCAAGCGCGCCTGACGGCGTCGGAGCGCGCCGCCGACCACCGGCCGGGCCGGCCGACCGCCTGACCGGGAGGGTGGCCGCGCTCGCCGGGGCGCGCCCCCTACTCGCTCACGCGGTGGAGGGCCGCCGCGATCGCCGTGAGTCGGGCCGCATCCATCCCCGTGCCGGTGATCGCCCACGACGGCGCCGAGCCCGGATCGACGTGGATCGCGAAGCCGTCGGCGTCGCTCCCCCCGAGGGCGACGAGCACGCCCGCGCGGTCGCCGAACGCCGCCGGCCCCAGCTCACGGTCGCGGGGCGCGCAGGTCGCCGCGTCGCCGGTGCACCACGCGCCCTCGCGGATCGCGATCAGCTCGCCGTCGGGGCCGCGGTACGTGATGTCGAGCCGCCCGCCGTCGACGAGGCGATAGGACCCGGTCTCGACGAACCAGCCGTCGGGAACGACGGCGCAGTAGACGTCCCACGACATCGCCTCCGCGGCCGCGGCGAAGAAGTCCCGGTTCTCCGCGCTGCCCGAGCACCCCTCCGCGCCCGGAGGCACCGCGGGCGATCCCTCCGACGGGCCGGGCGTGTCCGTGGCCGCCGGCTCCGCGGTCGCGCCGGATCCCGGGGACGATGCCGCGATGGACGCGGACGGGACGGGCTCCGAGGTCGCGCTCGAGGTCTCCACGGCCCCCGGATCCGACGCGGGGCTCGCGGTCGCGCTCGACGGCGGGGCGGTCCTCGCGGGCACGTCGGCGGGAGACGAGCCGCAGGCGGCGAGCAGCAGCCCGCCGGACAGGACGGCGGCGGCGACGGCGAGCGGAGCGAGGAGCCGGCGGCACATCGCGGTGAGACTACACCCCGCGCGCGACCGCCCGGCCGCTCGCCGTCCTGACCGCCCTCCGTCCCGGCGGGCGGTCAGGCCCGGAGCGCGTGGACCGGCTCGACGCCGAACACCGTCCGGATCGTGTCGTCCGTGAGGACGGTCGGCGGCGGCCCGTCAGCCACGAGCCGGCCGTCGTCCACGACGAGGAGCCGCGGGAAGAAGTGCGACGCGAGCCCCAGGTCGTGGAGGACCGCGACGACCGTCGTCCCATCGCGCTCGTTGAGGTCGACGAGCATCTCCATCGCCTCGACCCGGTGCCGCAGGTCGAGATGGACCGTCGGCTCATCGAGGAGGAGGATCGGCGACCCCTGCGCCACGGCGAGCGCGAGCAGCACGAGCTGGCGCTCGCCGAGGGAGAGCTCGCGCGCGTCCCTGCCGACGAGGTGCGACAGGCCCACGCGGTCGATCGCGGCCGCGACCGCCGCCACGTCGGAGGGACCGGGTCCGCGCAGCGCGTTCTCGTGGGGCAGACGGCCGAGCGCCACGACCTCCTCGACGGTCATCGCGAACGGCAGCGACGCCTGCGACGGGACCGCGGCGACGCGCCGGGCGATCGCGACCCGGTCCAGGCGCTCGACGAGGTCGTCGCCGAGCCGGACGTGCCCGGTCCTCGCGCGCAGCGTCCCGGCGATGAGGCGCAGGAGCGTGGACTTGCCGGCCCCGTTCGGGCCGATGATCGCCACTCGCTCGCCCGCCTCGATCCGGACGTCCACGTCCCGGACGACCTCGCGCCGGCGGTAGCCGGCCGAGACGGCGTCGAGCGAGACCGCCGCCGTCACAGCTCGTATCCCGTGCGCGTCCGCCGGAGCAGCACGACGAAGACCGGCGCCCCGATGAGCGCGGTGACGACGCCGACCGGGATGTCGCCGGCCATCCGCGCGACCAGGTCGGCGCCGCCGAGGAGGACCGCCCCGGCCACCGCCGAGACGGGCAGCACGCGGCGGGCGTCGGGTCCCGTCACCATCCGGACGAGGTGCGGCACGAGGAGCCCGACGAACCCGATGAGGCCGCTGATCGCCACGCCCGCTGCCGTCACCAGCGACGCGAGGGCCAGGAGGATCGCCCGCTCGCGCCGCACGTCCACGCCGAGGTGCGCGGCGGCGTCGTCGCCGAGCAGGAGCCCGTTGAGCGCGCGGGACCGGGCGACGATCGCGATCGAACCGAGGACGACGATCGGCAGCGCGGTCGCCAGCCGGAGCCACGAGGTGCCGTCGAAGCCACCGAGCAGGAACGAGAAGATCTGGCGGAGGTTCGCACCCGACAGGTACATCGCCATCGCGAGGCCCGCCGCGAGGAGCGACCCCACCGCGTACCCGGTGAGCAGGAGGCCGGTGAGCCCGCCCGACCGGCCGACC
>JALOOH010000125.1 GCA_025454515.1 Chloroflexota bacterium
CCCCAGCAGGTGGAGGATGCCGTCGCGGCGGGCACCGCGCGCGTCCTCGCGCCTGGCGCATCCGTCGAGACGGAGCTCGTCTTCGCGCTCACGGAGGGGCTCGACGCGGTCTCGTCGGTCGCGCGGCTCGGCGACCTGGTCATCGTCCGGTAGGGCGGGCCGGGCCCGGCGTTCGGGACGGAGAAGGGAGGTCCGATGGATCGCGCGACGTGGCTGCGGGAGCGTCGGACCGCGACGGTGGCTGAGTACGACGCGATGGCGTCGGAGTACGACACGCTCGGCTACCCGGTGACTCTCCAGGCCGGGTTCGTGGAGCGGGTCGCGCTCCTCTGTCCGGCTGGCGGGACGGTCCTGGACGCGCCCTGCGGCACCGGGAAGTACTTCGCCGTCGTCGCGGCGACGGGGAGGCGCGTCGTCGGGATCGACCAGTCGGCCGGCATGCTCGCGGAGGCAGCGCGGAAGGGCATCGCCGTCTCGCTCGAGCGCCTCGGGCTCCAGGAGATGGCGTTCGTGGCCGCCTTCGACGGGTCGGTGACGATCGATGCGATGGAGAACGTCCCGCCGGAGGACTGGCCGCGCGTCCTTGCGAACCTGCGTCGGGCGGTGCGTCCGGGCGGCCCCGTCTACGTGACGGTCGAGGAGGTGGCCGACGAGATCGTCGAGCGGGCGTTCGCCGATCTCGCCGCCCGCGGGCTCCCGGTCGTCCGGGGCGAGGTGATCGAGGGTGATGTCGCCGGCTACCACTACTACCCGGGCCGCGAGCGCGTGCTCGGCTGGCTGGCGGCGGAGGGCCTGACCGTCGTGGACGAGGCGTACGAGGCCGGCCCCAACGGGGAGTGGGGCTACCGGCACTTCCTGGCGCGGACGCCGAGGGACTGAGGCCGGGCAGCGGCCGCCACGCCGTCAGCCACCCATCGTCCGGGGCGATCGGGCGCGGATGCCGGCATGGCGCGGCCCAGGGGCGCGCCCCCGTCCGGGGCTGGCGTCGACCGGACCGAATCCGGTAGCATCGGAAAAACCCCCCGGAGGTCCCCAGCCGTGGCCAAGTACGTGTTCGTGACCGGAGGCGTCACCTCGTCGCTCGGCAAGGGGATCACCGCCGCGAGCGTCGGGCGGATCGTGAAGGCCCGCGGCCTCTCCGTCTCGATCCTCAAGCTCGACCCGTACATCAACGTGGACCCGGGGACCATGTCGCCGTATCAGCACGGCGAGGTCTTCGTCACGGACGACGGCGCGGAGACCGACCTGGACCTGGGCCACTACGAGCGGTACATCGACGAGAACCTCTCGCAGCTCTCCAACGTCACGACGGGCCGCATCTACCGGTCCGTCATCGCGAAGGAGCGTCGCGGCGACTACCTCGGCGGGACCGTCCAGGTCATCCCGCACATCACGAACGAGATCAAGGAGCGGATCCAGCGCGTGGCGCAGGACGGCCGCGCCGACGTCGTCGTGGTCGAGGTGGGCGGGACCGTCGGCGACATCGAGTCGCTGCCGTTCCTCGAGGCGATCCGCCAGATGCGCAAGGACGTGGGCAGGACGAACGTCCTCTACGTCCACGTGACGCTGCTGCCGGCGCTCATGGCCACCGGCGAGCTGAAGACCAAGCCCACGCAGCACTCGGTGAAGGAGCTCCGCGGCATCGGGATCCAGCCCGACGTCATCGTCCTGCGCTCGGATCACCCGGTCAGCGACGAGATCCGCGAGAAGATCGCGCTCTTCACCGATGTCCCCACCGAGGCCGTCATCCCGGCGGTCACCGCGTCCACGATCTACGAGGTGCCGCTCCAGTTCGAGGAGGCCGGCCTCGGCGATCTCGTGATCCGCGACCTCGCGCTCGAGGACGCGACGCACGCGCCCGATCTGGCCGCGTGGCGGGCGATGGTCGACCTGATCAAGCGCCCCAAGCCGACGCTGGAGGTCGCCCTCGTCGGCAAGTACATCGAGCTGCCCGACGCGTACCTGTCGGTGACGGAGTCGCTCAAGCACGCGGGGTGGGCGCACGGCGTCGACGTGAAGGTCCGCTGGGTGGATTCCGAGGCGCTGACGGCCGGCGGGGTGGGGGAGGCGCTCGGGGGCGCCGAGGCGATCCTCGTGCCCGGCGGGTTCGGCCACCGCGGCATCGAGGGCAAGGTCCTCGCGGCGCGCTACGCCCGCGAGCGGCTGGTGCCGTACCTGGGCCTGTGCCTGGGCCTCCAGTGCGCCGTCATCGAGTTCGCCCGGCACATCCTCGCGACGGACGACGCGAACTCGACCGAGTTCGACATGTTCACGGCGAACCCGGTCATCGACTTCATGCCGGACCAGCGCGAGATGGAGGACAAGGGCGGCACGATGCGCCTCGGTCTCTACCCGGCGCGGCTCACGCCCGGCTCGAAGGCGGCCGCCGTCTACGGCGACGAGGTCGTGTACGAGCGTCACCGCCATCGCTTCGAGGTGGCCAACCGCTACCGGCCCGAGCTGGAGGCGGCCGGGATGATCGTGTCAGGCCAGTCGCCCGACGGCCGGCTCGTCGAGATCGTGGAGCTGCGGGATCATCCGTGGTTCGTCGCGAGCCAGTTCCATCCCGAGTTCCGCAGCCGGCCCGATCGTCCGCACCCGCTCTTCGACGGGTTCGTCGCCACGGCGCTCGCTCTGCGCGACGGGCGCGAGCCGGAGCTGCGCCCGCGACACGCCGGTCGCCCGGCGGGCGAGGCCGGGGGCGCAGGCACGGCTGGGACGGACCTCGTCGTCCCTGCCGTGGAGGCCGAGCCGGACCGAACCTGACGGCCCGGCATCGCGGCGGCCGCCCGGGCGCCCCCGTTCCGACACCCGCGCCCGGCCCACCCCCGTCGTACACTCACCCGCGTCGCGCTCCGCTCCACCCGAGGTCGCCCCGATGAAGCTCTTCCTCGACACCGCCGACGTCTCCGAGATCCGCACCGCGGTGCGCTGGGGCGTCATCGACGGCGTCACGACGAACCCCACGCTCTACGCCAAGGTGGGGAAGACCTCGTACGACGAGCTCCTCGTCGAGATCTGCGGGATCACCTCGGGTCCCGTGTCGGCCGAGGTCATCGCCGACGACGCCGACGGGATGGTCGCCGAGGGTCGCCACTTCGCCCGCCTCGCGCCGAACATCGTCGTGAAGATCCCGATGTGCGAGCCCGGCCTCGAGGCGATCTCCCGCCTGGCGGAGGAGGGGATCCGCACGAACTGCACCCTCATCTTCACGGCCAACCAGGGGCTGCTCGCGGCCAAGGCCGGGGCGAGCCTGCTGTCGCCGTTCGTCGGCCGGCTGGACGACGTGAACGAGGACGGGATGATGGTGATCCGCGAGCTGTCGGACATCATCAACCTGCACGATCTCGACGCCGAGGTGATCACGGCATCCGTGCGCCATCCGCGGCACGTGACCGACGCGGCGCTCGCTGGCGCGCACATCGCGACGATCCCGTTCAAGGTCCTGCAGCAGATGGTCCACCACCCACTGACGGACAAGGGGATCGCGCAGTTCAAGGCGGACTGGGCGAAGGTCCAGGCGGAGCTCGCCGCCAAGGGCTGAGCAGGAGCGCCGCGCGCATTCCCCGTTGACGCACGCGAGGCCCCGCGGGTATCCTCCCATCAGCCCCACCTCGTGCGCTGCGGACGCTGTCCCGCGCCGTCCTCCCTTTCCGTGACATGCGTGGGGCACCCCGCAGGTGAAGCCCATCCCCATGCCTCCCATCGGACCGGACCAGCGTTCCCGCAACCGTCGCTCGCGTCGTCGCGGCCAGAGCCAGCGGCTCGTCGGCCCTGACCACGACGAGCTCGCCGAGCAGGAATCGGCCAACGAGATCGGCCTGCTCGAGCTGCGCGGCATGGGCATGGCCGAGCTCCGTGCCATGGGCCGCGAGATGGAGATCGAGCCGGCCGGCGGGGACCGCAAGGACGACCTCGTCGAGAGGATCCTCCAGCGGCAGAGCGAGCGCGCGGGCCATGCCTACGCGACCGGGATCCTCGACATCGTCGACGAGGGCTACGGGTTCCTCCGGCGCCACGGCCTCATGCCGAGCCTCGACGACGTGTACGTCAGCTCCAGCCAGGTCCGTCGTTTCGGCCTCCGGATCGGCGACCGCGTCGCGGGCTCGATCCGCACGCCGCGCGAGGGCGAGAAGTACTGGGGGATGCTCCGCGTCGACCTGGTCAACGGCGTGGACCCGGACACCGCCCGCCGCCGCCCGAACTTCGGCGACCTCACGCCGATCCACCCGGACGACCTGCTCAACCTCGAGAGCGACCCGAAGAACCTCTCGCAGCGGCTCGTCAACCTCGTGAACCCGATCGGCAAGGGCCAGCGCGCCCTCATCGTGAGCCCGCCGAAGGCCGGCAAGACGATGCTCCTGAAGAACATCGCGAACGGCATCACGGCGAACTACCCGGAGATCCTCCTCATGGTCGCGCTCATCGGCGAGCGGCCCGAGGAGGTCACGGACATGCGCCGGAGCGTGAAGGGCGAGGTCATCAGCTCGACGTTCGATGAGCCCACCGAGAACCACACGCACGTCGCCGAGATGGCGCTCGAGATCGCGAAGCGCCAGGTGGAGACCGGCAGGGACGTCGTCATCCTGCTCGACTCGATCACCCGGCTCGCGCGCGCCTACAACCTCGCGCTCCCGCCGTCGGGTCGCACGCTCTCCGGCGGCATCGACCCGATCGCCCTCTACCCGCCCAAGCGCTTCTTCGGCGCGGCGCGGAATCTCGAGGAGGGTGGCTCGCTCACGATCATCGCCACCTGCCTCATCGACACCGGCTCCCGGATGGACGACGTCGTCTACGAGGAGTTCAAGGGCACGGGCAACAGCGAGCTCATCCTCGACCGGAAGCTCTCGGAGAAGCGGATCTTCCCGTCGATCGACGTCCAGCGGTCCGGCACCCGGCGGGAGGAGCTCCTCCTCGAGGAGCCGACGCTCAAGATGGTCTGGACCATGCGCCGGATGCTCTCCGCGGTCGGGACGAACGAGGGGATCGAGCTCCTGCTCAACCGCCTCGCGAAGACCGAGAGCAACGCGCAGTTCCTCACGAGCCTGACGAAGAGCGTCGACGCGAAGGACCAGTAGGGGCCGACGCGCCGGACCCCGGGAGACCGCCGGGACGCCGTCGATGGCCGCATCTGGTACCCTCTTGGCGTATTCCGGCGCTCCCGGCCGCCTATGCGGACGGGTCACGGCAACGCGTCTGTAGGGCCACTTACATACCGCGTCCCAGGGCGGCGCTTCCGCGCCGATCTCGTTCCCGCGCCCGCCCGAACCAGGAGACCGTATTGCATAAGCCCACGACCGGGCCGTCCGACGCGCATGCGCGCCGCACGACCGGCGACGCGGGCCCCCGATCCGGGAACCCCGCTCCGAGCACCAGCGCCGCACGGCCCGACGCCGGGCTGCGCGGCATGCTCGCCACGGCCACGCGCACGCTCCACCTCGACCCGCGCCCGGAGACCGCCGTCAGGCGGGCGGGCGCCCATCGCGTCCGCGACGTGTCGCGCCCCTCCGCCCGCAGGCGCTTCGGCGCGCCCGTGGCCGGCCAGCTCGCGCTCTTCGACCTCCGCCCGTCCGGCTATCGCGCCGCCTTCGCGGGCCTGTGGCGCGCGTTCCTGCGCCAGGACCGGTCGATCGCGTTCATCGTCGCAGCGTTCGTCCTCGTCGCCGCCGTCACGGCGGCGATCCCGTCCTCCGGGTCAGCCGCCCCTCTCGGCGCCACCGACGGGTCCGGTGAGTCGGCTCGCATCCCCGTCGGGATGCCCTTCGCTGTCGGGGACGGCGCCGGCCCCGTGGGGGCAGGCGACGATGCCGGGTCGGTCGGGCCGGATGGCGCGGGGTTCGAGGGGTCGATGCTGACGGCGCAGGCGGGCGCCGCGCCGGTCGGGATCGAATTGCCCGTCGGCGAGGAAGAGCCGGCGGCCACCGACCAGGGTGCGTTCCTCTCGGACGGCACGCTCCTCAAGCCGATCGCCGTGGACACGTCGGTCCCCGATGCGAGCGACTCGGTGCAGGTCTACCGGGTGAAGCCCGGCGACACGCTCACGGGGATCGCGCGGAAGTTCGGCGTGAACATGAAGACGATCTGGTGGGCGAACAACCTCAAGAGCAAGGACAGCCTCAAGCCCGGCACGAAGCTCCGGATCCCGCCCGATGACGGCCTGCTCGTGACCGTGAAGGAGGGCGAGTCGCTCGACCGGATCGCCCGCACGTACGACGTGGACCCCGCCCGGATCCAGGAGGCGAACGGCCTGGCGGACGACACCGTCTTCATCGGCCAGATGCTCTTCGTCCCCAAGAGCGCCGGCACGCTGGCGTCCGTGCCCACGCCCACCCCCAAGCCGAAGCCGCGGGTCATCGTGAACCCGAACACGGGCTCGGGCAGCTCCCGCGTCACGCAGACGCGCCCCGTCGGCCCGGTCCGCTACGCTGGCGGACGGATGGCGTGGCCGGTCGTGGGCGGCGGGAACTACCTCAGCCAGTACTCCCACTACGGGCACCCCGCGATCGACATCGCGGGCGACTACGGATCGCCCGTCGTCGCCGCCGCCGGCGGCCGCGTGGTCTACGCCGGGTGGCGCTCCAACGGTGGTGGGTACCAGGTCTGGATCGACCACGGCAACGGCCTGTACACGACGTACAACCACCTCGCCGGCGTCTCGGTCGGCGCCGGCCAGACCGTCGGCGCGGGCCAGCGGATCGGCTCCCTCGGCTCGTCGGGGTGGGCCACCGGCCCGCACCTCCACTTCGAGGTCTGGGTCGGCTACCCGTGGAGCGGCGGGAGCCGCGTCAACCCGCTCGCGTACCTGCGCTGACCTCCGGGCGATCCAGCCTCCTCGGCGCGTGTCTGAGCGAGCCG
>JALOOH010000126.1 GCA_025454515.1 Chloroflexota bacterium
GGTCGAGGTCGCGCCCGATGCCGCCGGACCCCTCCTGGTGCGCGTCTTCAAGACGACCGCCGACCCGTTCGTCGGCCGGCTGACCTACATGCGCGTCCTTTCGGGCACGCTGCGCAGCCAGGCCCACGCCTGGAACGCCGAGAAGGGCGAGGACGAGCGGGTCGGCCAGCTCCTCCGGCTTCACGGCAAGGAGCAGGAGCCGGTCGGCGAGCTGAGGGCCGGCGAGATCGGCGCGGTCGCCAAGCTCTCCACGACGGCCACCGGCGACACCCTTTCCACGAAGGAGCGGCCCTTCGTCGTCGATCGCCCCGAGTACCCGACACCGACGCTCGTGGTGGCCATCGAGCCCCAGACGAAAGCCGACCTCGACAAGATGGGGCCCGCCCTCCAGCGGATGCTCGAGGAGGAGCCGTCGGCCCGCGTGGAGCGCAGCGCCACCGGTGAGCAGCTGCTGGTCACCATGGGCGAGACGCAGATCGCGGTCATCACCGAGCGCCTCAAGCGCAAGTTCGGCTCGGCGATCGCCACCCACACCCCGCGAATCCCGTACCGGGAGACGATCCGGGGCACGACTCAGGTCGAAGGGAAGTACAAGAAGCAGACCGGCGGCCACGGGATGTTCGGTCATGTCTGGCTTACCATCGAGCCCAACCCCGAGGGTGGGGTCGTCTTCGCCGAGAAGGTGGTCGGCGGCACCGTTCCCAAGAACTTCTTCCCGGGCGTGGAGAAGGGTGTCCGCGCCGCTGCGGCCGACGGGATCCTGGCGGGCTATCCGCTCATCGACTTCAAGGCCACGCTCTACGACGGCTCGTTCCACACCGTCGACTCCAACGACCTCTCGTTCCAGCTTGCGGCCTCCATGGCCCTCCGCAAGGGCGTCATGGACTGCAGGCCGGTTCTCCAGGAGCCGATCATGAACGTGGAGATCCGCGTTCCGGAACGGTTCATGGGCGACGTCAACCGCGACCTGAACGGCCGCCGCGGCCGGGTCCTGGGGATGGACGTCGTCGGCGACGGCATGCAGGTGATCACCGCGACCGTGCCCCAGGCCGAGCTCTTCAGCTACGCGACCGAGCTGCGCTCCCTCACGGGTGGTCGGGGCACCTTCAGCGCCACGCTCGATCACTACGAGGACGTTCCCGCCCACCTCGCCGAGAAGGTGATCGAGGCACACAAGAAGGAGCTCGAGGCCGCCGGTCACTGACCGGCCCTCCGCTCCAGCTCACGCCTCGAGCGATCGCAGCGCCTCCGCGAGCGTGAACCGCCCTTCATAGAGGGCACGGCCGACGATCGCACCCGCGCAACCAAGCGCGCGCGCGGCGCGCAGGTCATTCGTTGTTGCGATCCCGGCGGAGGCAATGACCGCGCCGCGCCGCATCGCCACGGCGCGCTCGAGGAGGGCGAGGTCGGGGCCGGCCATCGTGCCGTCGCGCTCGATCGCCGTGACCTCGAAGGTCTCGACACCCGCGTCCGCGAGCGCAGTCACGGCGTCCTCGACGGGCATGCCAGCGCTGCCGGGCGCCCATCCGTGGCCGATCGCCAGCCGCTCGCGGACGTCGAGAGCCACCGCGACGCGATCTGGCCCGTGGCGGTCCACGAGCCGGCGCACGAACTCCGGATCCTGCAGGGCCGCCGTTCCGACGACGACCCGGGCCGCGCCGGCATCCAGCATCGCCGCCACACTGTCGTCATCGCGCAGCCCGCCAGCGACCTCGACGCGAGCCGACTCCCCCATCCCAGTCACGATCGCGCGGATCAGCTCCACCTGTCGCGTGCCCGGATCACGAGCGCCGTCGAGGTCGACCACGTGGAGCCACCGCGCACCCGCCCGGACAAACCCTGCTGCGATCGCGACGGGATCTCCCGGGTAGGCCGTCGCCTGGCGGAAGTCGCCGCGCACGAGGCGGACGACCGCGCCCCCGTGCAGGTCGACGGCCGGCAGGAGCTCGAAGGACCCCTGGTTCGTGGGCTTGCCCTCAGTCATGCTGCCATGATAGCATTGTAGCACGCTACTATGTCAGCACGTTATGAACGAGGCACGAACCCGATGCAGCCCCGCCCGGACGACTGGCGCAGCCCCGACACCAACGCGCTCCTCGATGCCCTGCTCGATCTCGAGAGCGAGGCCGAGGCGGCGGCCTTCATGCGCGATCTCTGCACGCTCGGCGAGCTCCGCGATCTGGCCCAGCGCTGGGCGGTGGTCCGGCTGCTCGACGACGGCCTTCACTACTCGGACATCTCGCGGCGGACAGGCGCGAGCACGGCGACGATCACCCGGATCGCGTCGTGGCTCAACCACGGAGAAGGTGGCTACCGGGCCGCCCTCGCGAAGGCTCGCGCCCGCGGAACGACCTACCCGGAGGCGCCGGTCCACGCGGCGGATGGGCGCACGTGAGCCCGCGGCGGATGACCCTGGCGGTTCCCAACAAGGGCCGGCTGGTTGATCCCACCCTTCGTCTCCTGCACGACGCCGGCCTCCAGTTCGAGGAGCGCGATCGCAGCCTCGTGAGCCGCGTGGAGAACGTCGATCTCGACATCCTCTTCGTCCGCACGAACGACGTCGTCGAGTTCGTCCGCGACGCGGTCGCCGATCTCGGGATCACGGGTGCCGACCTGCTCGCCGAATCCGAGGAGGACCTCCCCGTCGTGCGCCGCCTCGGCTACGGCCGCTGCCGGCTCACGGCCGCGGTGCCCCGGGATGCGCTCGCGCAACGGGTCGAGGATCTCGCGGGCCTCCGCATCGCCACGTCCCACCCCCGGGCAACCCGGCGCTGGTTCGCGGATCGCGCCATCCCGGTACAGGTCATCCCACTATCCGGCGCCGTCGAGGTGGCGCCCCGCCTCGGGCTCGCCGAAGCCGTCGTCGACCTCGTGTCAACCGGAACGACCATGGCCACGAACGGGCTTCGCTCGGTCGGTGACCTCCTCTCCTCCGAGGCCGTCCTGGTGGGCAACGCCGTGGCCCTGGAGGAGCGAGTCGATGACGTCGACCGCCTGAGCACGATGCTGGGAGCCGTGCTGGAAGGCCGGCGCCGCAAGTACCTGATGATGAACGCGCCGGCGGAGCGGCTCGGCGACCTCGAGGCGCTTCTGCCCGGCCTCGCCGGACCCTCGGTGATCCCCCTCGCCCACGCCGGGATGATCGCCATCCACGCCGTCGTCGACGCCGACGACGTCTGGACGCTGCTGCCCCGCCTCAAAGGTGCCGGGGCCACGGGGATCCTGGTCCTGCCGATCGAGAAGCTCATCCCATGAGGCCGGTTCCGACGCCGACGCCGACGCCGAGCTCCTCCCCGCCGACCGCGTACGCCTGGGAGGCGACCGACGAACAGGTCGCGGAGCGCTACGGCGTCCCGCTCCACCGGATCGTGCGCTTCGACCTCAACACGTCCCCGGCACCGCCGGACCTCGCCCTGCGCCTGCTGCGCGCCGGCGACTTCGGCCGTGCAATCTCGGAGTACCCGCCGTCGGACTACCGGGACCTCGTGCAGGCCGCGGCCGACCGCTACGGCGTCGGGGAGCGCGAGGTCCTCGTCGGGGCGGGCGCCGACGAGATCCTCGACCTGCTGGCGAAGGTGTTCCTCCCGCCGGGTGCCAGCGCCGTCATCCCGACGCCCACCTACGCCCTGTACCGCGTGCTGACCGAGCAGCGCCCGGCCCGGGCCGCCCTCGTCCCACGTGCTCCGGCCGCTGATGGCTATGCCCTCGACGCCGTCGCGATCCGCCTGGCCGCCCGCGACGCCGCCCTGATCTGGCTGTGCGACCCGAACAACCCCACCGGGCTGCCGGAGCGGGACGGTGCGCTCGCTGATCTCCTTGCAGGGCTCCTGGCTGACGCTCTTGCCGACGGGCGGACCGCGCCCATCGTCGTCCTCGACGAGGCGTACGCCGAATTCGTCGGCCGCTCTCACGTCGCGCTGCGCGACGCCTATCCGCGCCTCGTCACGGTGCGGACGGCGTCGAAGGCCTACGCCCTCGCCGGGATGCGCGTCGGCTTCGCGATCGCGCGTCCCGAGCTGATCTCCATCATGGAGCCGTACCGGCCGCCGGGATCGGTCAGCATCCCGTCGGTGGCGATCGTCGCCGCCGCCCTGCGCGACCCCGCCGTGCTGGCCGTCAACCTCGCGCGCGTCGCCCACGAGCGCTCCCGCCTTGCCGCCGCCTTCGCCGCGAGCGGATTCCCGGCCCGTCCGTCGGTGACCAACTTTCTGTTGGTCGATCTCGGAGGGCGAGACGCGGCCCGGACGATGGCGAGCGCCCTGCTCGCCCGCGGGCTGGTTCCCCGGACCTTCGGGGCGGATCACCCCCTCGCCGGGCATCTCCGGTTCACCGTCCGTGACGAAGCCCAGGACGGGCTGCTCATCGAAGCCTTCGCCGAGCTTGCCCCGCCGCTGCGCACAGCCGTCGACGACCCAGCAACATCCGAGGAGCCACGGCCATGACCACCCCCCTGGGCACACTGTCGGTCGATCGGCGCGAGGTGCGCCGCGTCACGTTGAGCCGACGCACCCGCGAAACCGACATCACGCTCACGCTCGACCTCGACGGGACGGGGGCCGCGGACGTCCAGACCGGCGTGGGCTTCTACGACCACCTGCTCGGTTCGTTTGCGCATCACGGCCTCTTCGACCTGGCCGTCCAAGTGACGGGCGACCTGGAGGTGGACGAGCACCACACGGTCGAGGACGTCGCCCTTGTCCTTGGCAGCGCCGTGGCCGAGGCGCTCGGCGATCGAGCCGGGATCGGCCGCTTCGGCGACGCGGCGGTGCCGATGGACGAAGCGCTCGCCACGGCGGTCCTCGACGTCGGCGGGCGGCCGTACGCCGTCATCGACATCCCCTTCCGCGGCGAGCGGATCGGGGCCCTTTCGACCCAGCTCGTCGAGCACGCTCTCGAGGCGTTTGCGCGCACGTCGGGGACGACCCTCCACCTGCGCGCCTCCGGCCGCAACGATCACCACGTCGCCGAGGCCGCGTTCAAGGCCCTCGGCCGCGCGCTCCGCGTGGCGGTCGCGCCGGACCCGAGGCGGAGCGGTGTGGCCTCCACGAAGGGCAGCCTCGGGTGACCCGAATCGCCGTCGTCGACTACGGCGCCGGCAATCTCGTGAGCATCGACGAGGCCCTGCGCGCGGCCGGTGCCGAGGTTGTCCTGGCGCACGGGGAGGCGGACCTGGCCGGCGTCGACGCCCTCGTCGTGCCCGGTGTCGGTGCGGCCCGGCCCGCGATGGAACGGCTGCGCCGGCGCGGGCTCGTGGAGCCGATCCGGTGCTGGATCGCCGCCGATCGCCCGTTCCTCGGCATCTGCCTGGGGATGCAGCTCCTCTTCGACGGCAGCGACGAGGACGGCGCCAGGACGCTCGGCGTGCTCGCGGGGCGGACCGTCCGCCTCGTCGACGCCCCCCGCTTGCCGCACATCGGCTGGAACGCGGTCCATCGACGGCGGGAGCACCCCCTCTTCGCGGGCGTGGCGCCCGACGCTCCCTTCTACTTCGTCCACTCCTATGCGCCCGTCCCGACCGGTCCGGCGTCCGCGGAGGTTGCCCTCGCGCTGACCGAGCACGGGAGCGAGTTCGTCAGCGCCGTTGCGTCACGCAACCTCACCGGGGTCCAGTTCCATCCCGAACGCAGCGGCCGCGACGGGCTCGTCGTCCTGGCCAACTTCGTATCCCTCGCAGCGCCGGTCGCCTCGTGAGGGCCGATCGATGCTGACCGTGCGGGTCATCCCCTGCCTCGACGTCGCCGGCGGGCGCGTCGTCAAGGGAACCCGGTTCGTGGACCTCGTCGACGCGGGCGACCCCGCAGAGCTCGCCGGGCGCTACGCTGCCGAGGGCGCGGACGAGATCGTCTTCCTCGACATCTCGGCGGCGCCCGAGGGCCGGACGACGCTGCGCGACGTCGTCGAGCGGACGGCCCGCCGCGCCTTCGTGCCCCTGACGGTGGGGGGCGGGGTCCGGACCACCGCGGAGATGCGCGATGTCCTGCGGGCCGGGGCCGACAAGGTCTCTCTCAACACGGCCGCCGTCGCCACCCCGGACCTCGTCCGGCGCTGCGCCCGCCGCTTCGGGTCGCAGGCGGTCGTCGTAGCCATCGACGCGCGGCGCCGCGCAACGACGCCCGGGCACCCCGAGGAGCCGTTTGCCTGGGAGGTCGTCGTCAAGGGTGGACGGGAGGCCACGGGCCTCGATGCCGTCACCTGGGCGGAGCAGGTCGTGGAGCTCGGCGCCGGCGAGCTGCTCGTCACCTCGATCGACCGCGACGGCACCCAGGAGGGCTTCGACACCGCGCTGCTGCGGGCCATCGCGGACCGCGTCCCGGTTCCCCTCGTGGCGTCTGGGGGCGCCGCCGGGCCAGCGGATTTCGTGGCCGCCGTCGTCGTGGGCCACGCGTCGGCGGTCCTCGCCGCCTCCATCTTCCACCACCGCCTGCACTCCATCGCCGCGGTCAAGGCGGCGATGGCCGCCGCCGGCATCCCGGTCCGGCCCGTCCCGGAGGTCCCTTCATGAGTGGTCCAGCTCTCCCCTCCCCCGCCGGTCCTCTTCGCGACCACGGCGCGCCCCTCTACGGGCGAGACGGTCTCGTGCCCGTGGTCGTGCAGGATACGGTCGACGGCCGGGTCCTCGTCCTCGCCTGGGCTAACGCGGAGGCCGTCGCGGCGACGCTCGCCACGGGTGACGTCCACTTCTTCTCGCGCTCCCGGCAGTCCCTGTGGCGCAAGGGTGAGACGAGCGGCAACGTCCTCCGACTCGTGGACCTCGCCCTCGACTGCGACGGCGACGCGCTCCTCGCCCGGGTCATGCCGGCCGGGCCGGCCTGCCACCGCGGCGAGCGCAGCTGCTTCGACCCGGACGGG
>JALOOH010000127.1 GCA_025454515.1 Chloroflexota bacterium
TCACCGTGCGCTCGTACGCGGCGGGGTCCACCAGCGTCCGCTCGAGCCCGAGTCCGTGCATCGCTCGCTCCTGCTGCTGTCGGTCGACGGTCCAGGTCGTGCCCTGAGGGCTTCCGGACCGACAGGGGCGCACGAGAGGGCCGGACGGCACGTCAGCCCTCACGTCGCGACGCCCAGAATCGTGGACGTCCCGACGCGCGGGTAGGGCCGCACGACCCTTCCGAGGCAGGCAAGGAGGCGCCCGATGGATCTCGTCCTCGACGGCCGTTCCGTCTCCGTGGAGCCGCTGCCGGGCGAGACGCTGCTCGAGCTGCTCAGGGACCGCCTCGGCCTCCGCACGATGAAGGACGGCTGCGCGCCCGAGGGCTCGTGCGGAGCGTGCACCGTGCTGGTGGACGGACGGCCGGTCGTGTCCTGCGCCCAGCCGGCGACGCGCGTCGCAGGGCGCGAGGTCGTGACGCTCGCCGGCCTCGCACCGGACGTGCGGGCGGCGTGGGCGGACGCGTTCATGGCCGCCGGCGCCGTCCAGTGCGGGTACTGCACGCCGGGGATCGTCATGAAGGCGGAGGGCCTCCTGCGACGCACGCCGGACCCGGCGCGCGAGGACGTCGTGCGGGCGCTGGCCGGGAACCTGTGCCGCTGCACCGGCTACCTGCGGATCGTGGACGCGATCGAGTCCGCGGCGGCGGAGCGACGTGCGGCGGCAGGTCGGTCCGCGGACGCCACGGCAGGCGGGGGAGCCCTGCCCGCGCCCGCCGGGGCGGCGCCCGGCGGCGGCGTCGGCGCGCGCGTCGAGCGTCTCGACGGCCGCGAGCTCGTCCTCGGCGAGAAGCCGTTCGTCCGGGACATGGCCGTCCCCGGGATGCTCCACGCCGCCCTGCGCTTCTCCGACCACCCGCGGGCGGTCGTCCGCCGGATCGACGTCACGCGCGCCGCCGCCGCCCCGGGAGTCGTCGCGGTCGTGACGGCCGCGGACGTCCCCGGGGATCGGGTCGTCGGGCTCATCTTCCGGGACTGGCCGGTCTTCGTCGCCGAGGGCGAGGCCACGCGGTACGTCGGCGACGTCGTCGCCGCCGTCGCGGCGGGCACGCGCCGCGAGGCCCGGGAGGCCGCCGCGCTCGTGGACGTCGAGTACGAGGTCCTCGACCCGGTGACCGACCCCTTCGCGGCGCTCGAGCCGGACGCGCCGGCGGTCCACGCCCGCGGCAACCTGCTCTCCACGTCGGTCGTCCGCCGTGGCGAGGCCGCGGCCGCGCTCGCGTCCGCCGCGCACGTCGTCCACGAGCGCTTCACCACGAGCGCGATCGAGCACGCGTTCCTCGAGCCGGAGGCCTGCCTCGTGGTGCCGGGCGGGACGCCCGGCGCGGACGGGACCCTGGGCGGGGCGCCCGGCGTCGACGCCCCCGCCGATGGCCCTGCCCTCCACGTCTTCTCGCAGGGACAGGGCGCCTGGGAGGACCGCCACCAGATCGCCGCGCTGCTCTCGCTGCCGGAGGCAGCGGTCCGCGTGACGCAGGTGGCGACCGGCGGTGCGTTCGGCGGCAAGGAGGACCTCTCCGTCCAGGGCCAGGCCGCGCTCCTCGCGCACGTCACCGGGCGGCCGGTCCACCTCGCGATCTCGCGCGCCGAGAGCCTCCGCCTCCATCCCAAGCGCCACGCGATCACGCTCGACTACGAGGTGGGATGCGACGCGGACGGCAGGCTCGTGGGCGTCCGCGCCCGGATCGTCGGGGACACCGGCGCGTACGCGAGCGTCGGCGACAAGGTGCTCGAGCGTGCGGCGGGGCACGCGTGCAGCGCGTACCGGGTCCCGAACGTGGACGTGGAGGCGCGTGCGGTCTACACGAACAACGTCCCCGCCGGCGCCTTCCGCGGGTTCGGCGTGCCGCAGGCGACCTTCGCGATGGACGGCTGCCTGGACCGCCTCGCCGAGCGCGTCGGCATCGACGGCTGGGAGATCCGGTGGCGCAACGCGGTCCGCGAGGGGGACCGGTTCGGCACCGGCCAGCTGCTCGGCCCGGGCGTGGGCCTCGAGCGGACCCTGCTCGCGGTGAAGCCCGCCTTCGACGACGCCCGTGCCCGCCGCGTCGCCGTCGGGATCGCCTGCGGGGCGAAGAACGTGGGCATCGGCAACGGGATGACCGAGCGCGGCCGCGCGATCCTGCGGGTCGAGCCCGACGCGACCCTCACCCTCTGGCACTCGTGGACCGAGATGGGCCAGGGCGTGCACACCGTCTTCGCCCAGATCGTCGCCGAGGAGCTCGGGGTGGACCCGGCCTCGGTCCGCGTGCTCGTGGACACGGAGCGCGAGCTCGACACGGGCGAGACCACCGCCTCGCGCGCGACGACGCTCGGCGGGCGGGCCGTCGCGGAGGCCGCGCGGAGCGCCCGCGCGGCGCTCGACGGACTCGCGCCCGGCGCCGACCTGGAGACGCTCGCGGGGCGCGAGTTCGCCGGCGAGTACGTCGTGGACTGGACGACCCCGATCGGCGAGGGGATCGAGGACCCGGTGACGCACCTCGCGTACGGGTGGGCGACGCAGGTCGTGATCCTCGACGACGACGGCCGCCTCGCGCGCGTGGTGGCGGCACACGACGTGGGGCGAGCGATGAACCCCGTCCTGCTCGAGGGCCAGGTCGTCGGCGGCGTGCACATGGGCCTGGGCCTGGCGTTGACGGAGGCCTACGTGGAGGAGGGCGGCATCCCGCGGACCGCGACCCTCAAGTCCCTCGGGATCCTGCCCGCCGCCGCGATGCCGCCGGTGGACGTGATCGTCGTCGAGGAGCTGCAGCCGGAGGGGCCGTACGGCGCGAAGGGGGCGGGGGAGGCCGTCCTCGTGCCGACGCCGGCCGCCGTCGCCGGGGCTCTGCGCGCCTTCGACGGACGCTGGAGGACGGCGCTGCCGATGCGCGACTCCGCGGCCGCGCGTGCCGCGCTCCCGCGGCTCGACGCGCTCCCCGCCGCAGGGGATCCGGCCGTCGCAGCGGGCGCCCCGCCGGCCACCACGCCGACCGCCTCGCCGGCCACGCCGAGCGCGCGCGAACGATGACCGACGGCGCCCTCCGGTGGCCCGACGCGGACGACGGCCCGCCGCGCACCGCCCCGGGGCGCGAGGGCACGTGGGCCTCGCCCGGCTACCGGTCCTCGCACGTCCGCGGGCGGGCCGTGCTCGTCATCCTCGCGGCGATCGCCCTCGCCGACCTGATCGCCATCCGGCTCGACCTCGGGGGCGTCGTGCTGATGGCCGAGGCCGAGGCGGGGACGCTCACCGAGGAGACCGCCGTCGCGTTCGACCAGCTCCACGCCGCGGTCGGCCTCCTGCAGACGGGACTCCTGGTGGCCTCGGCGGTCGCCTTCCTCGCGTGGCTCTCCCGGGTCGTGGACAACGTGCCCCCGCTCACCGGGCGCACCCCGCAGCGCGGGCCGCGGGCGGCGATCGGCTGGTGGTTCGTCCCGGTCGCCACCCTCGTCGTACCGTTCATGATCGTGTCGGACACGGCGCGCCGCCTGCGTCCGACGAGCGATGGGATGGGCCTCGTCCTGCCGGCGTGGTGGGCCCTGTGGCTCGCGACCTCCAACCTAGGCATCCTGCTCGTGCGCATGCCCACCGACACCATCGACGACCTGCGGACGGCCTACCTCACCTTCGCGCTCACGGACCTGCTCGACGCGATCGCGGCGCTCCTGCTCGTCGTCGTCGTGTGGCGGATCGAGCGGTGGTCCCGGGCCCGTGCCGCGCAGGTCGGGATCGGGCCGGCCGCGCGGGCACCCGCCGATCCGAAGGAGGCATACGGATGACCGCCGTCACGCCCGGGCTCGTCTGCGCCCACCACCACCTGTACTCGGCGCTGGCTCGGGGGATGCCGGCACCGCCGCGCGTGCCCACGGACTTCGCGTCGATCCTCGAGCTCGTCTGGTGGCGGCTGGACACCGCGCTGGATCTCGAGATGATCCGCTGGTCCGCGATGCTCGGCGCGCTCGAGGCGCTCGAGAGCGGGACGACGGCGATCGTGGACCACCACGAGTCGCCCAACGCCATCGAGGGCAGCCTCGACGTGATCGCCGAGGCATGCGCCGAGGTCGGCGTCCGCTCGCTCCTCGCGTACGGCATCACGGACCGCCACGGGCCGGACGGCGCGCGACGCGGGCTGGCGGAGAACGAGCGGTTCATCCGCTCCGGGGGCCGCGGGCTCGTCGGCATCCACGCCGCCTTCACCTGCTCGGACGCGTCGCTCGCAGACGCCGCGGGCCTCGCCCGGGACCTCGGCGTGGGCGTCCACGTCCACGTGTGCGAGGGCCCCGGCGACGGCGACGCGCCACGCCGCCTCGCGGGGCTCACGCGGGACGACTGGCTGCTCGCGCACTGCGTGCATCTCCCGACCGACCACGACCTCCGGGGAACGATCCTGCACAACCCCGCGTCGAACCTGAACAACGCCGTCGGCTACGCCGAGCCGGCGCGCTTCCGCAACCCGGTGGCCCTCGGGACCGACGGGATCGGGGCGGACATGCTCGGCGCGTTCCGGCTCGCGTACTACCTCCAGCGTTCGAGCGACGTCACGTGCGGGCCGGACCCGGCCTGGCGATGGCTAACGACCGGCTGGGACCTCGTGCCCGAGGCGCGGACGGACGAGGTCACCTGGTCGTACGACCCGATGGACCCGTGGCACGTGGCGTTCACGCCCGCGATCCGGCCGCTGCGGGTCGTCGTGGACGGCGCCGTGGTCCTCGCCGATGGGAGGCCCACGCGCGTGGACCCCGACGAGATCCGCGCGAAGGCACGCGAGCAGGCCGCCCGCCTGCACGCCCGGCTCTGAGGTCCCGCCCGCCCTCCGGTCCGCCGGCTACAGCCCAAGATGCAGGCGAAGCGCGTCGTCCAGGCGCTCCATGACACGCGGCGGAATCATGCCGAGCCGCCGGCCGATCCGCTCCACGGCCACGGACCGGACCTGCTCGGCCTGCGCCTTCGAGTCGCGGGGGAGACCCGTCTCAGCCGCCGCGAGCAGCACCTGGAACGGGTAGACCCGACCGGTGCTCGATGTCACGGGCACCACCGTGACGACACCTCGACCCATCTCCTCGGCGATCGCGTTGGCGGCGTCGTTGCTGACGATGACCGCGGGGCGTCGCTTGTCCGCCTCCGAACCGCGCACCGGGTCCAGGTCGACCTCGCGGATCTCGCCACGGCGCATCAGGCCTTCCCTCCGTCCGCCAGCCCGTCGGCCGTCGCCGGCTCCCAGGCCGCGGAGTCGGGATCCTCCGTCCACTCGTCCCAGGCGCTCGCGTACGCCGCCCGCAGCTCGGCTGCACGGAGGAGATGCACCGCTCGCTGGACCGCCGCGGACCGCGAGTCGAGGCCCTGCGCCTGCGCGTACGCGTCGAGGAACTCGACGTCCGCGCCCGGAAGGCTCACGCTCAGCTTCACGTCCTGATGCTACCCCATCGGGCCAAATGATGCTACTGCTGGTACGGCCGGCGGGTAGCACGACATCCTCCTACCGTTCGCCGTGGGCCGGCACGCGCGTGCCGGCGGGGGTACGGTGAGGGATACCGAGATCGTCCTTCCGTCCGACGAGGATCCGACCGATGTCCGACCGATTCCACCCGCTCTCGATCGAGCAGCTGGCCGACTGGGCGTCCCTCGAGCTGGATGGGGAGGGTTCGCTCTTCGGGATCCCTCGGGAGGGGTTCTTCGTTCCCCGGACCGACCACCGGTTCCGCCGGACGGAACGGGGGAAGCCCCTCGACACGCCGTACGGCGTCGCGGCCGGGCCGCACACGCAGATGGCCCAGAACATCGTCGCGGCGTGGCTGGCCGGCGCGCGGGTGATCGAGCTCAAGACGGTCCAGACGCTCGACGAGCTCGAGGTGCACAAGCCCTGCATCGACGTCACCGACGAGGGGTACAACGTCGAGTGGTCGCAGGAGCTGAAGGTCCACGAATCGTTCGACGAGTACCTGCGCGCCTGGGTCCTCGTCCACGTGCTCCACCGGCGCCTGGGCTTCCCCGGCGACCGGCCCGGCGTGGTCTTCGACATGAGCGTCGGGTACGACCTCGCCGGGATCCGGCGACCGAACGTCCAGTGGTACCTGGACGCGATGCGCGACGCGTCCGCATACCTGCCGGTATGCCTGGACATCGTGTCGCGGCGCTGGCCCGAGGCGCGCGAGATCGAGATACCGGCGAGTATCGCCGATTCGGTCACCCTCTCGACGATGCACGGCTGTCCGCCGGACGAGATCGAGCGGATCTCGCTCCACCTCATCGAGGAGCGCGGCCTCCACGTCCAGGTGAAGTGCAATCCCACGCTCCTGGGCGCCGAGCGCGTCCGGGGGATCGTCAACGGCGACCTGGGCTACACGGACGTGGTCGTCCCGGACGCCGCCTTCGGCCACGACCTCCGCTGGGACGACGCGATCCCCATGTTCCGGCGCCTGCGCGATGCCGCGGCCTCCCGGGGGCTCTCGTTCGGCCTGAAGCTGTCGAACACGCTGGAGGTCGAGAACACCCGCGGCGTGTTCGACCGCGACCCGACGATGTACATGTCCGGGCGCGCGCTCCACGCCGTCACGGCGAACCTCGCCGCCGCTCTGTCCGAGGAGTTCGACGGCGCGATGCCCCTGTCCTTCGCGGGCGGCGCCGACTGCTTCAACGTGGCGCCGCTGCTCGCGTGCGGGGTCCGGACGGTCACGGTCTGCTCCGACCTGCTCAAGTCGGGCGGCTACCTCCGCCTTCGCCAGTACGCCAAGGCGATCGACGGGGCGCTCGATGCGGCCGGGGCGTCGGACCTGGACGACCTCGTGCG
>JALOOH010000128.1 GCA_025454515.1 Chloroflexota bacterium
ACCGGCCGGCCGGAGGGCGAGGTCGTCGCCGAGATGCGCCGGGGCTACCGCGTCGGCGATCGCGTCCTGCGCCCGTCGATGGTCGGCGTCTCCGGCGGCTCCGGCGCGGGCAGGGACGCCTGACCGCTGCATCACCACCTGACACATCCCCACGAGCCACCACACGAGAGAGGAACGCATGGGCAAGGTCATCGGGATCGACCTCGGGACGACGAACTCGGTCGTCGCGGTGATGGAGGGCGGCGAGCCCAAGGTCATCGCGTCGGCGGAGGGCGGGCGCACCGTGCCGTCGGTCGTCGGGTTCACGAAGACGGGCGAGCGGCTCGTCGGGCAGCTCGCGAAGCGCCAGGCGGTCACGAACCCCGCGAACACCATCTACTCGATCAAGCGCTTCATGGGCCGCCGGTGGGACGACCCCGAGGTGCAGCGCAGCAAGGGCATGGTCGGCTACGCTGTCGCGAAGGACGACAAGAGCGACGGCATCAGGGTCGTGCTCGACGACGGGCGCTCGTACACGCCGCCCGAGATCAGCGCGATGATCCTCCAGAAGCTCAAGACGGACGCCGAGGCCTACCTCGGCGGCGCGGTGACCGAGGCGGTCATCACGGTCCCCGCCTACTTCGACGACACGCAGCGCCAGGCGACGAAGGACGCGGGCCGCATCGCCGGCCTCGACGTGAAGCGGATCATCAACGAGCCCACGGCCTCGTCGCTCGCGTACGGCCTGGACAAGAAGCACGACGAGAAGATCGCCGTCTACGACCTCGGCGGCGGCACCTTCGACATCAGCATCCTCGAGCTCGGCGAGGGCGTCTTCGAGGTCAAGAGCACGAACGGGGACACCCACCTCGGCGGCGACGACTTCGACCAGCGCGTCATCGAGTGGCTCCTCGCGGAGTTCAAGAAGCAGGAGGGGATCGACCTCCGCAGCGATCCGCAGGCCCTCCAGCGCCTCAAGGAGGCGGCCGAGAAGGCGAAGATCGAGCTCTCGACCGTCCAGCAGACCGAGATCAACCTCCCGTACATCACGGCCGACCAGACGGGCCCCAAGCACCTCGTCGTCTCGCTCTCGCGGGCGAAGCTCGAGGACCTCGTCGGCGACCTCATCGAGAAGACGCGCGGGCCGGTCGAGCAGGCCCTCACGGACGCCGGCCTCAAGGCCTCGCAGATCGACGAGGTCGTCCTCGTCGGCGGGATGACCCGGATGCCCTCGGTCGTCGAGGCCGTGAAGAAGATGTTCGGCGGCAAGGAGCCGAGCAAGGGCGTGAACCCGGACGAGGTCGTCGCGATCGGCGCGGCGATCCAGGCCGGCGTGCTCGCGGGCGACGTGAAGGACGTCCTCCTCCTCGACGTCACGCCGCTCTCGCTCGGCATCGAGACGCTCGGCGGCGTCATGACCCGCCTGATCGACCGGAACACGACGATCCCGACGAGCAAGAGCCAGGTCTTCTCCACGGCCTCGGACAACCAGCCGTCCGTGGAGATCCACGTCCTGCAGGGCGAGCGCGACTTCGCGAAGGACAACAAGACCCTCGGGAAGTTCATCCTCGACGGCATCCCGCCGGCCCCGCGCGGCATCCCGCAGATCGAGGTCGGGTTCGACATCGACGCCAACGGGATCCTCGAGGTGAAGGCGAAGGACCGGGCGACCGGCAAGGAGCAGCAGGTCCGGATCACCGGGTCCTCCATGCTCGACAAGAAGGACGTGGACCGGATGGTCCACGAGGCCGAGGAGCACGCCGCCGAGGACGCGAAGCACCGCGAGGAGGTCGAGGTCCGGAACCAGACCGAGGCCCTCACGTTCCAGGCCGAGCGGGTCCTGAAGGACCTCGGCGACAAGGTCAGCTCCGAGGACCGCTACGCCGTGGAGTCCAAGGTCTCCGACGTCCGGGCGGCCCTCAAGGGCGACGACATCGAGGCGGTGAAGGCCCGCGGCACGGAGCTCGCGGAGCTCATGCAGAAGGTCTCCACGGCGGCGTACGAGGCCGCCTCGGCCACCGGCGCCTCCGACGCGGGCCCGGCTCCCGACGAGGGGGCCGCCCCGGGCGGCGCCGAGGACGAGACCGTCGAGGGCGAGTTCAAGGAGGTCTGAGGACGCCGCGGCGACCCCCGCCGCTCCCATCACCGACGCCGGGGCCCGGCGGGCGACGCCCGCCGGGCCCCGGCACGTCCGCGCGATCCCTCAGGAGGCGATGGGCCCGCTCCGTGGCGAGGGACCGCGCCACGCGGGCGGTCGACGGAGGACGGAGGTGAGGGGGAAGGGGGCCGCCGCCAGGGCGGGGGCGAGGAGCGCCGGCGGGACCGCGGGTCCCGCCCCGTGCGGGACGGCCGGCGTGCCCGCGGACGCCGCCCCCTCGGGGGGCAGGGGCGTGGCCGTCGGTGGAGGCGTGGCGGTCGGCCCGGGGCCGGTCGGCTCGGGCGTCGCGTCCGGGGACGTGGCGGTGGGGGTCGGCGAGGGCAAGGGCGTGGGGGATGGCGACGGCCACGGCGCCGCGGCGCCGAGGAGCTCGGGGACGGTGACGAACCGGAACCCGCGGCTCCGGTACGACCGGATGATGTCGCGCAGCGCCCCGGCCGTGACGGTGCGCGCGGCGTGGAGGAGCACCACGGAGCCGTTGCGCCCGGCCGCCGCGCCCCGGATGACCGACCCCCGGCTCGGCGCGAGCCCGGTGTCCCCGGCGCTGGCGTCCCAGAGGAGGAGGGTGGGGAACCCCTGCGCGGCGGCCGCCTGCAGGACGCGGCGGTCGTAGTGGCCGTACGGGGGCCGGAAGACGCGCAGCATCGGCACCCCGGTGACGGACTCGATGAGCCGTCGCGATGCGGCGATCTGCCACTCCATCTCGTGCCGCGTCAGGGTCGGCATGGACGGGTGCGACCACGTGTGATTACCGATGGGGAAGCCCGCGGCAGCCACCCGCCTCCAGAGAGTCGGGTTCGCCCGCACCGCGAGCGCGTACGGGAAGAACGTCGCGGGCACCTTCTCGGCGATCAGGACGGCGAGGATCCGCGCGCTCGCATCCCTGCCCCAGCCGTCGTCGAACGTCAGGGCCACGACCTTCTGCGTGCGCGGACCGTGCCGGAGGACGCGCGCGAGGCCGTCCGCGGCGGCCACGGTCGGGACGGCCGCGGCGACGAGCACGACGAGCAGCGTGGCAACGGCCGCGCTGCGAGCGAGCGGGCGCCGGTGAGCGATGATCGCGGACCCTCCGAGGACGACGCCATCGTACCGCGCCCCACCATCGCGACGACCCTTGCCGTCCGGGCCGCCCGGCCCCGGACCGGGGTGCCCGACAGTCCCGGACCGAGGTGTCCGACAGCCGGGTGACACCCTCCGCTGACCTCTCCGGCCGGCTCCCGTAGACTTCACCCTCCCGATGACGACGCAGCAGCGCGACCTGTACCGGACCCTCGGCGTCGAGCGCACGGCCACCGACGCGGAGATCAAGCGCGCCTTCCGCAAGCTCGCCCAGCAGTGGCACCCGGACGTGAGCGCGGACCCGGAGGCGGACGCGCGGTTCAAGGAGATCAACGAGGCGTACCAGGTCCTCTCCGACCCCGAGCGCCGCCGGATGTACGACACGTTCGGGGAAGCCGGGCTGGGCGGCGCCGCGGGGGCGGCAGGCGGCTTCCCCGGGTTCGGCGACTTCGGCGACATCTTCGACGCGTTCTTCGGCGGCCGGGCCGGCGCCGGCGTGCGCCGCGGACGCCCGGCTGCCGGGTCGGACCTGCGCTACGACCTGCGGATCACCTTCGAGGAGGCCATCCGCGGCACCGAGAAGGAGATCGAGTTCCCCGTGCTCGACCGCTGCGCGACCTGCGGCGGCTCCGGGGCGAAGGCTGGCGCAGCGCCCGCAACGTGCCCCCAGTGCAGCGGCCGCGGCGAGGTGCGGACCGTCCGCGACACGATGCTCGGGCAGATGATCAACGTCACGACCTGCCCCCGGTGCCGTGGCGAGGGCCGGGTGGTCGAGGACCCGTGCGAGACGTGCCGGGGCGACGGGCGCACGCAGCGGACGAAGCGGCTGCGGGTGACGATCCCCGCGGGCATCGACGACGGGCACCAGGTGCGCCTGTCCGGCGAGGGCGAGGTCGGGCCCCGAGGCGGTCCCGCCGGCAGCCTGTACGTGGCCGTCAGCGTGGCGCCGCACCGGACCCTCCGGCGCGAGGGGACGGAGCTCTACTACGAGCTGGGCCTCTCGATCGCGCAGGCGTCGCTGGGCACGCGCGTGACCGTCCCCACGGTGGACGGCGACGAGGAGGTCGAGATCAAGGCCGGCACCCAGCCCGGTGCGCGGATCCGCCTGCGGGGGAAGGGCGCGCCGCACCTGCGACGGCCGGGCGCGCGCGGCGACCTCCACGTCCTCGTGGACGTGCGGATCCCCACGAAGCTGAGCGCCCGTCAGCGGGAGCTGCTCGAGGAGTTCGCCGCCGACGGCGGCGAGACGCTCCTGAAGGGCGGCGCGTCCGGCGGGATCATCGACCGCCTCAAGGACGCCCTCGGGTAGATGCCGTTCCGCGACCCGGCGTCGGTCCAGGCGCTCCCGATCGACCCGGACCCGTTCGACGGCCTCCCGGACGGGGCATCCGTCGACGGCGCGTGGCTCGAGCTGTCGGTGCTGGCCGACCCGGAAGCGGTCGAGGCCGTGTGCGAGATCCTCTCGCGCGTCGCTCCCGGCGGGACGAGCGTGGAGCCGGCCTTCGACCTGGTGGACGATGGGCTCGGCGCCCGCGTGGATCCCACGCGTCCGGCCGTCGTCCGCGCCCACCTCCCCGCGCGGGACCGGGCGGCGGCGCGCGCGGCGCTCCGCCGCGTCCGCGAGGACCTCGGGCACCTGCAGGCGTTCGGCCTCCGCCCGATCGGCGAGGTCACGGCCCGCGTCGTCGTCGAATCCGACTGGGCCGGCGCGTGGAAGCGCCACGTCGGGGTCATGCGCATCGGCCGCGGCATCGTCATCCGGCCGTCGTGGCGTCGGCACCGGCCGGCCCCCGGCGAGACCGTCGTGGCGCTGGACCCGGGGATGGCGTTCGGGACGGGCCTGCACCCGACGACGCGCCTGTGCGTGGCCGGCATCGAGCGATGGGCCGACGAGGGGCTCGTGGCCCGCGGCGCCGCGGCCGGCGGAGGGCCAGCGCGGGTCCTCGACGTCGGCTGCGGCTCGGGGATCCTGGCGATCGTGTCGGCCCGGCTCGGCGCGGCACGTGTCGTCGGCGTGGACACGGACCCGATCGCGGTCGAGGCGACGGTCGCGAACGCCCGCCGGAACCACGTCGCGCGGCGGGTCCGCGCGGTGCACGGGAGCCTCCCCGCTCCGGGCGGACCCTTCGACCTCGTGCTCGCGAACCTCATCGCCGGCGTCCTCGTCGCGCTCGCACCGCACCTCGCCGATGCCGTCCGGCCGGGAGGCCGGCTGCTGGCCTCGGGGATCTTCGTGGACCGCGAGGGCGAGGTGCGCGACGCCTTCGCCGCCGCCGGCCTCGCCGTCGTGGACCGCGCGACGGAGGGCGACTGGGTGGCGCTGGACGTCACGCGGCCGCGGTCGGACGCGGGCGCCCGATGACCGGCCTCGCGCAGCTCTTTCCGCTGATCCTCGCGACGCACGTGCTGCTCGCGATCTCGCTCCTGATCCCCAGCCTCGTCCTGCCGTTCACGCTCCGCGGCCGCCGCCGGGCCGAGGCGAGCGGCCGGACGGTGCGCGGCCTCCTCTGGCTCCAGAGCAACGGGACGGTGATCATCGGCGCGGGCCTCGCGGCGACCGGGATCGCGATGCTCCTCGTCCTCGGGGAGCGCATGCTCGAGCAGCCGTGGCTCCTCGCGGCCCTCTGCGTCTACGCGATCGTCCTCTCCGTCGCCTACGTGATCCAGCGGCCGAACCTCCGCCGCCTCATCGACAGGTCCGGCCCGCAGTCCGGGCCCGAGGCGGAGGCCGCCGACCGGCGCTGGCGCGATCGGGCGCGCAGGCAGCGCTACATCTCGTACGCGATGGCCGCGGCCGTGGGCCTCATCGCGTTCCTCATGAGCTCCAAGCCGCAGCTCTGGTGACGCCTCCGGGCGGGCCTCCGCGAGGCGGTGGGCCATGGCCGGCACCCGCTCCCCGCAGCGCGCCGCCCGCGGATGCGGCACGATGACGCGGTCCCCGCGGCCGACCGAGCGTCGAGGATGACGATGACCGACACCTGCCTCTTCTGCCGGATCGTGGCCGGCGAGATCCCCTCCACGAAGGTCCGCGAGGACGACCTCGTGCTGGCCATCCGCGACATCGCCCCCCAGGCGCCGACGCACGTGCTGCTCATGCCGCGGCGGCACGTCGCGTCGCTGGCGGACCTGACCGAGGACGACGCCGTCCTGCTCGGCCGGATCTTCGCGGTCGCGGCGGACGTGGCCCGCGAGGAGGGGATCGAGGCCGACGGCTACCGGATCGTCGCCAACCACGGCCGGGCCGCGGGCCAGTCGGTGGACCACCTCCACTTCCACCTGCTCGGCGGCCGCGGCCTCGCGTGGCCTCCCGGGTGAGCCGCGCACGGCGCTCCGCGCGCGGGTCCGCCGGCGCGGCGGGTCTCGCCCTGGCCGCGGCCCTGCTCCTGGCGGGCTGCTGGGGCGCCGGGCTCGTCCCGCCGCCGGCGCCCACCGGCGAGACGCCGGCCCCGTCGGTGAGCGCGCCGATGCAGGCGACGCGCGTGCAGCTCGAGGGGACCCTGCGCGCGGCCGGGATCTCGCTCGTGGACGAGGACGCCCCGTACCGTCCGGCC
>JALOOH010000129.1 GCA_025454515.1 Chloroflexota bacterium
GGAGCGACCCACGACGGTGACCGGCATCGGCAGGCTGCTCCGCCTCCTCGCCCTGATCGTCGCGCTGCTCGCGATCGGATCCGCATCGGCCGCGCCGGCCGACGCCGCGGGCCCGACGCTCGCCGGCGCGGCCGGTCCGTCGCCGAGCCCGTCGCCGGTCGTCATCGCGCGGACCCGCGTCCCCATCGTCCCCGTCCGCGACTACCGCACGTCCACGTCCGCCGTCGATCGCGATGACCTGGTCGCGGCACTGTCCGGCGCGCGCGGGTACGAGGCGCTCGAGCTCGTCGCGGCCGACGCGGATGCGATCCTCGCCGCGTTCTCCCTTCCCGCGACGGACCAGCCGCATCTGGTCCGTGCGCCGACCGCGCACGCCCTCGCGCGCGACCTCGCCGCGCACCGCGAGCGCCTGGGCATCCTCCGCGCCTCGCAGGTCGGCCCGGCGGTCCGCGCCCTGGGGTGGGGGAAGCGGTCGCTGTTCGGGGTGGACCGCGTCCGCGATCTCGACGGCTGGCCACTCTGGGCCGTCGTCCCGTCCGACGGCAGCCCCGACCCGTACGACCCGTCGGACGCGTGGACCATCGTCGCCGCCGGCGACGTCATGCTCGACCGCGGCGTCCGTGCCGCGATCGACCGCCACGGCGCGGACTTCCCGTTCGACGGCGGGACCGCGCGGATCACCGGGCGCCGGTGCTGCTCTTCTCTGGGCTGGCGGGTGCCGATCTCCGTCCGGACCGGGAACGCGGGCGCGGTCCGCGCGCTCCTCGCGGGCGCGGACCTGTCGATCGTGAACCTGGAAGGGCCGGCACCGAAGCGCGCGACATACCACCCCGACGGCCTCGTCTTCACCTTCACGCAGGCGTCGCTCAAGGGTCTCGACCGGGCGGGCATCGACATCGTCTCGCTCGCGAACAACCACATCGGGAACGCCGGCCGGGCCGGGATCGTGGAGACGGTCGCGGCGCTCGACCGGCTGGGGATCGACCATGCCGGAGCCGGGGCGACGGCCAGGGCCGCGCGCGCCCCCGCCCTCAGGACCGTCGGCGGGATCAGGGTCGCCGTCCTCGCGTACGACGCGATCGCCCCCGCCTACGCCGCCGGAGCCTCCACGCCCGGCTCGGCGATCCTCGCCGGGGCGGGGCCGGCCGCAGACATCCGGGCCGCCCGCCGTGCAGGCGCGGACCTCGTCATCGTCTACCCGCACTGGGGGATCGAGTACCGGGCGACGGCCACGGCGAGCCAGCGGAGCTGGGCGCACCGGATGATCGATGCCGGCGCCGACATCGTCATCGGGAACCATCCCCACTGGGCCGCCGCGATGGAGGTCTACCGCGGCCGCCCGATCTGGTACGCGCTCGGCGACTTCGTCTTCGACCAGATACGGTCCGAGGAGACCGAGGAGGCGCTGCTGCTCGAGCTGACGTTCAGCGGCGCCACGCTCGTCCAGGCACGGATGCGCCCCACCCTGACGCTCGACGCGAGCCAGCCCAACCTGCTCGACGCCGCCTCCGGGCGCGTCGTCCTCGACCGGGTCTTCACCGGGTCCGGGCGGCTCCTGCCCTGGTGAGGTCTGCGCCGGCGCGCCGTCGATCGTTCACCCCGCTTATTCACGCGAACGTCTGCTATCGTTACTAACGCACGCCGCTATGCACAACCGTGAGCGAATGGGGATCGGATGAAGCGAGGCCCGACCGGGCACGACGTCGTCACGATCGAGAGTGGCGAGGCCGTCCGCGCGTTCCGCCCGGACGACCTTCCGCCCCGGCCGCCGATCGAGTGGACAGGCGAGCGACAGCGCCTCCTCGAGCGCGCGACGCTCGCGCTCGGCCGACTCGATGCGGTGTCCACTCTCTTGCCGGACACGTCGATCTTCCTCTACAGCTACGTCCGCCGCGAAGCCGTCCTCTCCTCGCAGATCGAGGGCACCCAGTCGTCGCTGTCGGACCTGCTGCTCTTCGAGCTCGACGCGGCGCCGGGCGTCCCGCTCGACGACGTCGTCGAAGTCTCGAACTACGTCGCGGCGCTGGAGCACGGTCTCGAGCGTCTCCACGGGGGCTTCCCTCTCTCGAACCGTCTCATCCGTGAGACCCACGAGCGTCTGCTTGCGAGCGGCCGCGGCGCGAGCAAGGACCCGGGCCGGTTCCGCCGTTCGCAGAACTGGATCGGCGGGACGCGGCCCGGCAACGCCGCGTTCGTGCCACCGCCCCCGGCCGAGGTCGACGACTGCATGGCCGCGCTGGAGCGCTTCATCCACGCGGACGACCCCGGCGTGCCGGATCTCGTTCGGGCGGCGCTCGTCCACGTCCAGTTCGAGACGATCCACCCGTTCCTCGACGGCAACGGCCGCGTCGGCCGGCTTCTCATCACGCTGATGCTGTCGAACGCCGGCATCCTGCGGGAACCGATGCTGTATCTGAGCCTGTACCTGAAGCAGTACAGGGCCCACTACTACCGCCTTCTTGGCTCGATCCGGTCGGACGGCGACTGGGAGGCCTGGATCGACTTCTTCCTCGATGCGGTCGAGAGCACCGCAGCGGGAGCGGTCGCCACCGCGAACCACCTGCTCGATCTCATGCAGGAGGACCGAGGGCGACTCGCAGGCGTGGGACGGTCGGCTGCATCCGCCGAGCGCGTCCACTCGGCGCTGTGCGAGCGTCCGATCCTCACTGTCGGCGCGGCCCGGGACCGACTCGGCGTCTCGTACCCGACGGCGGCACGCGGCATGGACGCTCTCGTCGCGCTCGGGATCGTCCGCGAGGTGACGGGCCGGCGACGGGACCGCGTCTTCGCGTACGACCGCTACCTGGCGATCCTGGCCGAGGGGACCGGGCCGGAGTGAGATCGGCGCCGCCGCGCCGAGCTGTACGGGGGCGACGAGGTCGAGATCGCGATCGACGGCCCCCGCGTCCTCGGCGGCCACCTGCCGCCCCGCGCACTCGGACTCGCGATGGAATGGGCGGCGATGCACGCCGAGGAGCTCCTGGTCGACTGGAGGCTCGCCGCGGATCGGCGTCCCCTGACCCGGATCGAACCCCTTCGCTAGAATCGCCGAACGATGCTCCGTGTCCGGGCCGTCGAGGCCCTTCCGGGCCGCTCCGTGCGACTCACGCTCACCGATGGGTCGATCATCGAGCGCGACCTGACCGACCTCCTCGACGGTCCCGTGTTCGCGTCGATCGCCGCGGACGACGCGGAGTTCCGTAGCGTCCGCGCCGTCGATGGGACGCTCGTGTGGCCCGGGGACGTGGACATCGCGCCGGAGACGCTGATCTGGGATGGGCCCGATCCCGGCCCGGCCGAGACCCGGCGCCCAGCTCCCTCGCTCCGTCCGCGCATCCCCGCGACTGACAGCAGACCGCCCGGCGCCACTGCCTTCCCGAGGTTGACGGGCCGTGCCGGCCAAGGTGGCACGCACGCTTCCGACCGTGGCAGGTAGTCTCGTGTCGGCCGGATCGGGATCCGGCGCACAGAGAGGGGCACCCGATGCGCTACGTCCTCGCCGTCCTCCTGCCGCCGGTCGTCTTCTTCACGATCGGCAAGCCGATCCAGGGGATCGCCAACCTGATCCTCATGGTCACGATCCTCGGCTGGCCGATCGCCGCGATCTGGGCCCTCGTCGTCGTCGCCCAGTGGAAGAGCGAGCAGGGCCAGAAGAAGGTGGTGGAGGAGCTGCGGCGCAACACGGCGGCCCTCGAAGCGCAGAACGCCGCGATCGCTGCACAGGCGGCCGCGGGGCAGGACCGCAGCGCAGGATCGGGGCGATCCGCGCCCACGGCCTGAGTTGTTCGTCGGCTCGAGGCCGAGCTACAGAGGGACCATGAGATGAAGCGCACTCTGCTGACGGCGTTCCTGGCGACCATCCTTGCGACCGTCGTCGCGCCGACCGCAAGCGCCGCGACCACCACCGCGAAGTGGACCGCGAGCTTCGGCTCGAAGGGCGCCGTGACACTCTCGCTGCTCGACACGGGGGCCGGCACGCTCCAGTCGGCCCTGAAGAGCATCCCGAAGTCCGCGGTCGTCCTCGTCACGGTCAGTGCCGGGACCTGCGCCTCCGGGACGACGATCACCTCGCAGGCCGGAAGGTCGACGTCCGCCGGCAAGTACGCGAAGCGCAGCTCCGTCACGGCCTACGGCATGAGCGACGTGCTCGGGTCGATGAGCCTCGTGGTGAAGGTCCGTGCGGGGACGTGGTCGAAGTGCGCTGCCCTCAAGGGTGGGCCGCCGATCGCCGCGGGTTCGTTCGGCGCGGGAACCAAGCTCGTCGGCACGGACATCACACCCGGCACGTACCGGATCCGCTTCCCCGTCGACGGCTGCTACTGGGAGCGCCTAACGGGTCTCGGCGGGACGCTCGACGAGATCCTCGCGAACGACATCGTCACCGGGTACGCGGTGGTCACGATCGCGCCGACCGACGTCGCGTTCACCTCGAAGCGGTGCGGGATCTGGTCGCCCGACCTGTCCGCCGTCACTCCCACGCGAACCGCGTTCGGCGAGGGGACGTTCATCGTCGGGACCGACATGCAGCCTGGGCGATACCGCTCCAGCGGGGAGGGATCCTGCTACTGGGAGCGGCTGTCGGGCTTCAGCGGGACCCTCGACGACATCATCTCGAACGACAACGTCGACGGGCAGGCGATCGTGGACATCGCCGGGACCGACGCCGGGTTCTCGTCGTCGCGGTGCGGTGCCTGGACGCTCGTGCAGTAGAGGGGTGCGGCGCGGCGAGGAACCGCGACGCGACCCGTATCCGGTTCCTCGACCGGGCGCGCGCTCGAGAGCTTCGGCTACCGCACGAGAAGGACCACGAGCAAGCCGCCTCGCTACACTCCGGCTGAGGTCGATCAGCGCAGGGGGCACACGTGGCGCGAGCAGCACGAGCGAAGGCGGACACAGGGGCGAACCTCGGCTTCGAGGCGAAGCTCTGGGCCGCCGCTGACGCGCTGCGCAACAACATGGACGCGGCCGAGTACAAGCACGTCGTCCTGGGGCTGATCTTCCTCAAGTACATCAGCGACGCCTTCGAGGCCAAGCACGCCGCGCTGGAGGCCGACCGCGCCGCCGGCGCAGATCCCGAGGACCCCGACGAGTACCGCGCGGCGAGCATCTTCTGGGTGCCGAAGGAGGCCCGCTGGTCCGTCCTCAAGGCGAACGCCCCACAGCCCACGATCGGCGCGCTCGTCGACGACGCCATGGCGGCGATCGAGCGCGAAAACCCCACCCTGAAGGGCGTCCTCCCGAAGGACTACGCGCGACCGGGCCTCGACAAGAGCCGCCTCGGCCAGCTCATCAACCTCGTCTCGGACATCGGCCTGGGCTCACCCGCCGACCGGGCGAAGGACGTCCTCGGTCGGGTCTACGAGTACTTCCTCGCCCAGTTCGCCAGCGCGGAGGGGAAGAAGGGCGGCCAGTTCTACACGCCGTCGCGCGTCGTCCGCGTCCTCGTCGAGATGCTCGCGCCCTTCCGCGGGCGCGTGTACGACCCATGCTGCGGATCGGGCGGGATGTTCGTCTCCAGCGAGAAGTTCATCGAGGCGCACGCCGGGAAGATCGGCGACATCAGCATCTACGGCCAGGAGTCCAACTACACGACCTGGCGCCTGGCGAAGATGAACCTCGCCATCCGCGGGATCGACGCCCAGATCGCCCACGGCGACACCTTCCACGCCGACCGCCACCCGGACCTCAAGGCCGACTACGTCCTCGCGAATCCGCCCTTCAACGACTCCGACTGGCGCGGCGAGCTCCTCCGGGACGACAAGCGCTGGGCGTACGGCACGCCGCCGGCGTCGAATGCGAACTTCGCCTGGGTCCAGCACTTCATCAGCCACCTCGCGCCCGGCGGCATCGCGGGCTTCGTCCTCGCGAACGGCTCGATGAGCTCGTCGCAGTCGGGCGAGGGCGAGATCCGGAAGAACATCGTCGACGCGGACCTCGTCGACTGCATGGTCGCCCTTCCGGGGCAGCTCTTCTACTCGACCCAGATCCCCGTTTGCCTCTGGTTCCTCGCGCGGGACAAGCGCAACGGCCACTTCCGCGACCGGCGCGGCGAGACCCTCTTCATCGACGCCCGGGCGCTCGGCGCGATGATCGATCGGACCCATCGCGAGCTCACCGACGAGGAGATCGCCCGGGTCGCCGGCACGTACCACGCCTGGCGCGGCGACGAGGGCGCCGGCGACTACGCCGACGCCCCCGGCTTCAGCCGCTCGGCGACGACCGACGAGATCCGCGGCCACGGCCATGTCCTCACCCCTGGCCGCTACGTCGGCGCAGCCGAGGCCGAGGAGGACGACGAGCCGTTCGACGAGAAGATGCGCCGGCTGACCGCGACCCTGCGCGAGCAGATGGAGGAGGGTCGTCGCCTCGACGCTCTGATCGATGCGAACCTGCGGGAGCTCGGCTTCGGTGAGTGAGTGGGTCGCCTTCGGCGCTCTGTTTGCCGAGCCGTCGCGCAACGGCTTGACCCGTCCCAAGGCAACAAGGGGCGCTGGCACGAAGATGGTGAACATGGGCGAGTTGTTCGCCAGTTCCCGTCTTTGGGACGCCGTCATGGACCGTGTTCCCTTGGAGGGGGACGAGCGCTCGCGGTATCTACTCCAATCCGGCGACTTGCTGTTCGCTCGTCAGTCGCTCGTGCTCACGGGTGCAGGCAAGTGCTCGATCTTCCTAGGTGACACCGAGCCCGTCACATTCGAGTCGCACGTGATTCGGATTCGCCTCGAGCCGACGGTCGCCG
>JALOOH010000018.1 GCA_025454515.1 Chloroflexota bacterium
GTGGCCGGGTCGCAGGTACAGGTGGTACGTGTTCGCGAGCACGATCGACGCGCCGACCTCGCGCAGGTCGTCCGGGTGGAGCGCCTTGACGGTCGCGTTCGTGCCGACCGGCATGAAGGCCGGGGTGTCCACGACGCCATGGGTCAGCGCGAGGCGCCCGACCCGCCCGCGGGTGCGGCCGTCCGGGGGAGGTGGGACGACGACCCGGAAGTCCGCCGGGCCCGTCATCCGGCGGCGTCCGCGCCCGCCTCGCGAACCCCGTCGGGCGGGGTCGCCGTCCAGAGCGACCCCTGCGGAGCCGGCCTCCGTGGCGGTGGTACGTCCCCGCCGAGCGCGGTGAGGTGAGCGTAGGCGGCATCCGTCGCGATCCGCCCCTGCGGCGTGCGCTCGAGGAACCCGGCCCGGAGGAGGTACGGCTCGTAGACGTCCTCGACGGTCTCCACCTCCTCGGCGAGCACCGCCGCGAGGGCCGCGACGCCGACGGGGCCGCCACCGAACTTCCGGAAGACCGTGTCGAGCAGCCGTCGGTCCGTCGCGTCCAGGCCCGCGCTGTCGATGTCGAGCGCGGTCATCGCCTCCGCGACCGCGGCCTCGTCCACCCGGCCGTCCCGGTGGACCTCCGCGTAGTCGCGCGCCCGCTTCACGAGCCGGTTCACGACGCGCGGCGTGGCGCGGCCGCGGGCGGCGAGCATCTGCGCGGCCTCCGGCGTGAGGTCGATCCCGAGGATGCGCGCCGTCCGGCGGGCGATCGCCGCGAGGTCGTCCGTCTCGTAGAAGTCGAGTCGGTACGTGGCGCCGAAGCGGTCCCGGAGAGGGCTGCTGATCCGACCGGCGCGCGTGGTGGCGCCGACGATCGTGAACGGCTTGAGCGTCAGGCGGAGCGAGCGCGCCGACGGGCCCTTCCCGATCATCACGTCCAGCGCGAACTCTTCCATCGCCGGGTAGAGGATCTCCTCCACCGCGCGGCCGAGCCGATGCACCTCGTCGATGAACAGGACGTCGCGGGGCTCGAGCGAAGTGAGGATCGCCGCGAGGTCCCCCGGACGCTCGATGGCGGGGCCGCTCGCGTACCGGATGTTCACGTCCAGCTCGCGCGCGACGATCGTCGCGAGTGTCGTCTTCCCCAGGCCGGGCGGACCGTGCAGGAGGATGTGGTCCGCCGCCTCCTCCCTCCTCCTCGCCGCCTCGAGAAGGACGGTGAGGTTGGCCTTCACGTCCTTCTGGCCGACGTACTCGGCGAGCGACCGCGGGCGGAGCGAGCGCTCGAGCGTCACCTCGTCATCGTCCGTCGTGTCCGCCGCGAGGAGGCGAGGGTCGAACTCCGTCATGGCCGCGAGCATAGCACGCGGAAGCGTCTTTCGTACGGATGTTCGAACGCGCAGGAGGGTCCCGGCCGCGAGTCCGGCGGTGGCTGCGACGGGATCCCACGGCGGGCGGGCCGGCCGTCGCGACGGGGTCTCAGGCCTCGGCGGTCGCGGTGAGCGCGGCCTTGACGCGGTCCTCCAGCGAGGCGTCCGCGGGGACGGCCGCCGCCCCTCTCCGGGCGGCGGCGCGCGCCTCCGACGCCGTGTAGCCGAGCGCCTGGAGCGCGGCGACCACCTCGGTCTCGCGCGCCGCCTCAGTGCCGATCGCGGCGCCGCTCGCGCCCGCCGCCGCTGTGCCGGCGGCCTCCACCTTCTCCTTGAGCTCGAGGCAGATCCGCGCGGCGAGCCGCTTCCCCACACCGGGCACGCTGACGAGCACCGCCTGGTCGTCCTGCACGATCGCCAGCTGGAGGTCGCCCACGGGGCGGCTGCCCACGATCGCGAGGGCGACCTTGGGGCCGACGCCGTTCACCGTGAGGAGCAGGGTGAAGAACCCGAGCTCGCCGGCGGTCGTGAACCCGTACAGCGCCTGCTGGTCCTCGCGCACGAGGTGGTACGTGTGGACCTTGAGGCGCGAGCCCGGCACGGCGGCGGCGAGCAGCGACGGCGCCCCGAACACGCGGTAGCCGATGCCGCCGACCTCGACGACGAGGGAGTCGGCCGAGACCGCGCCGACAGTCCCGTCGAGCGAGGCGATCACGGGCGCGTCCCGGCCTTGTTGCGCGCGGGGCTCCCGCGCGAGCCGGCGCCATCCGCCCCGTCCGCGGGGCGTCGTGCGTCGCCGGCCGCCCGCCGCTCCGCATCGAGCGCTTCGCGCACCGCGCGCTCGTACGGGGACGGGCCTGCCGCGAGCGGCCCGACGGCGGCACGGTCGAGCAGCGGCGCCGGAGTGGCGGTCGCGGGCGCCCCGACGGCATGGGCCGCCCAGATCGCGACGGCGAGCGCGTCGGCGGCGTCGTCGGGCCGGGGCTCGGCGTCGAGCGCGAGGATCGTCCGCACCATGCGCTGCACCTGCCGCTTGTCGGCGGCGCCATGGCCCGTGACGGCCTGCTTCACCTCGTTGGGCGTCGCCTCGACGACGGGCACCCCTGCGCGGGCCGCCGCGAGGAGGATGACGCCGCGCGCGTGCCCGACCGCGACGGCCGTCTGCGCGTTGGTCTGGAAGTAGATCCGCTCGACGGCCACGACGTTCGGCGAGCACCGTCCGATGAGGTCCGCGATGCCGTCATGGATGCGCAGGAGCCGAACGGGCAACGGCAGCTCGGGAGAGGTCGTGATGCAGCCGTGGCCGAGGTCCCGCAGGGCCGCGCCGCGTGCTTCCACGATGCCGAAGCCGACCGCGGCGGTCCCGGGGTCCACCCCGAGGACGATCACCCCGCGACCTCTGCGAAGACCTCCTCCGGGATGTCGAAGTTCGCGGTGACCCGCTGCACGTCGTCGAGGTCCTCGAGGAGCTCGACGAGGCGGAGGGCCTGGCGCGCCTTGTGCGCGTCCAGCTCGACGGTGTTCTTCGCGATCATCGCGATCTCGGCCGACTCGACCTTCACGCCCGCCGCCTCGAGCGACCTGCGCACCCCTTCGAGGTCGCCCGGCTCCGTGTACACCTCGATCGGGTCGGCGTCCGTGTCGATGTCCGACGCGCCGCCGTCGATCGCGATGAGCGCGACCTCGTCGGCGTCGGCGCCCGGCCGCGGGACGGCGATGACGCCGCGCTGCTCGAACTGCCACGCGACCGCCCCGGACCCCGCGAGCTGGCCGCCGGTCTTCGTGAACATGGAGCGGACCTCGGCAGCCGTCCGGTTGCGGTTGTCCGTCTGCGCCTCCACGAGGACCGCCACGCCGCCGGGACCGTAGCCCTCGTAGACGATCTCCTCGTAGGTCTCGCTCTCGCCGCTGCCGGCGCCCCGCTCGATGGCGCGCTTGATGTTGTCCATCGGCATGTTGACCGACCGCGCCTTCTCGATCGCGAGGCGGAGCCGGTAGTTGGCGTCGGGATCTGGCCCGCCCATCCGCGCGGCGATGATGATCTCGCGTGCGACCTTGGTGAAGAGCGCGCCGCGCTTGGCGTCGTTCGCGCCCTTCTGGCGCTTGATCGTGGACCATTTGCTGTGGCCGGACATGGCCCGAAGTATACGGGAGCGCCGACGTGCCTCCGGCCCCGCCGGCCGCCCCGGCCGTGCCGCGACCGCGCGCGGGGATGGGCCTGTCCGCCGGGTATCATGTGCGGAACGACCACGGCGGCCGACCCGGCCCCGGCCCGCGCCGCCCCGTCACCTTCCGCATGAGGACCCCGGCGTGACCACGACCAAGAGCGTCGACCTCCCCCACCTCCGGAGCGTCGTCATCGCCGCGCATCAGGGCGCGGGGAAGACGACGCTCGCCGAGAGGCTCCTCTTCGAGGGCGGCGCCCTCACCCGCATCGGCCGCGTGGACGACGGCACCGCGAGCCTCGACTACGAGCCCGAGGAGCACAAGCGCAAGCAGTCGCTGAGCCTCTCGGTCGCCTCGCTCGACCACGCCGCCACCCGCATCACGCTCCTCGACACGCCGGGATATCCGGACTTCGCCGCCGAGGTGGTCATGGGCTACGCGGCCGCGGACGGCGCCGTGATCCTCATGGACGCCAGCGGCGGCGTGGAGGCCGGGACGGAGCTCGCCGTCTCCCTCGGCCGCGAGCACCGCATGCCCGCCCTCGTCGTCATCACCAAGTGCGACCGCGAGAACGCCGATCCCGGGGCGGCCCTCGACGCGCTGCGCGCGGCGTTCGGCGACAAGATGGCGCCCCTCCACGTCGCGCTCGGCGCCGCCGACGCGTTCGAGGGATACGTGGACCTCGTGCACGGGAAGGCGTACCGCTGGGACGGCAAGGCCGAGGTCGAGACCGCGATCCCCGACGCCCTCTCCGCCGAGGTGGCCCGCCGCCGCGAGCAGCTGCTCGAGGCCGCTGCCGAGGCGGACGACGAGGTCCTGATGAAGTACCTCGAGGGCGAGGAGATCACGGACGCCGAGTTCGAGAAGGTGGTCCACGCGGCCGTCAAGGACGCGATCATCGCGCCCGTCCTGGTCGCGAGCGCCGCGAAGGGGATCGGCGTCCGCGGCCTCGCCGACGCGATCGTGCGCTACCTCCCCTCCCCGCTCGAGGAGGGGGCGGTCGCCGCGACCGACGCCAGGACGGGCGACGGCGTGGAGGTCATGCCCGACCCGGCCGGACCGCTTCTCGTGCGCGTCTTCAAGACCGCCGCCGACCAGCACGTCGGCCGGATCACGTACCTGCGCGTCGTGAGCGGGACGCTCAAGAGCCAGGGCCACGCATGGAACTCCACGCGCAGCGAGGACGAGCGCATCGGGCAGCTGCTCCTCCTCCACGGCAAGGACCAGGAGCCGGTCGGCGAGCTCAAGGCCGGGGAGATCGGCGCGATCGCGAAGCTCGCGGTCACCGCGACCGGCGACACGTTCTCCGTCAAGGAGAAGCCGCTCCGGCTTCCCCCGCTCGTCTTCCCGGACCCCACCCTCGTCGTGGCGATCGAGCCGCAGACGAAGGCGGATCTCGACAAGATGGGCCCCGCCCTGCAGCGGATGCTCGAGGAGGAGCCCACGGCCCGGGTCGAGCGGAGCGATGCCGGCGAGCAGCTGCTCGTCGCGATGGGCGAGACCCACGTCGCGGTGATCGGCGAGCGCGTGAAGCGCAAGTTCGGCGCGGCCATCGTCACGCACACGCCCAAGGTGGCGTACCGGGAGACGATCCGCGGCAAGACCCAGTCGCATGGGCGCTACAAGAAGCAGACCGGCGGCCACGGGATGTTCGGCGACGTGTGGATCGAGCTGGAGCCCAACCCGGGCGGCGGCGTCGAGTTCGCCGAGCGCGTGGTCGGCGGCTCCGTGCCGCGCAACTTCTTCCCGGGCGTCGAGAAGGGCATCCGCGCCGCGGCCACCGAGGGCGTGATCGCCGGATACCCGCTCGTGGACTTCCGGGCCACTCTGTACGACGGATCGTTCCACCCGGTGGACTCGAACGACCTCTCGTTCCAGATCGCCGCGTCGATGGCGCTCAAGCAGGGTGTCCAGGACGCGAAGCCCGTGCTCATGGAGCCGATCATGGCGGTGACGGTCCGCGTCCCGGAGCGCTTCATGGGTGACGTGAGCCGCGACCTCAACGGCCGGCGCGGCCGTGTGCTCGGGCTGGACTCGGCCGGCGGGACGCAGATCATCACCGCGCACGTCCCCCAGTCCGAGCTGTTCGGGTATGCGACGGAGCTGCGGTCGATCACCGGCGGCCGCGGGACGTTCAGCTCGGAGCTGGACCACTACGAGGACGTCCCGGGGCACGTCGCGGACAAGATCGTCGAGGCCCACCGCAAGGAGGTCGAGGCCGCCGGGCACTGACCGCGGTCCCCGGCTCCGGATCGAGGCCCCGCATCGCGTGCGGGGCCTCGTCGTCTCACCGTCGCGACGCCGCCAGGTAGCGCTCGCGCACCGAGTCGACCGCACGCCGGGCGTCCGCGACATCGTCGGGCGGCGCCCCGCCGCTCCCGTTCGACGAGGCCTCCGGCCGGCCGGACGCCGGACGCCGGAGGATCCCGAACCGCCGGCGGCCGGTGGCCGCCGGCGGCTGCGCCGGCCCCCTCCCCTCCGCGTCGCGCGAAGCGCCGACCATCGCGAGGATCACCGCGTTGTGGACGTAGGTGCGCTCGCGACCCCCGTCCCACTGGCCGGTGACGAGATACCGGCGCGTCAACGCGAACGGCGCCCGCCACCGTCCGATCACGATGTCGTCGCCGTCGCGCAGCGTCTCGAGCCAGTCGTCGTCCCCCACCGGGCGGACCTCGTGGTCGTAGGCGTGCTGCTCGTACGTCGTGCGCCCCCCGGTCGGTGCCGGGTACATCCCGGAGCGGTCCGCCCGCGCGTAGCAGAGGGGACACTCCGCGGGCGCATCGTCGGCCGTGACCGGCGGTTCCGCACCGTACGGCAGGCCGCAGCGCCGGCAGAACGTCCCCGCGGTGGAGGACGCGTAGCCGCACCGGAGGCAGACGCGCGACGCGGCCCCGGTCACGGCGTCCTTCGGCCGCGGACGAGCATCCGGTAGTCGCGCCGCCCCCGGCGGATGAGGAGGAACCTGCCGGCGAGGAGCGCCTCCGCGCCGACCGGTGCGGCAGCGCTCTCGACAGTCCGCCCGTTCAGGCTGAGCCCGCCCTGCTCGACGAGCCGCCGCGCCTCGCCGCGCGAGGCCGCCGCGCCCGCCGCGATGGCCACGTCCGTGACCGTCCGCGGCTCAGCCTCGGGCCAGGCCGCCGTGGGGATCTCGCGGGCGACGGCTTCGAGCGTCGCGGCGTCCGCCTGGACGGGATCCCCGCCGAAGAGGATCCGGCTCACCCGTTCGACCTCGTCGGCCGCCCGGGCGCCATGGACCCGCTCCGTGATGTCCCGGGCGAGCGCCCGCTGTGCCGCTCGCGCCTCCGGCCGCGCGTCGCGCTCGGCCTCCAGCGCCTCGACCTCGTCGCGGCCCATCAGCGTGAACCAGCGGAGGTAGACGGGCACGTCGCGGTCGTCCGCGTCGATCCAGTACTGGTAGAAGCGGTACGGCGACGTCATCGCCGGGTCGAGCCACACCGACTCGCCGCCCTCGCTCTTGCCGAACTTGGCCCCCGAGGGCGTGAGGAGCAGCGGGTACGACAGGCCGTGCGCGGGCTCGTGCCCTTCGGCGCGTCCCTCCACGCGCCGGATGAGCTCCATCCCCGCGGTGATGTTCCCCCACTGGTCCGCGCCGCCCGCCTGGAGCTCGACGCCGCGCTCGCGGTAGAGATGCAGGAAGTCGGCGGACTGGAGGAGCATGTAGCTGAACTCGGTGAACGAGAGGCCGCCGGCGAGCCTGAGCTGGACCGAGTCCTTCGCGAGCATGTACGGGATCGTGAAGTGCTTCCCGACGTCCCGGAGGAAGTCGAGCAGGCCGACCGGGCCCAGCCAGTCGAGGTTGTTCGCCATCTCCGCCTGCGTCGGCCCGGGCGAGAAGTCCAGGAAGCGCTCCAGCTGGCGGCGGATCGCCGCTGCGTTGGCGTCCACGACCTCCCGGTCGAGCAGCACGCGCTCGGACGACCGGCCGGACGGATCCCCCACCATGCCCGTCGCACCCCCCACGAGCGCGACCGGGCGGACGCCGCGGCGCTGCAGGCGCATGAGCCCGAAGGCCGGCACGAGGTGCCCGACGTGCAGGGAGGCGGCGGTGGGGTCGAACCCGTTGTACGCCGCGATCGCGGCGTCCGTCGCGAGGCGCTCGGGCAGGCCCGCGGAGGTGGCGTGGATGAGCCCGCGCCAGCGCAGGTCGTCGAGCAGCGTGGAGAGCGGGCCGTCCGGCCCCGCCGCGCGGGCGGTCATCGGGCCGGCAGGCTCCGTCGAGAGGGCTTCACGGCGTTCCATGCTATCGTCTCGGCGGTATGCAGACCAGCACCGCGCGGCGCCAGCGTGAACGGCGCAACGGTGCGGCCCGGCGATCGGGCGGCACGAATGCGGGTCGCGGCATCGCGATCGCGCTCCCGCTTCTCCTCTTCGCCTCCTTCCTCGTCCTCGGCTCGATGGGCTTCGCCGCGGCCGTCGGGGCGTATTCGTCGTTCAGCCGGGACCTGCCGGATCCCAAGGCGCTCCTCGAGAACCTCACGTTCAACCAGGAGACGACTGTCTACGACCGGACGGGCAAGGTCCAGCTCGCGACGTTCGCGCAGGAGAAGCGGCAGGTCGTCGAGTTCGACCAGATCCCGGGCATCCTCGTGGACGCGACCACCGCGATCGAGGACAAGTCCTTCTGGGAGAACGCCGGGTTCGACCCGCTCGGCATCGCCCGCGCCGCGATCTCCAGCACCGGCGGGGCCTCGTCGATCACGCAGCAGCTCGTGCGCGCGCGGCTGCTCCCCGAATCCGCCTTCGCGGGCTCGGTCTACGAGCGGAAGATCAAGGAGATCATCCAGTCGATCCGCCTCACGCAGGAGTACCCGGGCGAAGAGGGCAAGCAGCGGATCATGGCCCTCTACCTGAACCAGAACTTCTACGGAAACAACAGCTACGGCGTGAAGGCGGCGGCGCGCAGCTACTTCGGCGTGACCGACCTCACGAAGCTGACCCTGGCCCAGGCGGCGATCCTCGCCGCCATCCCGCAGTCGCCGTCGGACTACGACCTCGTCGCCAACGCGGTGGAGAAGGAGGCGGCGGACGGCAAGACCCAGCTCGTCGTGCCGCCCGACGCGACGATCGTCGTCCGCCGGAACCACGTCCTCGAGCTGATGAAGGCCCGCAGCGTGCTGACGGGCGCCCAGTACACCGAGGCGGACTACGAGAAGGCGAAGTCGGAGCCCGTCGTCCTCGCTGCGCAGACCGCACCGCGCTGGCGGGCCCCCCACTTCGTGTGGCAGGTCCGCCGCGAGCTCGCGAAGATCCTCTGCGGGCCGGACGCCGGGCAGGACTGCCAGCAGATCGACACAGGCGGCTACAAGGTCGTGACCACTCTCGACTGGAACATGCAGAAGGCCGCCGAGAAGTGGTCGAACGCCGCCGGTCGCGGTCCGGTGCAGAAGAAGCCCGCCACGTACTACAAGGCGCTCAAGGTGCCGTACCGCGACTGGCTGAAGAACATGGAGGGCAAGGGCGTCAACAACGCCGCGATCACCTCCATCGACTACCGCACGGGCCAGGTCCTCGCGCACACGGGGAGCGCGGGGTACTACCTCTCGGGCAAGAGCAAGAAGTTCCAGCCCCAGTTCGACGTCATGGCGGACGGCTGGCGGCAGCCCGGGTCCGCGTTCAAGCCGATCAACTACATCACGGGGATCGAGGACGGGACCCTCACCGCGGCCTCCATGTTCATGGACGTCGTGACGGACTTCGGGGGTGGCTGGACCCCCACCGACGCCGACCGGATGGAGCGCGGCCCGCTCCGCCTGCGTCAGGCGCTGCAGGTCTCGCTCAACATCCCGGCCATCAAGGCCGCGGCGTACAACGGGGTGGACCACGTCCTCCAGACCGCCCGGCGCTTCGGCATCCGGTTCCAGGATGGGGTGGACCCCGGGCTCTCCGTGGCGATCGGGACGGCGGAGGTCCACATGAACGACCTCGCGAGCGCGTACGGCGCGATCGCCAACGGCGGCGTGCTGGTCCCGCGAACCACGATCCTCAAGGTCACCGACCCGCAGGGCAACACGATCTGGCCCGTCCCGGGAACGAAGGCGAAGACGACGAAGGTCGTCAGCCCGCAGGCGGCGTTCATCATGACGGACATCCTCGCCTCCAACACCGACCCGGCGAAGAACCCGTTCTGGAGCGCGCGCAGGCTGACGAACGCGGCGGGCACGCGCCGGCCCGCGGCGCTCAAGACGGGCACCACGGACGCGACGATCGACCTGACCGCGGCCGGCTTCGTCGCCCCGCCCAAGGACAAGAAGAAGCCCGCCATCGTGACCGTCGCGTGGATGGGCAACAGCGACAACAGCGCGCCGCCCGAGGGCGTCGTCGCGCTCGAGTCCGCGGCCTCGCTCTGGCAGGAGTTCATGAACGAGGTGACGAAGTCCCTGCCGATCGCCGACTTCGTCGAGCCCAAGGGCATCGTCAGCGCCAAGGTGGACGCGTGGTCGGGGCTGCTCCCCGGCCCCGGCACGACGAAGACGGTGACGGAGATCTTCATCGACGGCACGGTCCCCACGAAGCGGGACGACACGAAGACCGAGGTCGAGATCGACAGCGCCACCGGCGACCTCTGGCAGGAGGGATGCACGGGGCCGATGGAGAAGGAGACCTTCCTCGACCTCTCCAACGTCGAGAGCGCCTTCCCGCAGTGGAAGCCGTTCAACCTCGGCTGGATCAAGCGCGCCGAGAAGGGCGCCGGGGTCCGCGGCGGGCCGGAGCGGACGCCCACCTCGTACTTCTACCAGTCGGGCGGGTGGATGCCCTTCGGCGCGTCATGGGGCGCGGAGATGCCGCCCTCGGACAAGTGCGAGCCGATGCCCGAGGAGACCCTGTTCCCCACCGACGACTGGCTGGATCCCGGCACGGACCCCGGCGCGACGCAGGAGCCGTTCCCCTGGGACACGCCCGCACCGGCGGCCACCCCGCCAGTCCCCTGACGTCGCGGCCCGTCCCCGGCTGACTCAGAGCTCGACGATCGTCGCTCCGTCCCCGCCCTCGCCGCGGGCGCCGGGACGCCACGAGCGGACGAGGGGGCTCGACGCGACGGCCGCCCGCACCGCGTCGCGCAGCGCCCCGGTGCCGAGCCCGTGGACGATCGTCGCCCGCTCCAGGCCTGCGAGCGCGGCATCGTCGAGATAGCGCCCGAGCATCTCGAGCGCCTCGTCCACGCGGGCGCCGCGAAGGTCGAGCGAGGACGCGACCGTCCGCGCGCGCTCCAGGCGGAGGCGCGGGATCGACCCGCCGGACGATCCCGCCTCGGGCCGCCTCGCCGGCGGTGCCGGCTCCGAGGCCGCCCCGGCCGGCACGAGGTCGTCGGTCTCCACGGTCACCCGCATCCCGCCGACCTCCAGCGTGGCGCGGCGCCCACCGCGCTCGAGCGCCGCGATCCGGCCGTCCCACCCGCGCGAGCGGCTCCGGGCGCGCATCCCGACGCGCCAGGCGACCGCCACGGGCGCCTCCGGCTGCGGCGCAGGCTCTTCGATGGAGGGCAGCTGGGCGAGGTGCTCCTCGGCGGTGCGCTCGATGCGGTCGAGAGCCGTGGTCGTCACCGCCTCCCGCTCGAGCCGCTTCCGGGCAGCGCGCACCTCGTCCCGCAGGGAGGAGACGATCCGCTCGGTCTCCAGGCGCGCCGCCTTCACCGCCTCGTCGCGCTCGGCGCGCGCGCGGCGGCGTTCCTCGTCGGCCTGCCGGCGCGATTCGGCGGCCCGAGCCTCCATGGTCCGCGCCCGTGCGAGGGCGTCCACGGCTTCGCCCTCGTGCCGGCGGATGGACGCGAGCGTCTCCTCGAAGGCGACCTGCCCCTCCGTCAGGCGCGACCTCGCGTCGTCCACGATCACGGTCGGCAGCCCGAGCCGCTCCGCGATCTGGAAGGCGTGGCTCGTCCCCGGGAGGCCGATCGACACCCGGTATGTGGGGCTGAGGGTCTCGAGGTCGAACTCGACCGAGGCGTTGCGAGCCGACGGGGTCGCGTGGGCGTACACCTTGAGCTCGGCGTAGTGGGTGGTCGCCGCGACGAGCGCGCCCGATCGGATGAAGTGGTCGAGCAGCGCCTGCGCGAGCGCCGAGCCCTCCGTCGGGTCCGTCCCGGCACCGAGCTCGTCGAGGAGCACGAGCGTGTCGGGCCCCGCGGCGTCCACGATCCGGGTGATCGAGCGGAGATGCCCGGAGAACGTCGAGAGCGACTGGGCGACCGACTGCTCGTCTCCGATGTCCGCGAAGACGTCGCGGAGGATGGGCAGCTCACTCCCCGCCTCCGCCGGGACGTGCAGCCCGGCCTGGTGCATGAGGCAGAGCAGGCCGATCGTGCGGAGCGTGACGGTCTTGCCGCCCGTGTTGGGGCCCGTCACGACGAGGGCGGTGAAGTCGCCGCCGAGCTCCACGTCGATCGGGACGACGCGACCGGACAGGCCGGGGTGGCGCGCGCCACGCAGGACGATGCGCGTCGAGGCGGAGGTCTCTGCCCGGGTCCCGTCCATCTCTCCGGCAAGTCGGGCCTTCGCGCTCCACAGGTCGAACCGCGCGAGCGCCTCGAGCGTCGCACCGAGGGCCGGCGCGTTGGCTCCCACGAGCGCCGAGAGCTCGTCGAGGATCCGCTCGATCTCGACCTCCTCGGCGAGCTGCGCCTCGCGCCAGACGTTCCCGAGCTCGATCGCCACGAGGGGCTCGACGAACACGGTCTGCCCGCTCCCGGACGCGTCGTGCACGATCCCCTTCACGCGGCCCCGGGCCTCGGCGCGGACCGGCACCACGTAGCGTCCGTTGCGGAGCGTGATGATCGGCTCCTGCAGGACGCTCCCCAGCTCGGACGAGTGGACGAGCGTGTCCAGGCGCGCCCGGAGCCGCTCGTACGCGATGCGCACCGCGCGGCGCAGGCCGCCGAGGCGCGGCGAGGCGCTGTCGAGAAGCTCGCCCGTCGGATCGAAGCTGCGCTCCAGCACGCTGCGGAGCGCCGGGAGCGGCTGGATCGCCCGGCCCAGGTCGCGCACCAACGGGCGCCGCTCGCCCGCGAGCGCCTCCGCCAACCGGCTCGCCGCCTCGAGCGTCTCGGCGATGGAGACGAACTGGGCCGCGTCCAGGCGACCGCCCCGTGCCGCGCGCCCCACGGGCGGGCCGATGTCGTGCGCGCCTCCGATCCCGACGCCGGGCCGCTCGCGAAGGAGGGCGCGGGCCTCGTCCGTCTCCTGGAGCGCGCGCGCCACGACGACGGGGTCCGTCGACGGTTCCAGGCCCTCGGCGAGCCGCTGGCCGGGCGGGAACTGCGTCGCGTCGGCGAGCCGGGCCCGGACGGACGGGAACTCGAGGAGCGCGATGGACTTGGCGTCCATCAGCGGCGCGCCCTGCCGTCCGCCGTCGGCGGCCGCAGCGTGCTGGTCGGCCGGGAGGTCGCGGCGCTGTCCGCGAGCGCCAGCCGCCACGGCCGGGCCGCCCAGGGCGGGCCGGCGTACGCGACACCGACCCGCGGGCCCGCGAGCACGACCGATGGGCGCGTGGCAGCCAGCCGGAGCCGGAGCGGGCCGTCGGCGCAGAGGTCCGCCCCGTTCATCGAGGGGTCCACGGAGAACGCGGCGCCCACGAGGCCCGGACCGGAGACGAGCCGGTCGGCCTGCAGGCGCGCGACCCCGCGCGCGGCCGACGCGTCGCGCGCCGGGTCGCGCACGCGCCGTCCGGCGGCCGCGGCCGCGACGCGGGCACGGCGCATCGCGTCGATGCCGGAGACGGGCTCGACGGCGCGGACGAGGACCGCGGAGGCCTCGCCGTCGGTCCCGGCGACGACGTTCAGGCAGAGATGCATGCCGTACACACGATAGACGTAGGCGTGCCCGGCCGGGCCGAACATCGGCGCGTTGCGCGCCGTCGGGCCGGATCGGGCGTGCGACGCGCGGTCCGCCGGCCCGCCGTACGCCTCGACCTCGACGATCAGGCCGGCGCGGACCCCCGCGTCGTCCTCACGGACGAGCAGGGCGCCGAGAAGGGCTCCCGCGGCCTCCAGCGGTCCACGCTCGAGCAGGTCGCGGGGGAACGGTCGGGCGCCGTCGCGTTCCGCGACAGGAGGGTGCGCGCTCAGCGGACGAACAGGAGGCGCAGGGAGTCCGGGATCAGCGGTCCGCCCAGGGCCATGAACACTGGGACCATGCGCTCGAGGATGAACGTACCCGTCGTCGAGAGGACGATCCCGTCGTACACGGTGCGGAGGATCCCGAACTCGTCGGGGTCGTACACCTCGGTGGGCGCGCCGAAGTACGAGCCGAGGATGATCGCGGCGATGCCCAGCAGGAGGAGCGCCTGGACGACGCCGAGCACCCCGCCGAGGATCTCGTCCACCCACTCCTTGTCCTCGACGACGGGCGCCCGGTGGTAGAAGCCCTGGATGAGGACCGTGGCGAAGATGTCGAAGATGACGAAGAGCCCGAGGAAGGCCAGCATCATCACGTAGTCGGGCGGGAACTGCGTCCAGCTGTCGGCGAGGATCTCGCCGACCGGGACCCGCAGGTTCGCCGCGAGCAGGAAGGCGATCATCGTCGCCGCGATGCCGAGCAGCCGCCGGACCACGCCCTGCACGAAGCCGGCGACGAACCCGCCGAGGAGCGCCGCGATGAACAGCAGGTCGAAGAGCGCGACCCCGTACTGGGTCACCCGATCCTCCCCCGAGAACCCGGGACTCCATCGGTCCCGCCGCCGAGGATAGCACCCGGCCGCGACCCGCCCGCCGTCCGCTCGCGCGCTCCGGCGCGGCGGCGCACCGCGTCAGGTGCGGATGCGGCCTCCCACCTCCGCGCCGAGCGCGGACGCGATGCCCGCCGCGATCGCCTCGACCTCCGCGTCGGTGAGCGTCCGGTCCGCCGCCTGGAGCACGAACCGGATGGCCACGCTCTTCTCCCGCTCGTCGAGCGGCGCCCCGCGGTACACGTCGAACAGCCGGATCTCCCGGAGCAGGTCCCCGGCGGCGCGTCGTGCCGCCTCGACGACCGCCGCCGCCGGGATGTCCTCCGCGACGACGACCGCCAGGTCGCGGTCCACGGCCTGGAACCTGGGCAGCGGGCGCGCGCGGGCGGGGTCGAGCGTCCCGCCGCCCAGCCCGGCGACGGCCAGCTCGGCGAGGAGCACGCGGGGCGTCCGGAGCTCCCAGCGCTCCGCGACCGACGGGTGGAGCTCCGCGACGTGACCCGACACGGTGAGGTCGCCCTCGGCCATGACGAACCCGGTGGGGCGAGGGCCGCCCGACGCGGCAAGGCGAGCGGTCACGCGCGCCGCGCGGCCGGGATGGAACGGCATCCCCCGCCGATCGGGCTCGAACGTCACAGGCTCGAGGCCGAGTCGCTCGGCGACGACCTCCACGACCCCCTTCGCGTCGTCGAGGTCCGCGGCTCGGGCAGGGCGGTTCCACGCGGACGGCTCCGCGTGGCCCGCGAGGAGGAACGCGACGCGCCACCATTCGCGCGCGCGTGGACCGTCGGCCGCGTACCCCTTGCCGACCTCGAAGACCGCCACCCGCTCCGCTCCGTGACGCTCGTTCACGACGAGCACGTCGAGCAGGCTGGCGGGCAGGTGCTGGCGCAGGACCGAGTGCTGCTGGGAGAGCGGGTTCCGCACCGTCACGAGCCGGCCGCCGGATGCCGCCTCCCCGGCCGGGACCTCCGTGTCGTCCGGCCACGGGAGGTCGACGAGCGACCGCGGGGCCACGAGGGCGTGCGTGACGACCTCGGTGAACCCGACGCCCACGAGCGCTTCCCGGATCGCGTCGCGCACGCCGAGCGGCGATGGCCGGAAGGCCGGCATGAGCGTCTCGGGCGTGCGGGTCGGCACCGCGTCGTACCCTCCGACGCGCGCGATCTCCTCCGCCACGTCGGCCTCGATGAGGATGTCGCGTCGCCACGTGGGCACGAGCGCGACGACCGCCTCTTCAGCGGGCTGCACGACGAGGGGGTCCGGGCCGGCGGCGACGACCACCGGCGTCCCGTCCGGCGCATCCTCCGTCGCGACCCCGACGCGCGCCAGCAGCGCGCGCTGCCCCGCGGCCGTCCGGGTCGTCCCGAGCAGCCGCTCGACGCGCGCCGGGCGGAACGCGACGCGCGAGGGACCGGGCTCCCGCGGGTCCGTGTCCACGCGCCCGCGGAGGACCGACCCGCCGGACCACGCGACGATGAGGGCCGCGACCCGGTCCGCGCCGATCCGCGCGGTCGGCACGTCCTGGCCCTTCTCGAACCGCAGGCTCGCCTCGGACCGGAGGGCGTAGCGCTGGCCCGTCCGCCTGATGCTCACCGGGTCGAAGATCGCCGACTCGACGACGACGTCCGTCGTCGACTCCGAGACCTCGGACCCCGCTCCGCCCATCACGCCCGCGATTCCGATCGGCCCCGCGGGGTCCGCGATGATCAGGGTCTCCGGGTCGAGCGCCCGGTCCACGTGGTCGAGCGTCTCGAGCCGCTCCCCCGCCCGTGCGCGGCGGACCACGATCGTCCCGTCGTGCACCGCCCGTGCATCGAAGGCGTGGGTGGGCTTGCCGATCTCGAGCATCACGTAGTTCGAGGCGTCGACCACGTTGCTCACCGGGCGCATCCCGGCGGCGCGCAGCCGCATCTGCACGAGGTCCGGCGAGGGTCCCACCGTCACCCCGGTCACCCACCGCCCGACGAACCGGGTGCACAGCGCGGGCTCCTCCACCACCACGCGGAGCCGTCGCGCGACCTCCGGGTCCACCTCGTCGAGCGTGACGGCCGGCGATCTGACCGGCGCGCCCGTGATCGCCGAGACCTCCCGGGCCAGCCCGACGAGGCTCAGCGCGTCGCCCCGGTTGGGCTTCACGTCCACGTCGAGGACCACGTCGCCGTACAGGTCGGACAGGTCGGCGCCGAGCGGTGTCTCCGCCGGCAGGATGAGGATGCCGTCCGCGTCGGTCGTGAGCTGGAGCTCGTCGCCCGAGCAGAGCATCCCCTCGCTCACCACGCCCATCTTCTCGGTGCGCTCGATCCGCCGTTCGCCCGGCAGGACGGCGCCCGGCAGGGCGACCGGCACGCGCTGGCCCGGCGCGATGTTCGTCGCGCCGCAGACGATCCGCAGCGGCTCACCCGCGCCCACGGTCACGGTCGTGAGGGAGAGCCGGTCCGCGCGCGGGTGACTCTCGACGGTGAGCAGCTCGCCGACGACGACCGAGCGCCACTCGGCCCCCCAGCGCTCGATCGACTTCACCTCCATGCCCAGCAGGGTCAGGCGTTCGGCGAGGACGGCGGGGTCCAGGTCCACGTCGACATGGTCGCGGAGCCAGGAGAGCGGGACCCTCATCGGAACTGCCCCAGGAAGCGGAGGTCGCCCTCCATGAACAGGCGCAGGTCGTGGATGCCGTGGCGGAGCATGGCGATCCGCTCGACGCCCATGCCGAAGGCGAAACCCTGGTACGTCTCGGGGTCGATGCCGCCGTTGCGGAGGACGACCGGGTGCACCATCCCCGCCCCGAGGATCGTCATCCACCCCGACCGCCCGCACGCGGGGCACCCGACGCCGTCGCACACGACGCACCCGACGTCGAACGCGACGGACGGCTCCGTGAACGGGTAGTAGCCGGGCCGGAACCGCGTGGCGCGCCCCGCGCCGAAGAGGGCGTGGGCGAACTCGTCGAGGAGCCCCCGCAGGTCCGCGAGGCTCGTCCCCTCGTCCACCATGAGCCCCTCGACCTGGTGGAACTCGAACCCGTGGCTCGCGTCCACGGCCTCGTAGCGGAAGCACCGCCCGGGCAGGAGTGCGCGGATCGGCGGGCGCGTCTCGCGCATCACGCGGATCTGCCCCGGGGAGGTGTGCGTCCGGAGCAGGTGGTCCGGGATGTCCACGTACAGCGTGTCCCAGAGGTCGCGGGCCGGGTGGTCCGACGGGATGTTGAGCATCTGGAAGTTGGTGACGTCGTCCTCGATCTCCGGTCCCTCGAAGACGACGAACCCGAACCGCCCGAACACCTCGTCGATCGCCGCGATCGTCTCGGCCACCGGGTGCCGCGTGCCGCGCGCGATCCGGCGGCCGGGGGTCGTGACGTCGACCGCCTCCGCCGCCAGGCGGGCCGCCATCGCAGCCCCGCGGAGGTCGACGCCGTGTGCGGCGATGGCCGCCTCGACGACCTCGCGGACGTCGTTCGCGACGGCACCGACGCGCGGACGGTCCTCCGCCGGCAGGCCGCCGATCCCGCGGAGCACCTCTGTCAGTGCGCCCTTCCGGCCGAGGAACTCGAGCTGCACCGCGTCCAGGCCGGCCGGGTCGGCGGCCGCCGCGACGGCCGCGAGCGCGTCCGCCCGGAGGCGCTCGAGCTGGGCGGTCATCGTCGCGAGGTCCACGGTGCCGGCTCCTGTGTGTGGTGTACGGTGCGGCCGCTCCGCCGGGAAGGCGGAGCCCCCGCCGGCCGCGTCGGTGGCGAGGGCTCGTGAGAGGCGAGGACGGACCCGACGGGCGGGCCGGTCAGGCGCTCTTCGCGGCCTCCGCGATCCGCGCGAAGGTGCCCGCGTCGCGCACCGCGAGGTCGGCGAGGATCTTGCGGTCAAGCTCGATGTCCGCCTTCTTCAGGCCGGCGATGAGCCTCCCGTACGTGATGCCGTTCTGGCGGGCGGCGGCGTTGATGCGGATGATCCAGAGCTCCCGCAGCTGGCGCTTGCGCGCCTTCCGGTCGCGGGTGGCGTACGCCATCGCGTGGAGGAGCGCCTCGCGCGCGGGCTTGACGAGCGTGGAGCGCGTGCCCCTCCGCCCCTCGGCATCCTGGAGGAGCCGCTTGTGTCGCTTATGGGCGGTGACGCCCCTCTTCACGCGTGCCATGTGCCGGCGATGCTCCTACAGGTACGGAAGGAGTCGGCGGACCTGCTCGCGGTGCTCGCGCCCGATGAGGGCCTTGCCCGCGTAGCGCCGGGTCCGGCGCGAGCTCTTGATCTCGAGGTGGTGGCCGCGCCACGAGATGACCCGGACGGGCTTCCCGGTCCCGGTCTTCCCGATCCGCTTCTGCGCGGCCTTGTGGCTCTTCATCTTCGGCACGGTGACTTCACTCTCCCGTCGGCGCCGGCGCCGCCGGCTCGGCCGGGGCGGCGGGGGCCGCTTCCGGCATCGTGTCCATCCTGGCCGGGGCGGCGGGGGCCGCTTCCGGCGTTGACCCGGCGGCCTGCGGTGTCGCCGCGGGGGCGGCGGCTCCGGGCTCGCGCGTCTTCGGCTTGTGGCTGGAGGCGATGACGATGTGCATCGCCCGGCCCTCCAGCAGCGGCGCCCTCTCGAGCACCCCGTGGTCCTTCACCCGGTCGGTGAACTTCGCGAGGAGGTTCCGGCCGATCTCCGGGTGCGTGAGCTCCCGGCCGCGGAACTGGACCGTCACCTTGATGCGATCGCCGTCCTCGAGGAACTGGATCGCCCGGTTGACCTTCGTGTCGAAGTCGCCCGTCCCGATCTTCGGCTTGAGCCTGATCTCCTTGAACTCGACCGAGCGCGACCGCCGCTTGGCTTCCTTCTCGCGCTTCGCGAGCTCGTACTTGTACTGGCCGAAGTCGAGGAGCTTCACCACCGGCGGCGATGCCGTGGGCGCGACCTCGACGAGGTCGTAGCCGCGATCCTGCGCCAGCCGGAGGGCCTCGCCCGTGGGCATGACCCCGAGCTGGGCACCGTCCTCGTCCACGACCCGCACCTGCGGGACCCGGATCATGTGGTTGACACGCAGGTCTCGGCTCAGGTTCGACCCCTTCGTACGTGCTCCGCGGACGTCCCGACCGCCCGGGCATGCTCACGCCCGGGCTCGACGCCCGCGGGAATATACCATGCCGAGGCGCGGCGGCGCGAGGCGCCTCTCACCGGGCCTTCTCGGCCACTTCCCGGGCGAGCCGGTCGGCGATCGCCTCCCATCCTACGCCCTGCTCCTGCGTCCCCGACCGCGCCCGGAGGGCCACCGTCCGCGACTCCACCTCGCGGTCGCCGAGCACGAGCATGTACGGCACCTTCTGCTCCTGTGCCAGCCGGATCTTGTTCTGCATGCGGCTGTCGGACGCGTCCACCTCCACCTGCAGGCCCCGCCCGCGGAGCAGCGCCGCGAGCTCCCGCCCGGGCTCGACGTGACGGTCCGCGATCGGGACGATCACCGCCTGCACCGGCGCGAGCCAGAGCGGGAACGCTCCCGCGTAGTGCTCCACGAGGATCCCGATGAAGCGCTCGAGCGACCCGTAGATGGCGCGGTGGATCGCGATCGGCCGCTGAGGCTCGCCGTGCTCGTCGATGTATGTGAGGTCGAATCGCTCCGGCAGCATCATGAGGTCGACCTGGATGGTCGCGGTCTGCCACGACCGCCCCAGGGCGTCCTCGATCTGGACGTCGATCTTCGGCGCGTAGAAGGTGCCGTCCTTCGGCTTGAGCGTGTAGGCGATCCCCGCCCGCTCGAACGCCTCACGGATGTAGCCCTCGGCCCGCTCCCACACCGCCGGGTCGCCGAGGGCCTTGTCCGGCTTCGTCGCGAAGGTGTACCGCGGGTCGAGCCCGAACCAGTCGTACACCTCCGTGATCTCGCCAAGGAGTCCCTCGATCTCGTCGGCGAGCTGGTCCGGCCGCACGTACACGTGCGCGTCGTCCTGCACGAAATGGCGGACCCGCGTCAGCCCGGACAGCGTCCCCGAGAGCTCGTTTCGGTGGAGGCGGCCGAACTCGGAGAAGCGGAGCGGGAAGTCGCGGTAGGAGCGGAGGTGCGAGCGGTAGATGATCGTGCTCTCGGGGCAGTTCATCGGCTTGAGGCTGAAGAGCTGGCCCTCGGACTCCACGATGAACATGTTCTCCGCGTAGTTGTCCCAGTGCCCCGACTGCTGCCAGAGCCGCTGCGACACGACCATCGGGGTCGCGATCTCCTGGTAGTCGCGTCGAGCCTGGGACTCGCGGATGGCCGACTCGAGCGTCCGCCAGATGCGCTGGCCCTTGGGGTGCCAGAACGCCGAGCCCGGGCTCACGTCGTGGAAGCTGAACAGGTCCAGCTCGCGTCCCAGCCGGCGATGGTCGCGCTTGCGGGCCTCCTCCCGCCGCCACAGGTAGCGCTCGAGCTCCTCGTCGGACGGCCAGACCGTCCCGTAGATCCGCTGGAGCATGGGCCGGGCCTGGTCGCCCCGCCAGTAGGCGCCGGCGACGGCGAGGAGACGGAACGGTCCGATCCGGCCGGTGCTCGCGACGTGCGGCCCCTTGCAGAGATCCGTGAACGCGCCGTGCTCGTAGAACGACGTGACCGGGAGCGGCTCGTCGGCGAGGCGCGCCTTCGTGGCGAGGTCGTCGAGGATCTCGACCTTGTAGACCTGCCCCCGGCCCTCGACGAGCGCGCGGGCATCGTCGAACCCGATCTCCCGCCGGACGAACGGGTGGTCCGCTGCCACGCTCTCGCGCATCCGGTCCTCGATCGCCGCGAGGTCGTCGGGCGTCAGCGGACGAGGGAGGTCGAAGTCGTAGTAGAACCCGTCCTCGATCGCCGGGCCGATCCCCAGGCGCGCGCCCGGGAAGAGGTCGAGGACCGCCTCGGCCATGACGTGCGCCGTCGAGTGGCGCATGGCGTCGAGCTCGCTGTGTGCGCCGGCGTCGAGCAGCTCGTCCGCCGACCCGCGCTCGGGCGCCTCGGGGATCAGCTCCTCGACCGCCGCTCCCCCACCCTGCTCCGATCCGTCCTCGCCGGCCATGTCGCCCTCCAGAGAATCGATGACGCCCCTCGTCCCGACAGGACGAGAGGCGTGCCTCCCGCGGTCCCACCCGCCTTCGCGCCCGCCCGAGCGGGTGCGCTCTCGTGCCGCGCTAACGGGCGGACCCGGGCCGGTTCACCGGCCACTCGCGGGTGGTGCCGTGCCGGGGAGACGTCACCGCGGCTCACAGCCTCCGACCGCGGCTCTCTGGGGCTCCCCGCCGGCGGGCGTGTCCCGCTCGACGCGTTCCGATGATGGTGGGCGGTAGAGGACTTGAACCTCTGGCCTCATGCATGTCAAGCATGCGCTCTAACCAACTGAGCTAACCGCCCGATGCGCTCGGGAGGATACCACCGACGGACGGCGGCTGGCGCGACGGCATCCGCATCAGGGCTCCGCGTCGTGCGGGTCCTCGACCGCCGTGACGTCTGCCACGGTCGCGTCCGCGGCGGCGACGAGGTCCGCCGGCGCGAGGTGGACGTTCACGCCATGGGCTCCCCCGCCGATCGCCACGACGGGCAGGTCGACGATGGACGCGTCCGCGATGACCGGCCAGGCACGGAGCGAGCCGAAAGGTGTGATCGCGCCGCGGGGATAGCCGGTGACGGCCCTCGCCTCCTCCGCGTCGGGGAGTGAGAGGCGGCTCACCCCGAGGAGTGCGCGGAGCTTCGGCCAGTCGAACCGCCGGCCGCCGGGCACGAGCACGAAGACGTAGGCGTCCTCGTCGCGCCGGACGACGATCGTCCGGAGCAGCGAGCCGAGCGGGATCCCCTGGAGCGCGGCACTCTCCTCGGCGCTGCGCGCCCGGGCGGTGCGCGCGACCGTGAACGGGATGCCCTGGGCCGTGAGGGCGTCGATCGCCGGCGTCGAAGGGTCCATGGGCCGGGAGGATACGGCACGGATGGCACCTTCCGATGGCACCTTCCCTCCTGCCGGGCACCGTCCTACCGTACCGCGACGGGGCCCGCGACGTGTGGGCGCGACGGGAGGATGGCCGGTGGCTGGTTCGGTGGGTGGCCCGCGCGGCGGGCCCGGGTGGCTCGCGCTGGCTGCGGGTCTCGTGCTCGTTCTCGTCGGCGGCGCCGCGCTGCTCCTGTCGTTCGGCGCGATCGCGTCGGTCACGACGGCCATGCTCGTGGCGATCGGGCTCGTCGTC
>JALOOH010000130.1 GCA_025454515.1 Chloroflexota bacterium
ATCTTCGGCGACCTCAACGACCCCGACGGCCGCCTGAACACCCTCATCCGCGAGCGCGAGGCCGAGGTCCTCCTGGAGGAGGCCGGGACGAAGCCGTCCGTCTCGTACCTGCCGCCGCGCCGGAGGTCACCGCTGTGAGCGCCGTCACCCCCGTCGCACCCACGTCCCCGTCCGCGGCGGCGGCCGCCGGCGGCCGCCGCCGGCCCGCCGCGGCGCTCGTCACATGGATCGCGGTGCTGCTCGCCCTGATGGGCGTGGGCGTCGCCGCGTTCGCCTACCAGTTCGCCAACGGTCTCGCCGTCACCGGCATGCGGAACATCGTGATGTGGGGCAACTACATCCTGTTCTTCATGTTCTTCGTCGGCCTGTCCGCCGGTGGCCTCATCGTCGCGTCCGCCGGGAGGCTGTTCGGCGTGAAGGCCTTCAAGCCGATCACCCGCCTCGCGGTCCTGGAGGCGACGGTTGCGGTGATGCTCGCCGCGACGTTCATCCTCCCGGACCTCGGCCGACCGGAGCGGATCCTCAACATCCCGCTGTACTTCAACCCGACGTCGCCGATGGTCTGGGACATCGCGATCGTCATGATCTACATGGCGATGTCCACGTTCTACGTCTGGCTCTACGCGCGTGCCGACCTGGCGCGGCGGGGGTCGTGGCTGGCGCTCGGAACGGGGACGTCTCCCTCGGCGATGGCGCGCGAGGAGCGGGCGAAGACGGTGATGGCCTGGATCGCGCTGCCGGCCGCGATCATGCTGCACTCCATCACGGCGTGGATCTTCGGGCTCCAGATCAGCCGGGGCTTCTGGTACAGCTCGATCATGGCGCCGATGTTCATCGCCTCGGCGCTCGTCTCCGGCATGGGGCTGGTGATCATCCTCGCCCTCGTGCTGCGCCGGCTCGGTCGCATCTCGTTCACCGACGACCTGGTGGCGATGCTCGGGGGCCTGCTGGGCGTCTTCGTCGCGGTGGAGGGGTTCCTGCTGCTCGCCGAGTACCTCACGGCGATGTACCCCGGCGCCCCGGAGGGCGACGCGGTCCGGCGGATGCTGATGTTCCCGTACCTGCCCCTCTTCCTCTTCGAGGTCGTGGTGGGCCTGCTCATCCCGTTCCTGATCCTGGCGACCCGGCGCCTGCGCAGCCGGCCCGGATGGGTGGCGCTCGCGTCCGGCATCGTGGTCGTCGGGATCTTCGTGCACCGACTGAACCTCGTCCTCAACGGCCTGTCGTACCCGAACATCCTCTTCCCGCCGGGCCTTCCCATCGGCACGCCGCAGGACGGCTCGTCGTTCGCCATGACCTGGTTCTACGTGCCCACGATCGTGGAGTGGCTCATCGTGGTCGGCGTGCTCGCGTTCGGCGGCCTGCTGTTCACGGCCGCAGCCTGGTTCCTCCCGATGCAGGAGCCGGAGGCACACTGAGCGGAACGGGTGGTGGTCCCGCCGGACCGGGGCCGCCGCGCCGCGGACGAGGTCATCGCGACACGGGAGAGGACGGACGATGGGCGATCGCACCTACCTGCCGCGCGTGTACACGGATCTCAGGGCGGAGCACCCGGACATCGCGGCCGCGTACGACGCGCTCGGTCACGCCTGCCGGGAGGCCGGCCCGCTCACCGAGCGCGAGCAGCGACTCGTGAAGCTCGGCATCGCGATCGGCCTCTCCTCGGAGGGCGCGGTCCGGTCGCACGTCCGGCGGGGCCTGGCGGAGGGGCTCACACGAGCGGAGCTCGCCCACGCCGTGGCGATCGCCGTGCCGACCGCCGGCTTCCCGGCGACCGCGGCAGCGTATCGCTGGGCGGGCGAGGTCTTCGCGGCCGGGGAGCGCGAGGAGCCGGATCCCGCGTGACGGAGGGCCGCGCGGCCGAGGCAGCGCGGGGACCCCGCCCGGCTCCGAGCCGGACGTGACGTGACGTGACAAGGCCCGGACCGTTCGTCCGGGCCTTGTCACGGGAGGAAGGGAGGAGGTGGCGTGAGGATGCGCCGCCGATCCTTTCGATCTCGTGACGACGCCAGCGGTTCGAGCCCCGACACGCCGACACCCGTCCAGCCTCCTCATCCCGGCGTCGCGAACGCCATCCGGCTCTGGCCGACCCGCCGTCGGCGGGCGCAACGTTGGCGCGCACAGAGGTGTGTGCCATGGCCGGGCTGGCGGGACCCCTCGGAGGGTCGAGCCGAACACCGGGGCGCAGCGGCGCGCGGCGGGACGCGCTGGTCTCCGTGCTCCTCGCGCTCTGGTTCCCCTTCGCGGTCGCCCTCGTGCCGACGGTGGGTGATGCGGTGGGGCTCACCGGGTACGGCGGAGCGCTCGATCTCGTGCGCTGGGCGATCGTGGCGATCGTCTACTTCGGCCCGTTCGTCGCCGGCCTGATCCTCGGCTGGCGTGCCGCGCGGGGTGGGCTCCACGGCGTCGCGGCGGCGTCGGCCTGGGTGGGCCTTGCCGCGAACGCGGTGATCATCGTGATCTCGCTGGGCTTCGTCGCGGGCGAGTTCACGAACCCCCACTGACGTTCCGGCGAAGCGCGCACGATGATCCGGCCCGGCTCCCTGTAATCTCGGGTCGCCCCGTCAGGCGCCGCGCACGCGGGACGGTCGGGGCCTGCCGGGAGCATCGATGACGGACGTGTCGGGTCCCGATCCCCGGGCGCTGCTCGCCGCGCTCGTCCGATTCCCCACCGTCAACCCGCCCGGCAGCGAGCGCGAGTGCGTCCTCTACTGCCGGGACGTCCTCGCCGGGACGGGGATCGAGACGCGGGTCCTCGCCCTGGACCCGGATCGGCCGAGCCTCGTGGCGCGCGTCGCCGGCCGGGGGGACGCACCGCCGTTGCTCCTCCACGGGCACGTCGACGTCGTCCCCACCGAGGGCCAGGCGTGGAGCGTCCCGCCCTTCGAGGCGCTGGAGCGCGACGGTTTCGTCTGGGGCCGTGGGACGCTCGACGACAAGGCCTCGGTGGCGATGATGCTCGCCGCCGCGATCCGTGCACACCGCGGAGACCCGACGCCCGCGGGCGACGTGATCCTCGCGATCGTCCCCGACGAGGAGGCGGGCGGGCGGCTGGGCGCCGGGTTCCTCGTGGACGACCATCCCGACCTGTTCGACGGCGTCCGCTTCGCGCTCGGGGAGGCCGGCGGGTTCACGTTCCACCTGGGCGGCCGCCGCCTCTACCCGATCCAGGTCGCGGAGAAGCAGACCTGCCGGCTCACGGTGACGTTCCGCGGGACCCCCGGCCACGCGTCGTTCCGGCACCGCGACGCCGCGCCGGCGCGCCTCGGCCGCGCGCTCGTCACGCTCGACCGCCGGCGCCTCCCGGTCCACGTGGTGCCTTCCGTCCGGCTCATGATCGACGCGATCGCCGACGCGCTCCCCGCCCCACGCGGCACCGTCCTGCGTCGGCTCCGCACGCCGGCGCTGACCGACCGGATCCTCGACCTGATGGGCCCGCGTCTCGGCGGCACGATCGACCCCCTCCTCCACGACACGGTGAGTCCCGTCGTCGTGCGAGCCGGCGACCGGCACAACGTCATCCCCGGCATCGCGGAGCTCGTCCTCGACGGCCGCGTCCTCCCGGGGCGCGGTGCGGACGACCTCGTCCGCGAGGTCCGCGCGCTGCTCGGTCCGGACGCGGAGGTCCGCGTGGACGACTTCCAGCCGTACCCGGGGGCGCTCGACATGGGCCTGTTCGACGTCCTGGCGGGGTCCCTGCGGATCGGCGATCCTGGCGGCGTCCCCGTCCCGTACGTGACCATGGCGTCCACCGACGCACGCCACTTCGCGCGCCTGGGGATCCAGACGTACGGGTTCACGCCCATGCGGCTCCCGGCCGGCTACGCGTTCGCGACGATGGCGCACGGGGCCGACGAGCGCATCCCCGTCGATGCCGTGGGCTGGGGGACGGCTGCTCTGTCGCGGGTCCTCGCGACGTTCGGCGGCGGACGCGCGCGGCCGGCATGAGCGGATCGCCGGCCTCGCCCGAGGTCCTCGCGCGGCGCGTCGCCGCCCTCTTCGCGCCGCTCCCGCAGGTCGTTGCCGTGGCCCTGGGCGGGTCGCGCGGAGGCGCGGGCCTCGGGGCCGTCGCCGGCTCGGACATCGACATCGAGGTGTACGTCCGGGAGGAGGTCGACCTCGGGGCTCGTCGCGCCATCGTGGGGGCCGCGGGCGGTGCGCGCAGGGCGGAGCTCGGGATGAGGTTCTGGGGCCCGAGCGACGAATGGATCGACGCTGCGACCGGCGCCCACGTGGACGTCGTCTACTTCGAGACGGCGTGGATGGAGGAGCGGATCGCCGCGATCCTCGACCGCCACGAGGCCAGCCTCGGGTACTCGACGTGCTTCTGGCACACGGTGCGCGGGTGCCTGGTCCTGGAGGATCCCGAAGGCTGGCTCGCCGGCATGAAGGCGCGCTGCGACGTGCCGTACCCGGAGGCCCTGCGGGCGAGCATCGTCCGGCTGAACCACCCGGTGCTTCGCTCGGTCCTGCCTTCCTATGCGAACCAGCTGGCGAAGGCGGCGGCGCGAGAGGATCTCGTGAGCGTCCAGCACCGGCTCGCCGGCCTGCTCGCGAGCTACTTCGACATGCTGTTCGCGGTGAACCGCGCGACCCACCCTGGCGAGAAGCGGCTCGTCGAGGCGGCCACCCGCACGTGCGACCGCCTGCCCGAGGGGATGGCGACAGACCTGGACGATCTCCTGCGGACGTCGATGACCGACCTGCCCGGCCTGCCCGGCCGCGTGGACCGTCTCATCGACCGGCTCGATGCCCTCCTGCGAGCGGAGGGCTTCACCGACGACGACCTGCCGTCGCTCCGTGCCCTGCCGCCTGGAGCGCTCCCGTCCGAGTGACGCTGCCCGGCCGCCCCGAGCGCTCCCTCTGCCCCGAGCGCTCCCGTCCGCCGGGCGCGCTTCGCGCGGCGGACGCGTTCCTGGTCGGAGCTCCTGTCCGTCGGCGCCGGGCCTACGATGCCGCGCCGGCCGGCTCCTGCGCGCGGACGTCCGCGTGCGGGCCCATCACGAGGACATCTGCCTCGGTCTCCGCGCCGTCGGGCGTGCGGAGCCGGTACGCGTGGTGGATCTCGGTCACGCCCGTCGCGAGGGTGCTGCCGACGCTGCAGTACTTCGTCGCGGACAGCTCGATCGCCCGGGCCAGGGACGCGGCCTCCACCTCGCCCTCGACGTCGTGGAGGACCTCGATCCGGCGGAACTCGTTCGGATGCTCGTCCGACTGGACCCCCGCCGTACGGACCTCGTACCGCGTCACGAGCTGCCGCTTCTTGCGCAGGATGGAGATCACGTCCATCGCCGTGCAGCCGGCGAGCGCGAGCGGGACCAGCTCCGCGGGCCGTGCGCCCGTGTCGCCCTCCGTGTTGTCGAGGACGATCGCGTGCCCCGAGCCGACCCTGCCCACGAACCGGAGGCCGTCTCCGTCCAGGGTCACCGATGCGGTCTTCGTCGCCACGTTGCTGCTCCGTCGGGTGGCGGCCCGTCGCCGGACCGCGGGGTGCTTCCTAGGGGACGCCTCCGCATCCTAGCGTCATTTGCGCGATTGCGCAAACAGGCGAGCCGCGGTGCGGTGCCCTGCGGCCGCGTGCGAGGCCGCCGGCCCGGACGCAAGGTGCTCGCCGGGCGCGAGGTGCTCGCCAGGATGTCGCGAGGCGCCCAACCGGGCGCGAGATGCTCGCCGGGATGTCGCGAGGCCGCCGGCGATGCCGACGGCCTCGGGGACGCGGACGGTGGGTGCCGATGCTGCGAGCGGGCACCGGCGCGGCACTCGGCCGCCGGGGCGGCCGCGCGGGTCAGTGGTGGCACGCTCCCGGCGCACCGGCGGACTCGGTGGTGCGGAAGCTGGACCCGCACCCGCATGCCGCCACGGCATTGGGGTTGTTCACGGTGAAGCCGGCGCCCATGAGCGTGTCCACGTAGTCGATCGACGAGCCTCGGAGCAGGTCGATGCTCCGCCCGTCCACGTACACGCGCATGCCATTCGACTCGAGGACGTTGTCCTCGGCGGTTGGCGCGTCCTCGAGCATCATCCCGTACCGGAACCCCGAGCAGCCCCCGCTGTACACGTAGACGCGGAGGCCCAGCTGGGGGCTGTCCTCGCCTGCGGTGAGCTCGCGGAGCTTGGCGGCAGCGGCGTCGGTGAGCGAGAGGACGGTGGGCTGGCCGTCGATCATGCGGGCGACCTCCTGGATCGGTGGTGGTCCGGACCACCGGACCCGCAAATCCTAGTCGGCCGCTCGGGTTTCGACAAGAGCGGGCGGCCGGCGGCATGCCGTTGCCGCGGGGGGCCGCCGCACCGGGGCCGCCCCCGGGACGGCCGCCCGTGGCCTCCCGGTCGGCCGCCGTGGGGCCGCTCCTGGGACGGCCCCGTGGGCCCCCCGGTCGGCCGCCGTGCACCTGGCGTTCACCACGTGCACAGCGGCGGGCTCCGTCTTCACCTGGTGAACGCAACGGTGCCCCGTCTTCACCCGGTGCAGATCCGCTGCGGGTCGGGGTCCAGGACCGGCGCCCGGAGGTGTCCGCGCCGAGGCTCCGGGGCCCCGGCATGTCGATCCTGTTCACCGGGTGAAGAGGATCGACATGCGGAGGGCGTCGCCATCAACGGCGCCGTCGGTTGCTTTCACC
>JALOOH010000019.1 GCA_025454515.1 Chloroflexota bacterium
CCCTTCTGGCGGACGACCTCGACCACCGGGACCATGTCGAGCGCCGGGATCCCCTCGGTGATGCAGACGACCGTCGCGATCCCCTCGGCGACGGACTCCAGGATCGAATCCGGGGCCGCGCTCGCGGGGACGTAGATGACCGACGTGTTCGCGCCGGTCTCGCGCACCGCCTCGGCGACGGTGTCGAAGACCGGCACGGTCCCGTCGAGCGCCGTATGCCCGCCCTTGCCGGGCGTGACGCCGGCGACGACCCGGGTGCCGTAGTCCCGCATCTGCCGCGCGTGGAACTCGCCCTCGCGACCCGTGATGCCCGCGACCAGCAGGCGTGTCTCGCGCCCGACCAGGATGCTCACGCCGCACCTCCGACGGCCTTCGCGGCCGCGACCGCCTTCTCGGCTGCCTCGTCGAGCGTGGCCGCCGTCTCGAACCGCGCCTCCCGGAGCAGGCGCTGCGCCTCCTCCGCGTTCGTCCCCACGATCCGCACGACCATGGGCACGTCGCGCGACTGCTGCGCCCGGGCCTCGATGAGCCCCTTGGCCACCTCGTCGCCGCGCGTGATGCCGCCGAAGATGTTGACCAGGATCGCCTGGACCTTGGAGTCGTCGAGGATGAGCTTCATCGCGGACGCGACCTTGTCCGCCCGCGCGCCGCCCCCGATGTCCAGGAAGTTCGCGGGCTCGCCGCCGGCGCGCTTGACCAGGTCCATCGTGGTCATCGCGAGGCCGGCGCCGTTCACCATGCAGCCGATCGTCCCGTCGAGGCGGATGAAGCTCAGGTCGTGCTTGCGGGCCTCGACGTCCGTCGGGTCCTCCTCGTCGAGGTCGCGGAGCGCCTCGAGGTCGGGGTGGCGGGGCAGGGCCGAGTCGTCGAGCACGATCTTCGCGTCGAGGCAGAGGAGGCGCTCGACGACGTTGCCCTCCGCGTCGCGCTCCCGCACGATCGCGAGCGGGTTGACCTCCACCAGGTCCGCGTCGTCCGCGAGCATCGTCCGGACGAGCCCGTGCGCGATGGCGGTGAACGCCTTCACGCGGGGCCCCGCGAGGCCCAGCCCGAACGCGAGCTTGCGCGCCTGCCAGTCCGCGAGGCCCAGGAGCGGGTGGGCCGACTCGCGGAGGATGAGCGACGGGTCGCGCTTCGCGACCTCCTCGATCTCCACGCCGCCCTCGGCAGAGGCCATGACCACGATGCGGTGGCTCGCCCGGTCGAGGATGGCGCCGAGGTAGAACTCCTTCACGATGTCCGCCGCCGGCCCCACGAGGATCTTCCGGACCGTGATCCCCTTGATCGACATCCCCAGGATCGCGGACGCCGCGGCGTCGGCCTCCTCGCGGGTGCGGGCGAGCTTCACGCCGCCTGCCTTCCCGCGCCCGCCGACGAGCACCTGCGCCTTCACGACGACGGCGTCGGCGCCGTCCTTCAGGTACATGTCGGCCGCCGCGTCCGCCTCGGACACCGACCGCGCGACGGTGCCGGGCGGGACCGGCAGCCCCTGCGCGCGGAGCAGCTGCTTCGCGTCGGCTTCCTGGATCTTCACGAGGAGGCTCCTCCGGGTCGTGCGCGGCCGCGGCCGCGATCATGGTCGGGAACGGCTCGATGATACGGCCCGCGGAGGGCTGCCGCGGGTGCGCCGGACCGGCCGCGCCGTGCGCCCCGCGCCCGGCCGCGCCGTGCCCCCCGCGCCCGGCCGCGCCGCGCCCCCGGCCGCGCGGTAGGATGGGCGTCCCCGTGGCGGGACAGCCCGCGGGGCCCCCAGGCACGGCGGTCGGAGGCACGACGCGTGGACCACGCCCGCGTCCCAGATGGAGGCGTGATGCTCCTGCGGTATCGCGGTGGCCCGGGGATGCTCGCGTGGGCGTTCCACCGGATCGCGGGCGTCGCGCTGTGGGCGTTCATCCTCCTGCACGTCCTGGACATCTGGCTCGCCGCCGCGAACCCCGGGCTCTACGACGAGGTCCTCGCGGTCTACGCCAGCCTGCCCGGCCGCATGGGCGAGGCGCTGCTGGGCGCCGCCCTCCTGTACCACGCGCTCAACGGGCTGCGGATCATCGCGCTCGACTTCTGGCCGCGCCTCACCCGCTACCACCTCCAGCTGTGGTACGCGAGCTGGGTCGTCTTCTTCCTCGTCGGGATCCCCGGGGCCTACCTCATCGTGGCGCCGGCGCTCGGCCTGCCGGGCCTGAAGGGGTAGCGGGGATGGCCGTCCTCACCCCCGCCGGTCGCGCGCGTCCCCGCAGCGCCGGCTTCGAGATGGGCGTGTGGTACCTCATCCGCCTCTCCGGCCTCGCGCTGTTCGTCCTGGCCCTCGCGCACTTCAGCATCACGCACTTCGTCTCGGACCCCGCGGAACAGACGTCCGCGTGGATCTTCGACGAGCGCTGGGGCGGCCTCCTCTGGCGGACGCTCGACTGGCTCATGCTCCAGATGGTCGTCTTCCACGCGTTCCTGGGGATGCGCACGGTGGTGTCCGACTACCTGAAGGGCGGGTGGCGGACCGCGACGCTCATGGTCCTCTACCTGCTCGCGTTCCTCGTCTTCGTCCTCGGCACGGTCGCGGTGATGTCCGTGCCCGGCGGACCGGTGGCCTGAGGCGGAGATGCGGATCGAGACGGACGCGGTCGTCGTCGGCGCCGGGGGCGCTGCGCTCTGGGCCGCCCTCGAGCTTGCCCGGGAGGGCGTCCCCACGGCCGTGCTCACGAAGCTGTACCCCACGCGCTCCCACACCGGCGCCGCCCAGGGCGGCGTCTGCGCCGCCCTGGGGAACCTCGAGGAGGATCACTGGGAGTGGCACATGTTCGACACGGTGAAGGGGGGCGACTACCTGTCGGACCAGGACGCGGCGGAGGTCCTCGCCCGCGAGGCCATCGAGCGGGTCGTCGAGCTCGAGCACATGGGCCTGCCGTTCAACCGGACGCCGGACGGGCGGATCGACCAGCGCCGGTTCGGCGGCCACACGCGGGACTTCGGCGAGGGACCCGTCAAGCGGTCCTGCTTCGCGGCCGACCGGACGGGCCACATGATCCTCCAGACCCTCTACCAGCAGTGCATCAAGGCGGGCGTGCGCTTCTACGACGAGTACCACGTCGTGGACCTGGTCTTCGAGGGCGGGGACGCCGGCGACGGGGGCCGCGCGGCCGGCGTCGTCGCGTACCGCATCGCCGACGGGGAGCTCCACACGTTCCGCGCGAAGGCCGTCCTCATCGCGACGGGCGGCTACGGCCGCGCGTGGCGGATCACGAGCAACGCGTACACCCTCGCCGGCGACGGGATGGCCATGGCCTATCGGCGGGGGGTCCCGCTCGAGGACATGGAGTTCTACCAGTTCCATCCCACCGGCATCTACGGGATCGGGATCCTCCTCTCCGAGGCCGCACGCGGCGAGGGCGGGTACCTGACGAACCGCGACGGCGAGCGGTTCATGGAGAGGTACGCCCCGCGCCTGATGGAGCTCGCGCCACGCGACATGGTGAGCCGGGCGATCTACCTCGAGGTCCGGGACGGCCGCGGGATCGGCGGGAGGGACTACGTCCACCTCGACGTGAGCCACCTCGGGCGGAAGGTCATCGAGGAGAAGCTGCCCGACATCACCGACTTCGCCCGCATCTACCTGGGCGTCGAGCCGCTGAAGGAGCCGGTCCCCATCCAGCCGACCGCGCACTACGCGATGGGCGGGATCCCCACCGACCTCGCCACGCGCGTCATCCGGGACCCGGAGGGCACCGTGGTGCCCGGCCTGTTCGCGGCGGGCGAGGCAGCGTGCGTGAGCGTGCACGGCGCGAACCGGCTGGGCACGAACTCCCTCGTGGACCTGCTCGTGTTCGGGCGGCGCGCCGGGATCGGGATGGCGGCGTACGCGCGGGGCGCGGCGATGCCCGAGGTCGCGCCCGACGCCGACGAGCCGGTGCGCGCCGAGATCGAAGGCCTGCGGGGGCGTCGCTCGGGCGAACGACCCCAGGCGATCCGCGCGGAGCTGGGCCTCCTCATGGACGCGAACGTCGGCGTCTTCCGCGACGAGGCGCTCCTGTCCGAGGCGGTGCGCCGCATCGCGGAGCTGCGCGACCGGTACGCGGCCGTCGCGGTGCAGGACGCCGGGACCACGTTCAACACGGACCTCCTCGAGACGCGCGAGCTCGGCTACCTCCTCGACTGTGCGGAGGCGACGGCCGCGTCGGCGCTGGCCCGGAAGGAGAGCCGGGGAGCACACTCGCGCGAGGACTACCCCGAGCGCGACGACGCCGGATGGCTCGCGCACACCATGGCGTACCGGCGCGAGGGCGAGCAGCCCGAGCTGCGGTACAGGCCGGTGACGATCACGCGCTTCGGCCCGAAGCCGCGGACCTACTGAGCCGGGAGCAGCGCGCATGCAGGTCGACCTCCGCATCCTCCGCTACGACCCGGAGCGGGACGACGCCCCGCACTGGGAGTCGTACGCGGTGGAGGCGGGCCCGATGGACCGCGTGCTCAACCTCCTCCACGCCGTGAAGGACACGGTGGACGGCACGCTCACGTTCCGTCGGTCGTGCGCGCACGGGATCTGCGGCTCCGACGCGATGCTCATCAACGGCCGCAACCGGCTCGCGTGCAAGGTGCGCGTCGAGCAGCTCGGCCGGAGGATCTCCGTGGCGCCGCTCGGCGGGATGCCGGTCGTGAAGGACCTCGTCGTGGACATGGACGGCTTCTTCGCGAAGTACCGCTCGGTCATGCCGTTCCTCGTGAACGACGCGCCGGCGTCCGCGCGGGAGAGCCGCCAGAGCCAGGCCGAGCGGGAGCGTTTCGACGACACGACGAAGTGCATCCTCTGCGCCGCCTGCACGACGTCCTGCCCCTCGTTCTGGGCGCAGCCGTCCTACGTCGGGCCCGCGGCCATCGTCCAGGCGCACCGCTTCATCTTCGACTCGCGCGACACCGCGGCCGACGACAGGCTCGAGATCCTCGCCGACCAGGACGGCGTGTGGCGCTGCCGGACCACGTTCAACTGCGTGACGGCGTGCCCCCGCGAGATCAACGTCACGGGCGCGATCCTCGAGGTGACCCGCGCCATCGTCGCCCGGCACGGCTGATGCCTCGAGCCGACGGCGGGCGAGCGTGGGGCACGTGATGCCGCGTCGCGTCGTCATCCGCGCCGACGGGGCGGCTCGCGGGAATCCCGGGCCTTCCTCCGCGGGCGCCGTCGTCATCGACGCCGACGGGGACCCGGCCGCCGCGCGGCGCCCCGACGCGCGCCCGCTCGCGACGGTCAGCGACTACCTGGGCCGAGGGACGAACAACGTCGCGGAGTACACGGCCGTCGTCCGCGCGCTCGAGGTCGCCGCGCGGCTGGGCGCGCGCGAGGTCGAGCTGATCCTCGACTCGAACCTCGTCGTGGAGCAGCTCGCCGGGCGCTGGCGCGTGAAGGACGCGAAGCTCGCGCCGCTCCACGCCCGGGCGACGGCCTTGCTGCGCGGCTTCGACACGTGGTCGGCGCGGCAGGAGCCTCGAGCGCGGAACCACGCCGCCGACGCGCTCGCGAACGAGGCGATCGACCGCGCGCTCGCCGGCGGCTCGGCGTCGGTCGTCCGCATGCCCGGCGAGGCGGGCGAGGGGAGCCCCGCCGAGGAGCCCCGGTCCCGTGCCGCCGCCCCGGAGCTCGAGCCGGGCTTCGACCCGGGCGACGCCGGCCCCGACCCGGGCGAGCTCACCGTGACGATCCTCGGCAGCGGCACGAGCGGGGGCGTCCCGCGCATCGCGTGCGGCTGCCCCACGTGCACCTCGGCCGACCCCCGCGACAGCCGGTCGCGGGCCTCCGCGCTGCTCGCGTTCGGCCCCCACCGCGTGCTCATCGACGCCGGACCCGACCTCCGCGCCCAGGCGCTGCGCGAAGGTCTCGACCGGCTCGACGCGGTCCTCCTCACCCACGAGCACGCGGACGCGGTCGGCGGCCTGGACGACCTGCGGCGGTTCAACGAGCTGCGCGGCGGCTACCTCGACGTGCGCACCGTCCCCGAGAGCCTCGCGATCGTCGTGGACCGTTTCCGCTACGCGTTCGATCCCGGCCAGTCGCGCTTCGCCGGCCTGCCGATGCTCCGGCCGGTCGAGGTCGCGGGCCCGTTCCTCGTCGGCGGACGCCGGTTCGTGCCGGTCCCGGTGATCCACGGCGAGAGGGTCATCGCCGGCTACCGGACGGGCGGGTTCGCGTACTGCTCGGACGTCCAGCGCATCGACCCGGACGGGCGCGTCCTCCTCCGGGGGCTGGACACCCTCGTCGTCTCGGCGCTGCGGGACATCCCGCACCCGACGCACCAGACGGTCGAGGAGGCGCTGGCGCTCATCGCCGACCTGCGGCCCCGCCGGGCCGTCCTCACCCACCTTGACCACGACCTCACGCACGCGGGCCTCGAGCGCCGGCTCCCGCCGGGCGTCGAGGTGGCCTGGGACGGCCTTCGCCTGGCCGTGCCCCGGTGACGGCAGGGGATGGAGGGGCCATGGCCGATCTCCCGACGGTCGTCTGCTTCGGCGACTCGAACACCTGGGGCTACGACCCCGCGACGGCCGCCCGCTTCCCGCGGAAGGTCCGATGGACGGGCGTGCTGGCACGATCGCTCTCGGGGGCCGCGCACGTCGTCGAGGAGGGCCTGAACGGCCGGACGACGGTGTGGGAGTCGCCCTTCGCCCCGGGCCGCTGCGGCCGCGACTACCTGGGGCCGTGCCTCGCGTCGCACGCGCCGGTCCACGTCCTCGTCGTCATGCTCGGCACGAACGACCTCAAGGCCATCTTCCGGCTCGCGGCCCCCGACGTCGCCGCGGGCGCGGCCGCGCTCGTGGACCTCGCGCTCGCGAGCCGCTCCGGCCGCGCCGGCGGGCCGCCGCGGGTCCTCCTCGTCTCCCCACCCCGCCTGGGCGCGGCGACGGACATGTCCATGCTGTGGGGGTTCGGTGCGGCGCGCGAGTCCTCCGCGGGTCTCGGGCCCCTCTACCGGACGGCCGCCGGCGCGCTCGGCTGTGCGTTCCTCGATGCCGACCCGCTCGTGACGATGGACCCCGCGGACGGCGTCCATCTCGATGCCGGCGGGCACGCGGTGCTGGGCGCGGCGATCGCGGAGGCGGTCCGGACCCTGCTCGACGACGCTCGGTCGTAGAATCGCGGGGCCAGCGAGGCGACCGGACGGTCGCGCGTCGTGGCGGGCGTGCCCGTCCGCGGCGTGAGGAAAGTCCGAGCTCCACAGCGCGGGGTAGCGGGTAACGCCCGTCCGCCGCGAGGCGAGGACCAGCGCCACAGAGACGAGTCCGCCGGCCGGCTCCGGCCGGTCGGCGGGGTGAAACGCGGCAAGCTCTACCTGGAGCAAGGCCAAGTAGGAGGGCGATGTCCCGGTCCGCCGGGACGACGGGCGCGCTGCCCGGCCCTCGGGTCGGCCGCACGAGCCGGCGGGCGACCGCCGGCCTCAGATGGATGACCGTCGCCGCGGGCGACCGCGGTACAGAACTCGGCTTACAGGTCGGCTCGCTGGCACGACCCCCGGCTGAGACCCCGTCCGTCGATCGGGAAGCGGTGCGTCGGCGCACCGTCCACCGCGCGACGCGCGGTCGTCAATCCTCGTCGGGGCGGAAGATCCCCTCCGCGTCGCAGCCGTTGCAGACGTCCAGCGCTGCGGCGAGGTCGCCGATCGGATGCGCCACGCGGAGGCGCGGATGGAGGCAGTGCACCTCGTAGGCGGCCGTCCCGGCCGCGACGCAGACCACGCGCCGGTACTGGCAGCGTCGGATCCTCGGCCGGGCGAGGGTCGAGGGCTCCGGCGCCGGCGTCGCGAGGGCGCCGATCGTGGTCATGGCTGCACGAGACTCCGCATGGCCGGCGAACGCTAGCACCCGCTGGTCCCGTCCCACAAGGCGCCGGACGTACTAGACTCGCTGGCGTTCGGAGCCCGCACGGACCGGAGGCGACGTGACCGAGGCGTACGGCGGCGCCCCGACGGCCGGGGAGCGCGAGGAGGTCGGACCCCCGCCCGTCGACGCGTGGCCGCCGGGTGGCGCGGTGCCGGCCGTCTACTGCCCGTTCCTCGCGTCGATCGACCTCGACGACCGCGTCCGGCAGGCCCTGCTGGCGCCGGACACGGCCAACCGCTGCCTCTCCACCGGTGAGCCGGCGGCCCCCTCCGCGCACGACCAGCGGACGCTGTGCCTGACGCCCGACCACCCGGCCTGCGCCCGCTTCGTCCGCGCCGCGCACGGTGGCCGCGAGACGGCCGCGGCGTCGGCCTCGGGCGGCCCGCGTCGCCTCTCCGCCCCGATCCTCGCCGCGATCGCCGTCCTCATCGTCGCGGCCGCCGCCGCCGCCGCATCGCTCGCCGCGAACGGGGACCTGTCGGTCGGCGTCGCCCCGTCCTCGCCGTCGGCGCGACCGGCCGCTTCGGCCGCGCCCGCGCGTCCCGCGTCCCCCGAGGCCGGCGCCGCGCTCCCGGTGCCGACACCGTCCCCGCGCCCCGCCACGTCCGCGTCCCCGGTCCCGTCGGCGACGCCCGCCCCGACCCCGACGCCCGCCTCCTCGGCCGCGGTCGCCGCGGTGACGTCCGAGCCCGCCACTCCGACGCCGAGGCCACGGAGGTACCCGGGCCTGACCGCCTGCCCGGACGCGCCCGACTGCTACATCTACGTCGTCAAGTCAGGTGACACACTCGGGGCGATCGTGGGGCGGTACGGCGTCACCCTCGACGAGGTGCTCGAGAGGAACCCGTCGATCCGCGACCCGGGGCTCATCGTCCGCGGCCAGGAGATCCGCCTGCCCACGCCGACGCGCTGACTCCGGGGCGGCCCGCGGCCCGGGGTCGCCCTGCGGCGGTTCCGGCGGCCCGCGGCCCGACGGCCGACGGCCCACGGCCCGACGGCCGACGGCCCACGTCGGCGGACCCGCGCGGACGTACCATCGGGCGGGCGGCCGGACCCGGCCCAGACGATGGAGGTACGAGGTGGAGACGACGCCCGAGGCCCTCCGCCCGGACGCGACGGCGGTCGGCCGGCTGTGGGCGCGCCTCCGCGACGCCGTGTCGGTCGCCGTCGTGGACGCGGAGCGGGCCACGCGACTCCTCGCCGTCGCCCTTCTCGCCGACGGCCACGCTCTCGTGGAGGATGTCCCCGGCGTCGGGAAGACGGTCCTCGCCAAGGCGTTCAGCAGGGCGCTCGGGCTCGGCTTCGCCCGCGTGCAGGGAACGCCCGACCTCCTGCCCGGCGACGTCACCGGGAGCAGCGTCCTGCAGGGCGGCGAGTTCCGGTTCATCCCGGGGCCGATCTTCACGAACGTCCTCCTCGTGGACGAGATCAACCGCGCGACGCCCCGGACGCAATCAGGCCTGCTCGAGGCGATGCAGGAGCGCCAGGTCTCCGTGGACGGCGTCACCCGGCCCCTCCCCGACCCCTTCCTCGTGCTCGCGACGGAGAACCCGATCGAGCTCGAGGGGACGTTCGCCCTGCCCGAGGCGCAGGTCGACCGCTTCCTCGTGCGCGTGGACCTGGGCTACCCGACAGAGGAGGGTGAGCGGGCGGTCGCGCGCCGATACCGCGCGAGCCACGAGCCGCTCGACGCCGTCCCCGTCGTCGCCGATGCCGCGACGGTCGTGGCGGCCCGGGAGGCGACGCGCACCGCCCTGGTCTCGGACGACGTGGAGCGGTACGTGGTGGCGCTCTGTCGCGCGACCCGCGGCCACCCCGACCTTCGCCTCGGCGCGAGCCCGCGCGCCAGCGTCGCCCTGTACCGTGCCAGCCAGGCCTGGGCCTCGCTCGACGGCCGCGCCTTCGTCCTGCCCGACGACGTCGCCGCGGTGGCACCGGCGGTCCTCGCGCATCGCCTGCTGCTCGACCTCGACCATGAGCTCGCGGGCGCGACGGGCGCCCGCGTCCTCGCCGACGTCCTCGCCGAGGTCCGCGTCCCGATCCCGCCACGGCCATGACCGCGGGCACGCTGGCCGCGGGCGCGCTCGTCATCGCCGGCGTGGTCCTCGGCATGCCCGGGCTGGGCCTCGTCGGCGTCCTGGCGCTCGCGATCACAGGCGTCGGCCGGGTCACGGCCGCCGTCGGCCTGCGCGGCGTGACCTTCGAGCGACGGCTCGCCCGCGACCGGATGGTCTGGGGCGACGAGATCCCCCTCGACCTCGTCGTCCGGAACGGCAAGGCGCTGCCGCTGGCGCTCCTCGCCGCCGAGAGCGTCGTGAGCGACGGCGTGGCGGTCCGCGGCCGCGACCTCGCGGCGGCCGAGCGGCCCGGGTGGCTCGCGATCCGGGACGCCTGGACCCTCGCGTGGTACGAGCGCGTGGTCCGCCATCTCCACCTCGTCGGCGAGCGACGGGGGCGGTTCGTCCTGGGCCCCACGCGCCTCACGGTCGCCGACCTGTTCGGACGGGACGCCGCCCGCATGACGATCGACGCGGAGATCGCGTACGTCGTCCGGCCGCGTACGGTCGCGGTGCGCGACCGCGGGCGGGCACGCGCGCCCCTCGGCCGGCGACGGGCGCCCTCCGGGTTCCACGAGGAGCCGACGCTCTTCGCCGGCGTGAGGCCGTACCGCGCGGGCGACCCGCCGCGCCGGATCCACTGGCGCGCGACCGCCCGGACCGGCGAGCCCGTGAGCCGTCGGTACGATGCGCCCCGGGCGCGCGAGGCGTTCGTGGCGCTCGACGTCCAGACCGTGGACGGCCCGTACTGGCGGCGCGACGCGGTCGAGGTCCGGCTCGAGGAGCTCGCCGTGGTCGCGGCCTCCCTCGCGCGCGTCCTCCTGCGCGACGGGGTCGCCGTCGGCTTCGCGGCGGCGGCGTACACGGGGCGGCGCGAGCGGCTCGCATGGATCGGGCCGCGGACCGGCCCGGACCGCCTCGCGACGATCGCGGACGCCCTCGGGAGGATGGGCCCGCATCCGTCGGCGCCGTTCGAGAGCGTCCTCGTCCGGATCCCCCGCACGGTCCCGCCGGGCGCGACGGTCCATGTCCTCACCGGTCGCGATCCATCGCCGTACCTCGCGGTCCTGCGACGGCTTGCCGCATCGGGGTATGACGTGCGCCTCATCCTCGTGGGGCCCGCCGCCGGCGCAGCTGCCGGCCGCGCCGGCCGTGCGGGGATCCCCGCGGCCACCGCGACCCTCGAGCCCGACTGGCGGACAGCGGCGAGCGTGGAGCTGGCGGCATGAGCCGATGAGCGACCCCCGCCGCCGCATGCGCGCGCCCGACCTCGTCGTGCCGGGGCTCGACGCCGTCGTCGAGGGCGCGTGGGTCGCGCTCGTCTACGTGACGCTCCAGGTCGCGCTCGCGCATGCCCCGGCCGCCCTGGGGCCGTTCGCGTTCGTGGCGGCCGCCGCGGTCGGGGTGGCATGGTCGCGAGCCGCGCGCGGCCGGCTCGCCGGGATCGGCGCCGGCGTCGTCATCGCCGCCGCGGCCGGGCTCGTCGGATGGCTCGCGGACCCGGCGGCGCGGGAGGCCCTCGCCGCGATCGGCGGCCCATCGGGGCTCGACGGGGTCGAGACGGCGCTCACGACGAACGCCGCAGGCTGGCTGCTCGCGCTCGCCTTCGTCCGAGGCGCGAGCCATGGTGCCCGGGCCCGCGACGAAGAGCGCACGGGCCGCGTCCTCGGTCGGATCCTCCTTCTCGCGATCCCGTGGGCGGTCGGGCTAGCCTTCGCGGGGACCGACCGGGCGGAGTTCGTGGCGCAGGCCACGGTGTGCACGCTCCTCTTCGCGGGGGCCGGGCTTCTCGCGGTCGGCCTCGGCCGCCTCGAGACGTACGGGGCCACTGGCGGCGTGGACTGGCGGGGCAACCGGTCCTGGGTCGCGGCCGTCTCGGTCGTCGTCGGGCTCATGCTCGCGGCCTCGCTGCCGGCCGCCTTCCTCGTCGGGGCCCCGCCTCTCGCGGTCCTCGACGCCGCGTGGGTCTCGCTGGCGACCATCGTGGGGCTCGTCGGGGCGATCGTCGGGACGGTCGGCGCTCCCGTCCTCGCGGGGTTCGAGGCGCTGATGGCGGCCCTCCCGACCCCTCAGCCGACACCGCTGCCGCCGGCGTCCGCGCCGCCCCTGGGCGGCGGCGACGTGGCGCCCGTGGAGGGCGATCCGCGCGTGGGGCTCACGCTGACGATCCTCGCGCTCGTCGCCCTCTCACTGCTCCTCGTGGCCGTCGTCTCCCGGATCCGGGCCGGCAGGGGACCGACGGGCGGCGGGGCGCCCGAGCAGGCCCCGGTGGACGAGCGGTCGATCGACCCGCCGCGCCCGCGCGTCCGCGTGCCGTCCGTGCGCCTGCCGCGCCGCCGCCGCGTGCCCACGTCCGCGGCGGACGCGTACCTGGCGCTCATCGACGACCTCGAGGCCGAGCCCGGCCTGCGGCGCCTCCCGTCGGAGACGCCGCGCGCCCACGCCTCCCGGCTGATGGGCGGTGGCGCGGCCGCCGCCGCGGGGGCCGCGCCGGGCCGCCCGGCGCGGCCGGCTGCGCGCGATCCGCGGACGCGTCGCGACCTGCGCCTGCTCGTCGCCGACTGGGAACTCGTCCGATACGCCGGTCGCCGCCTGACGGCACCGGAGGACGCGCGCGGCGTCGCGCGCTGGCGGAGGCTCCGCGCCGCCCTCCGGCGCACCGACGCGCCGGGGTCCGGCCCGAGGTAGGTCGGCTCGCGCGCGGGAGCGCCGCGGCGGCGCCGGAACACCCGCCGCGCGTCCGGGCCGCCCCGCCCGCCGCCGGGTCGCCGCCCGACCCCGCCCTCCTCGCCCGCGCACCCCCCAGGGGGCCCCACGTCCCTGTGGTGGCCGCCCGCCCGCCCGACGCCCGGCCCGACGCCGCGCCTCCGTCCGTCCCCGCGATCGCGGTGGGGAGAGGCGCGTGGATCGTGCGTTGACGGGATGGTGCGGCGGTGTAGAATGCACCGAAATGGCACGAAGTGGTGCCAAGTGGGGAGACCAGTCGGGCGCCCCGGTGGGGGAGCAGGCCCGAGTGGTGAGAGGCAGGGACGCGGCGCGTGTTCACCGGTGAGTACCGGCACTCGGTGGATGACAAGGGACGGATCGCCGTCCCCGCGCGATTCCGCGCCCAGCTCGACGACGGTGCGTTCGTCAGCAAGTGGGTCGACGGCTGCCTTGCGATCTTCCCCAGGAGCGGCTGGGACGAGCTCGCCGAGAAGGTGAGCGCGCTCCGGCTCGCGGACGCGGATGCCCGCACGTTCTCGCGGTTCCTGTTCGCCAGTGCGTTCGAGGTGAGCCTCGATCGCCAGGGCCGGCTCGTCGTGCCGGCCGGCCTGCGCGACTGGGCGAAGCTCGGGAACGAGGCGGTCGTGGTCGGCTCGCGGGACCACCTGGAGATCTGGTCCCCGGCTCTGTGGGATGCCTACAGCCGGGAGATGGGGACTCCGGATGCGCTCCTCGAGCACCTGACCGGGCTGGGCATCTAGCGCACGAGATGGGCTTCCAGGATCCGGGCGGATCCGCACGTGAGGGCGATGGAGTGATGGAGGACGGGCACCTGCCGGTGCTGGCGGAGGAGGTCATGACGATCCTCTCCCCGCGCCCCGGCAGCCTCCAGATCGACGGGACCCTCGGCGGCGGTGGGCACACCGAACGGATCCTGGAAGCATCCACCCCGGACGGACGGGTGCTCGGCCTCGACGCCGACCCGGCGGCCGTCGCGCGGGTGAAGGCGCGGCTCGCGCGCTTCGGCGACCGGCTCGTCGTCCGGCAGGCCGACTTCCGGGACGTCGGCACGGTGGCTCCCGCGGCCGGCTTCGCAGCGGTGGACGGACTCCTGCTCGACCTGGGTCTCTCCAGCTTCCAGCTCGCCGACGCGGACCGCGGATTCGGGATCCGGACGGGCGGTCCGCTCGACATGCGCTTCGACACGTCGCGCGGCGCCCCCGCCTCGGAGCTGATCGCGGACCTCGACGCCGCCGCGCTCGCGGCGCTGTTCCGGCGCTACGGCGAGGAGCCCCGGGCCGACCGCATCGCCCGCGCGATCGTCCGTGAGCGGTCGGTCGCGCCCATCGACACCGCCGAGCGCCTCGCCGCCGTCGTCGAGCGCGCGGCGCCCGCGGCGCCCGGCAGGCGTCGGATCCACCCCGCGACGCGCGTCTTCCAGGCGCTGCGCATCGCGGTGAACGACGAGCTCGGAGCCCTCGAGGCCGCGCTCGCCGCCGCGATGGACCTGCTGCGTCCGGGCGGCCGGCTCGTCGTGCTCTCGTACCACTCTCTCGAGGACCGCATCGTCAAGCGCTTCGTCGCCGCGGAGCGGAAGGGCTGCATCTGCCCCCCGGCGATCCCCGTGTGCGTCTGCGGGCGGATCCCGCGCCTTCGCGCCCTCGGTCCGCAGCCGGTCGTGCCCACGGCCGACGAGGTCGCCGCCAACCCCCGGGCCCGCAGCGCGCGGATGCGCGCCGCCGAACGCCTCGCCGCCTGAGCGGGCGGACCAGTCACGCGTCGCGGGCCGTCCCGGCCCGTGGGAGGAAGGACAGGAGATCGGAGGGAGACGATGAGCCGCCACCAGTCCCGCCGCCGAAGACTCTACGGCCGACGACTCCACGAGCTGCGCGAGCGCCGCGAGCGGATCGGCGTGATCGACCCCTCGATGGAGGATGCCGCCCGGGGAGCCCGCGTGGCGATCCCGATCGTCGTGGACGGGCGCACCAGCGACGCCGGAGCCGGGCTCGGGCTCGCCGCGGTCGCGCTCGACTGATGGCGGTCTACGCCGGAGCGACCCGTCGGTCCAGCCTCGCACCGCGGACCCGCCGGCCCGCACTCGTCGCCGCAGGAGAGCCGGCGGTCCGCAGGCGGACGCGTGCGTCCACCGTGCGCTCGGGCCGCCGGACGAGCCGGGTCGGCATCATCCTCGGCGGCATCGCGATCGCGTTCGCGCTCGGCCTCTTCTCGCTGGCGCAGACGATCCGCGTCTCCGCGACCAGCTACGACATCGACCAGCTGATCTACGAGCGCGACCGGATGTCGGCGGACCAGCAGCAGCTGCGGTCCGACCTGTCCCGCCTCGGGAGCGAGCCCGCGATCCGCAAGGAGGCCTTCGACCTGGGTCTCTCGCAGCTCGGCGATGCCCTCGTCGTCCCCGCGCGCTGACCGAGGCCCACCCTCGATGCCGGGCCGCACGGACCATCGTCGACGCCTGCTCGTCGTGCTCGCCGTCGTGCTGCTCGTCGCCGGCGCCGCGACCGCGCGCGCCGCGCAGTGGCAGGTCGTGGAGCGCGACCGCCTCGTCGCGCTCGCGGAGCAGCAGACGACGGTCCGCGTCGAGGAGCGGATGGAGCGCGGGACGATCTACGACCGGACGGGCACGGTCGTCCTGGCATCGACCGTCGACCGCGACCGGCTCGTCGGGTCGCCCGCCCGGCTGCGCCCGGCAGAGCGCGCGACGGTCGCCGACGCGCTCGTGTCGATGCTCGGGCTCGAGGGGGACGAGGCCGCGAGCCTGCACGACCGGTTCACGACCGACACGGACTACCTCGTCCTGCGCACGGGCCTCGACCGCGCGACGTCGGACAGGATCCGCGACGCGCTCGCGGACGGCTCGATCGCCGGCGTCTCGCTCGAGCCGCAGCCGGAGCGCGTCTACCCGCAGACCGGTGGCGGCCGGGACTCGACGCTCGCGGCGCACCTGCTCGGCTTCGTCAACCAGGACGGCGTGGGCCAGTACGGCGTCGAGGCGTACTACCAGGACGCGCTGGCCGGCTCCCCGCGGATCCTCGACACGCAGCGGGACGTCACGGGCAGGCCCATGTGGGACACCGCCCGGGTGCGCGAGACGGGCGTGGCCGGCTCCGACCTGCGCCTGACGATCGACGCGAGCCTCCAGCTCCGCCTCGAGCAGGAGCTGTTCGCGGCGTGGGTCGCCAACGGCGCGAGCTCGGTCTCCGGGGTCGTCCTCGACCCGCGGACGGGTGAGGTCCTGGCCGAGGCGACGTACCCCGCGTACGACGGCAACGACTACAGCGAGATCGCGACGAAGGATCCCGGCCGGTTCCTCGACCCGGTCGTGAGCGCCGTGTACGAGCCCGGGTCCGTCGCGAAGATGCTGCTCGCCGCGGCGGCCTACGAGCGGAAGAAGGTGACGGCGAAGACCCGCATCAACGACTCGGGCGTGCTCAAGGTGCAGGGAGGTCGGGTCTACGACGCCGACCACAAGGCGATGGGCCGGATCACGTTCCAGGACGTCGTGGCCTACAGCCGGAACGTGGGTGTCTCGCGCGTCGCGCTGAAGCTCGCGCCGACGCTCCGCGCCTCCGCGGCCGCGCTCTACGAGACCTGGACGCGGTTCGGGATCGGCTCCCGGACCGGGATCGACCTCGCCCACGAGGTGGCGGGCCTCGCGCGCGATCCCGCCCTCCGCTACTGGACGGAGCTGGACCTGGCCAACGCGTCGTTCGGGCAGGGCGTCGCCGTGACGCCGATGCAGCTGGCCGTCGCGTACGCGGCGATGGTGAACGGCGGCTTCAAGGTCACGCCCCGCGTCGTCGCCGCGGTGGGGGACCGCGAGCTCCCGAAGCCCCCGCAGGAGCGGATCATCTCGGAGGCCCTGTCGAAGCAGCTGGTCTCCCTCATGCACCACGTCGTCGAGGACGTGGAGTACTACCGCGTGAAGACCGACATCCACGGCTACCTCGTGGGCGGCAAGACGGGGACGGCGGAGGTCTGGGACCCGACCCTCAATGGGGGTCGGGGCGCGTTCAAGCGCAACGTGTTCGACTTCTCGTTCGTCGGCTACGTGGGGCAGTGGCAGCCGGACGTCCTCATCGCCGTGACGATCCGCGACGGCCGGCCCAAGATCTACGGGCAGGGTTCCATGGAGCTCCCGATCCAGTCGTTCGACCTGTTCCGGCGCGTCGCGCAGGACGCGATCTCCGTCCTCGGCATCGCGCCGCGGCTGCCGGAGAACAGGCCGAGCCCGTCGCCGTCCGCGTCGCCGTCGGCGGCGGGCGCGACCCCGGCAGGAGTGGTCGAGGCGCTCGGGGTCCCGACCGTCCCGGAGGCGCCGACCGCGTCGCCGAGCCCGTCGCCGACCGCCGCGGCGGGCGGGTCGACGCAGAAGATCCGGTGGTCGAAGGACAAGGAGGTCCCTGCCGGCTCGACCCCCCGGCCGGACGGGACGGCGGCGCCATGACCGCGGCCTGTGCGACACTTCCGGCCGTGAGCGACGCCGCCCCGCAGCGACCCGATCACGGCGGCCCGGCCGCGCTCTCCGCGGACGACATCGTCGCCGCGACCGGCGGGACCCTCCTCGCCCGTTCCGACAGACCGGTCCGTCGCGGTGCCGTGGATTCGCGGGCGGTCGAGCCCGGCTGCCTGTTCGTCGCGCTCCCCGGGACGCGCGTGGACGGCCACGACTTCGTCGCCGAGGCGATCGCGGCCGGCGCGGCCGCCGTCCTCATCGGGCGGACCCTCGACGAGCGGGCGGCCGCGGCCGTGGCGGCCGCCCCCGGGGGCGTCACGGTCGTCCGGGTGGACGATCCGCTCGCTGGCCTGCAGCGCATCGCGGCAGCCTGGCGCGCACGGTTCGCGCCGCTCGTGGTGGGCGTCACCGGCAGCGTGGGCAAGACGTCGGTGAAGGAGGCGGTCGCCGCCGTGCTCGCATCCCGGCTGCGGACGCTCAAGTCGCCGGGCAACGCGAACAACGAGATCGGGCTGCCGCTCGCGCTGCTCCGCCTCGACGGTTCCGTGGAGGCTGCCGTCCTCGAGATGGGGATGTACACCGGCGGCGAGATCGCGGACCTCGCGCGCATCGGCCGCCCGTCGATCGGGATCGTGACCGCCGTGGCCCCGGTCCACCTGGAGCGCGCCGGCAGCGTCGAGGCGATCGCTGCCGCGAAGGCGGAGCTCGTCGAGGCCCTGCCGCCGGATGGGACGGCGATCCTCAATGCGGACGACCCCGTGGTCCGGGCGTTCGACCGCCGCACCGCGGCGCGGGTCGTCCGATACGGGACCGCGCCGGACGCGGACGTGCGCGCCGAGGACGTCCGCGCGGCCGGCGCGGCCGGCACCGCGTTCATGCTCGTCGCCTCGGGCCAGCGGAGGGAGGTCGTGACGCCCGCGCTGGGACGCCACTCCGCACTCAACGGCGCCGCCGCCGCCGCCGCCGGCCTCGCGGCCGGGCTCACGATCGACGCGATCGCCGGCGCCCTCGCGCAGGGCTGGTCGGCCGAGCACCGCGCGCAGCTGCTCGACCTGGGGCGCTACCGCCTCCTCGACGACACGTACAACGCCGCGCCGCCGTCGATGCTCGCGGCCCTCGAGCTGCTCTCCACGCTGCCCGGGCGGCCCGTCGCGGTCCTCGGCGAGATGCTCGAGCTCGGCGACCTCTCCGACGCCGGACACCGGGCGGTGGGGGAGGCGGCCGGCCGGGCCGTGGACGAGCTCGTGACCGTGGGCCCCGGCGCCGACCGGATCGCGGACGCCGCGGTCGGGGCGGGCCTCGCGGCCGGCCGCGCCCATCGCGTCGCGGACCGCGCCGCCGCCGCGGCCGTCCTGCGCGGGATCGTCCGCGACGGTGACGTCGTGCTCGTGAAGGCGTCGCGCGGCGCAGCCCTGGACCTGCTCGTCGCCGAGCTCCGCGCGGCCGAGGAGTCGCCCCGATGACCGTCGCCGTCATCCAGGCGCTGCTCCTCTCGTTCGCGTTCGTCGTCATCCTCATGCCCACGTACCTGCGCCTCCTGCGCGCGATCGGCTTCGGGAAGCACGTCCGCTCCGAGGAGCTCCCCGACGGCCACCAGGCCAAGGAGGGGACGCCGACGATGGGCGGCCTCCTCCTCATCGTGGTCGTCCTGGTCCTCGCGACGATCTTCGGGGCGTGGGAGCCCTCCACGGCACCCACCCTGCTCGCGCTCCTCGGCGTGGGCATCCTCGGCGCGGCCGACGACATCCTCAACGCGCTCACCGGCGTCGGCATCCGCGGCCGCCAGAAGATCGTCTGGCAGCTCGTCGTCGCGGTCCTCGCCGCCCTCTACCTCCAGAACCACTTCGGCTTCACCGGGTTCCGGGTGCCGATCGTCGGCGACGTCTTCGTGGGGCCGATCCCGTGGATCGTCATCGCCGTCACCGCGATCGTGGGGTCGAGCAATGGGGTGAACCTCACGGACGGGCTCGACGGGCTCGCGGGCGGCACGCTCGTCTTCGCCTTCCTCGCGTTCATGTTCATCGCGATCCTGAACGTGCCGACGCAGTCGAACCTCAGTCTCGTGTGCGCCCTCGCGGCCGGGACGATGGTCGGGTTCCTCTGGTTCAACGTGCACCCTGCGAGCGTCTTCATGGGCGACGCCGGCTCGCTCTCCTTCGGCGCCGCCCTCGCGGTCACGGCCCTCATGACCGGGCAGGTCCTGATCCTGCCGATCATCGGGATCATCTTCGTCGTCGAGACCGCCTCGGTGATGCTCCAGATCCCGTACTACAAGCTCACGCACGGGAAGCGGATCTTCCTGTCCAGCCCGATCCACCACCATTTCGAGATGCTCGGCTGGGCGGAGACCAAGATCACCGGGCGGTTCTGGATCGTGGGGGCGCTGGCGGGCCTCCTGGGCGTGACGCTCTTCCTCTCGAGCATCCGGGCGATCTCGTGATGACGCGTCCGGCCGTCGTGCCCGTGGACCCGGACGTGGACCTCACGCCCGGCGCCGTCGCCGACGGGTCGCTCGCGGACCGGCCCGTCCTCGTCCTCGGCCTCGCGCGGACGGGCGTCGCGCTGGCGCGGTCCCTGCACGACCTCGGGGCGCGCGTCACCGTCCACGACCGCAAGACCGCCGCCGAGCTCGGCGAGGCGCTCGACGCCCTCGAGGGCCGCCGGGTCGCGCTCGCGCTGGGCCCGGATGTCGACGTCGCGAACCTCGCCGTGGACGCCGCGCTCATCGCGTTCTCCCCATCGGCGAACCCGGCGTTCCCGACCGCCGACCCGGACCTGCGCCGCGCGCTCGCCCCGTACCTCGAGCCCCCGGTTCCCGGCAGCGCCCCCCGTGCGCCGCTCGTGAGCGAGCCCGACCTCTTCCTCCGGCTCTGTCGCGCGCCCACCGTGGGCGTGACCGGGACGAAGGGCAAGACGACGACGTCGTCGCTCGCGGCGGCCCTGCTCGCCGCGGATCCCGTCCACCCCGTCGCCCTCGGCGGCAACATCGGCTCGCCGCTCGTCGAGCGCGCGCTCGACCTCGGGCCGTCGGACCGCGTCGTCCTCGAGCTGTCCGAGCTGCAGCTGCCGGCCATCTCCCGGGGCACCACGGTGGCCGCCTACACGAACGTCACCTCCGACCACCTCGACCGTCACGGGTCCCTCGGGGCGTACCGCGCGGTGAAACGGCGGCTGGCGGAGCTCGTGGACCCGGAGGGCGCGCTCGTCCTCAACCTCGACGACCCGGTGGTGGCGTCGTACGGCGCGCTCGGGACGGCTCCCTCCGTCCTGTACCGGCTGGAGCGGCCGACGCCCGGCGGGCTCGGCGTCGTGGACGGCTGGATCGTCGCCGCGGGGACGGAGCGCCTGCCGGTCGCCGGCGGGGGCCGCGCCGCCACGGGTCCGGCAGGGCGGATCATGCCGGTGGGCGAGCTGGCGATCCCGGGGCGCCACAACGTGAGCAATGCCCTCGCGGCGATCGCCGTGGCGCTCGTCTTCGGGGTCGCGCCTGACGCGATCCGGCGCGCCGCCGCCGCGTTCCGGGGCGTCGAGCACCGCCTGGAGACCGTCGCGGTGGTGGACCGCGTCCGCTTCGTGAACGACAGCCAGGGGACGCAGCCGGACGCCGTCGCGGCCGCCCTCCGGAGCTTCGAGCGCCCGATCGTCCTCATCGCCGGCGGTCGCGACAAGGGTGTGGACCTCACCGCGCTCGCGCCGGTCGTCGCGGAGCGCGCCGCCGCGGCGGTGCTCATCGGCGAGAGCGGGCCGCGCCTCCGGTCGCTGTTCCGCGATGCCGGCCTGCATCGTACGGAGCGCGCGGTCACCCTCGAGGAGGCGGTCGCGCGCGCGGACGCGCTCGCCCGCGAGGCCCTCGCGCACGGCGAGGGCCGCCCCGGCGCACTGGCCACGGTGCTCCTGAGCCCGGCCGCCGCGAGCTTCGACATGTTCGTGGACTACGCGGCCCGCGGCGCCGCGTTCCGCGCCGCGGTCGGCGACCTCGCGGCTCGCCGCGCGGGCGGGGAGGTGCCGCGATGACGGCCGGGCCGGTCGCCCGGCCGATGGTCACCCCGCGCCCGCCGAAGGAGGTCGGCGACCGTCCGCGAGCCGGCCGCCCGGCCGGGGCGCGCCCGGTCGCCGCCCCGCGGACGCGACTGCGCCGAGAGACGCACCAGCCCGACTACGTCGTCCTCGTCGCGGTCGTCGCGCTCGTCGCCGTCGGCATCCTCATGGTCTTCTCGTCGTCCGCCATGCGCGCGTATGCGTCGTACGACGACACCCTGCGGATCGTGGGGCCGCAGATCGTCTGGGGGACCCTGGGCCTCGTCGCGATGGCGGTCGCCTCGCGCATCGACTACCGGTGGCTGCGGATCGTCTCCGTCCCCATGTTCGCGGTCGCCATCGTCCTGCTCGTCGTCGTCCTCATCCCGGGCTTCGGCATCCGCGTCGGCGGCTCGGCGCGCTGGCTCCAGGTGGGCCCGCTGCCGGCGGTGCACCCGGCCGAGCTCGCCAAGTTCGCGCTCGTCGTCTACCTCGCCCACTGGTTCGCCCGGCGCGGAGCCGACGTGCGCAGCTTCCGGCGCCGGCGTGCTCGGCGCCGGCGTCGCGTTCTGGTCCGTCTCCCGCAACGCGTACCAGCTCGACCGCGTGACGACCTTCCTCGACCCCTGGCGCGACCCCCTGGGGACGGGGTTCCACACGATCCAGGGGCTCCTCGCGCTCGGCCTGGGAGGCGTCGTGGGGGCGGGCCTGGGCGAGAGCCGCCAGGCGGGCGGCCTCTTCCTCCCGAACGCGTGGAACGACTACATCTTCGCGGTCGTGGGGGAGGAGTTCGGGCTCCTCGGGGCCGTCGTGGTCATCGGCCTCTTCTGCATCTTCGCCTGGCGGGGGATCCGGGTCGCGCTCGCGGCGCCCGACACCTTCGGCGCGCTGCTCGCTGCCGGCATCACGACGTGGATCTGCGTGCAGGCGTTCATCAACATCGGGGTCGTGGTCTCCCTCATCCCCGTCACGGGGATCACGCTCCCGTTCGTCAGCGCCGGCGGCTCGTCGCTCGTGGTGAGCTTCGTGGCCGTCGGCGTCCTCCTGTCGATCTCACGGGAGGCGGACGCCTCCGGGATGGTGGGCGATGCTGGTCCTCATCGCGGCCGGCGGCACCGGCGGGCACATCTACCCGGCCCTCGCCGTCGCACGGTCGCTGACGACCCGCGCGGATCCGCCTGACCTCCGCTGGGTCGGCGGCCGGCGCGGCCTCGAGGCGCGGCTCGTGCCGCCCTCGGGGATCCGGCTGGACCTGCTCGCCCTCCGCTCGCTCCGCTCGACCGAGGCGTCCGTCCACCTCGTCCTCGACCCGCTCCGCCTCGCCGCGTCCGCGCCTCAGGCTCTCGCTCTCCTCGCCCGCCTCCGGCCGGCCGCGATCTTCACCACCGGCGGGTACGTGGCGATCCCCGTGCTCACCGCCGCTGCCACGATGCGGATCCCGAGCCTCCTGTGGGAGGGGAATGTCCGGCCGGGGCGGAGCGTCCGGGCGACCGCCCGGTTCGCCACCGCGCTCGCGGTCTCTCACCCGGAGACGGCGGCCGCCCTCGCGCGGGACGGCGGGGGCGGCCGCGCATACGTCACGGGGACGCCGATCCGGGACCCGGCGACCGTGGATCGCGACGGGGCGAGGGAGCGCCTGGGGATCCCGCCCGGCCCGCGCGTCGTGCTCGTCTTCGGCGGGTCGCAGGCCGTCGCACGCTTCAGCGCCGCGGTGGCCGGCGCGCTGCCCCGGCTCGTCGAGAGGGTCGCCGTCGTCCACGTCACGGGCGAGGACGGGTACGCGGCCGCGCTGGCCGCGCGGGAGGATCTCCCGGCGGATCGTCGCGAGCGCTACCGGCCGTTCCCCTTCCTCCGCGAGGAGATGACCGCGGCCCTCGCCGCGGCCGACCTCGTCGTCGGGCGCGCGGGGGCGTCCACGCTCGCCGAGGTCGCCGCGTTCGGCGTCCCGATGGTGGTCGTCCCGTACCCGCACGCGGCCGGCCACCAGCGCGCCAACGCCGCGTCCCTCGTGGAGGCCGGCGCGGCGGTCCTCGTCGCGGACGAGGACTTCGACGCCGACGCGCTGCTCGCCGCGACCGCGATCCTCGACGATCCACGCCGCCACCTGGACATGTCCGCCGCCGCGCGCGCGATCGGCCGGCCCGGCGCCGCCGCGGCGGTCGCCGAGATCCTCCTCGCGCTCGCGGAGCGGCGTCCGCTGCCGGACGCGGCAGAGGTCGAGGCGATCGCGACCGGGGGGCGGCCGTGAGCGCGGCCGTGAGGGCGGCCGAGCCCTTCGATGCCGCCCGCGTCGCGGCGGACCTCCAGCGGCGCGTGGGCGTGCGCACCGAGCGCGACGCGCCGCTCGCGCCGCACACGACGATGCGCGTCGGCGGACCGGCCGACCTGCTGCTCACCGTCCACAACGCGTTCGAGCTGCGCGCGGCGCTCCGGTTCGCGCGCGCCCGGGGGATCCCGCACCTGGTCCTGGGGCGGGGGAGCGACGTCGTCGTCGCCGACGCGGGCGTCCGCGGCCTCGTGATCCTCGTCCGCGCCGATGGCCTCGACGTGGCCGGGGAGCGGGTGACGGCCGAGGCCGGGGTGCAGATGGCCCGCATCGCGACGCGCGCCCAGGCGGCGGGGCTGACGGGGCTCGAGTTCGCGCTCGCGATCCCCGGCTCGATCGGTGGCGCGGTGTGGGCGAACGCCGGCGCGCACGACGGCGAGATCTCGGCGGTCATCGAATGGGCGGATGTCGTCGGCCCCGACGGGGCCGGGTCCCGCCTCGTGGCGGCGGACCTCGCGTTCGGGTACCGTGACAGCCGCCTCAAGCACCCGGCCGCCGGGTCCTGGCCAGAGGTCGTCGTCGCCGCGGCGTTCTCCCTCGCGGGGGACGACCCGGCCGCGATCCGGGCGCGCCTCGAGGACATCAAGGCATGGCGGCGCGCGCACCAGCCGCTCGGGATCCCGAGCGCGGGGAGCGTGTTCCGCAACCCGCCCGGCGATTCGGCGGGTCGCCTCATCGACGCGGCCGGCCTCAAGGGCCACCGGGTCGGCGGGGCGGTCGTGTCGGAGCGGCACGCGAACTGGATCCTCAACGACGCGAAGGGGACAGCGACGGACGTCCGGATGCTCGCCGACCTCGTCTCCGCGACCGTGCGGGACCGCTTCGGCGTGGAGCTCGTC
>JALOOH010000020.1 GCA_025454515.1 Chloroflexota bacterium
ATGTATTTCGACGAGTTCAAGGCCCAGCTCCCCGACACCGACCCCACCGAGACCGCCGAGTGGCTCGAGTCGCTCGACGACGTCGTCGCCTCCGAGGGGATCGCCCGCGCGCGGTTCCTCATGTTCAAGCTCCTGAAGCGCTCGCGGCAGCTCCACGTGGGACTCCCCGCGCTGACGCAGACGCGCTACATCAACACGATCAGCCCGGAGCAGGAGCCCGGCTTCCCTGGCGACGAGCAGCTCGAGCGACGGATCCGGCGGCTCATCCGCTGGAACGCCGTCGCGATGGTGCTGCGGGCGAACACCCGCTACCCGGGGATCGGGGGACACCTCTCGACATACGCGAGCTCGGCGAGCCTCTACGAGGTCGGGTTCAACTGGTTCTTCCGCGGCAAGGACGAGGGGCCGGGCGACCGGATCTTCTACCAGGGCCACGCTGCGCCCGGCATGTACGCCCGCGCCTTCCTCGAAGGACGGCTCTCCGAGGACCAGCTCGACCACTTCCGCCGCGAGGTCGTGCGCGGCCAGGGGCTCCCGTCGTACCCGCATCCGCGCCTGATGCCGGACTTCTGGGAGTACCCCACCGTCTCGATGGGACTCGGGCCGCTCTCCGCGGTCTACCAGGCCCGGTTCGACCGCTACCTGTTGAATCGCGGCCTCGCGGACACGCGCGGGACCCGCGTGTGGGCCTTCCTCGGCGACGGCGAGATGGACGAGCCGGAGGCGCTGGCCGGACTGTCGCTGGCGGCCCGCGAAGGCCTCGACAACCTGACGTTCGTCGTCAACTGCAACCTGCAGCGGCTCGACGGCCCGGTCCGCGGCAACGGGAAGATCATCCAGGAGCTCGAGGGACTCTTCCGCGGCGCCGGCTGGAACGTCATCAAGGTCATCTGGTCGCGCGACTGGGACCCGCTCCTCGCGCGCGACACGGAAGGCGTCCTCGTCGACCGGATGAACGAGACGCTCGACGGCGAGTTCCAGAAGCTGTCCGTCAGCGGCGGTGGGTACATCCGCGAGCACTTCTTCGGGCCGGACCCGCGCCTGCGACGGATCGTCGAGGACCTCGACGACGACGCGCTCGCGCGGCTGCGGCGCGGCGGCCACGACTACAGGAAGCTCTACGCCGCGTACAAGGCCGCGACCGAGTACACGGGCGCGCCGACCGTGATCCTCGCCAAGACGATCAAGGGCTGGACCCTCGGGGCGGCGGCGGAGGGGCGCAACGTCACCCACCAGGTGAAGAAGCTCTCCGAGGCCGAGCTCCGCGTCTTCCGCGACCGGCTCGAGCTCCCGATCCCGGACGCGGCCCTCAAGGAGGCGCCGTACTTCCACCCGGGCCCAGACTCGGAGGAGGTCCGGTACATGCTCGAGCGGCGACGGGCGCTCGGCGGCTCCCTCCCGAAGCGGATCGTCCGACACCTGCCGCTCGCCGAGCCCGCCGCGAAGGCGGACGCGGAGTTCGCTGCCGGCAGCGCGACCCCCGTCTCGACGACGATGGCCTTCGCGAAGCTCCTGCGGAACCTCATCCGCGACGAAGCGGTGGGCCCGCGGATCGTCCCCATCATCCCCGACGAGGCGCGGACCTTCGGGATGGACCCGCTCTTCAAGGAGGTCGGGATCTACGCCGCCCTCGGCCAGCGGTACGAGCCGGTGGACTCCGACCTCGTGCTCTCGTACCGGGAGGCGACGAACGGCCAGGTGCTCGAGGAGGGCATCAACGAGGCGGGCTCGATGGCATCGCTCCAGGCGGCCGGGACCGCGTACGCGACGCAGGGCGTCGCGATGGTGCCCTTCTACATCTTCTACTCGATGTTCGGGTTCCAGCGGACCGGCGACCAGGCGTGGGCGTTCGGCGACGCCCGCGGGCGCGGGTTCCTCATGGGTGCGACCGCCGGCCGGACGACCCTCCACGGCGAGGGCCTCCAGCACGACGACGGCCACTCCCAGCTGCTCGCCTCCACGATCCCCAACGTCCGGGCGTACGACCCCGCGTACGCGTACGAGCTGGCGGCGATCGTGCGCGACGGGATCCGGCGGATGTACGTCGAGGACCAGGACGTCTTCTACTACGTCACGATCCACAACGAGAACCAGCCGATGCCGCCGAAGCCCGACGGGGTGGACGAGGGGATCCTCCGCGGCATCTACCGCCTCCACGCGGCGCCGGATCTGCCGGCCGACGCTCCGCGCGTCCGTCTCGTCGGCAGCGGGTCGATCCTCGCCCAGGTGGTGGCCGCACGCGATCTCCTCGCCGAGCGGTTCGGGGTCGCGGCGGAGGTGTACAGCGCGCCGTCGTTCCAGCTGCTCCGCCGCGACGCGGTCGTCGCGGAGCGCTGGAGCCGCCTGCACCCGGGCGAGCCGCCGCGCATCCCGTACGTCACGGAGGTGCTCGGGCCGGACGGCGGCCCAGTGATCGCGGCGACCGACTGGCTCAAGGCCATCCCGGACCAGGTCGCGCGGTGGGTCCCGGCGCCGTTCGTCCCCCTCGGCACCGACGGCTACGGCCGCAGCGACACGCGCGAGGCGCTGCGCGCGTTCTTCGAGGTGGACGCCGCGTCGGTCGCGTACGCGGCCGTGCGCGCGCTCGAAGACGCCGGGTCGCTCCCGGCGGGCACCGCCGCGCGCGCGCTCGGGGAGCTGGGGATCGACGCCGACAAGGAGGATCCGCTCGCCCTCTGAAAGCGGGGGGCGACGCCGGGCGGGGCCCGGGTCCGCGGGGCGTCGTGGACGCGCGGGCGCGGCCGGCCGGCGTCCCCTCTGCGTCCTTGCATCGGGTGGAAGGCGCACCTTCTACCCGACATCAGGACCGGTTGACCGGCCACCGCCGGCGAGGTAGCATCCGCACGTCGTCCCACCCCAGCGAGAGGCGTCCCGTGTTCGATCCCGGCGCGTTCTTCGGCGGCTTCATCACCGGGCTCCGCGAAGGGGTCGAGGCGGCTCTCATCGTCGCGATCATCGCCGGGTACCTCGCCCGGACGGGGGAGGCTCGACGCATCCCCACGGTCCTCCTGGGCGCCGCCGCCGCGGTCGTCGTCAGCGTCCTCCTCGGCGCCGGGATCTTCCTGCTCGTCGGCGAGCTCGCGGAGCCCTGGGAGCAGATCATCGAGGCCGTGACGATGCTCCTCGCCGCCGGCATCGTCACGTGGATGCTCTTCTGGATGAAGCGCCAGTCGCGCGGGATGGCGCGCGACCTCCACGCCCGCGTCGATCGCGCACTGGACCAGGGCGGGATGCTGGGCCTCACGATCCTCGCGTTCACGGCAGTGATCCGCGAAGGGATCGAGACCGCCGTCTTCCTCATGGGCCAGGCGTCCGCGGTCCGCGACAGCGGTGGGGCGGGCGGGGTCCTGCTCGGCGCGATCCTCGGCCTCGGCGCAGCGGTCGTCGTGGGGTACGCCGTCTACGTCGGCTCGCGCCGCATCGACCTCAGGACGTTCTTCCGCGTGTCGGGCGTCCTGCTCGTGTTCATCGCCGCCGGTCTCCTGTCGCGGGCCGTCCACGAGCTCGCGGAGATCGGGGTGATCACGATCGCGACGCAGCAGGCCTACGACCTCACGTCGATCCTCCCGCACAGCGAGGGCGTGGGGATGTTCCTACGGGCGATGTTCGGGTACAGCGCGACGCCGGAGGTCATCACCCTCGCCGTCTGGGTCACCTACGTCGTCGTCGTCCTCTGGCTCTACCTGCGCCCGGACCGGTCGTCGCCGGTCGCGGCCCCGTCCGACGTGGCAGCCGTCGAGTCCGTCGCGCCCGACAGGGCGGCCGCCACCTCCTGACCGGCCGTCGCGCCGTCCTGACCGGCCGTCGCGCCGTCCCGACCGGCCGCCCGCGGGGCGGCGGCGAGGGAACCGCCTCGTGCACCATGGCGTCAGGGAGGCGCAGCACCGCGGTGCGCCCCGCTTCACAGTCGCAGCAGGAGCAGCCCAGATGTCCACCATCGCATCGCTCTCGCGCCCCGGCGCCCGCCTGGCCCTCCTCGGCCTCGGCGCCGTCGCCGGCCTCGTCGTGGCCACGGCCCTCGCTCCGGCCGGCGGCGCGGGCCCGGTCCGCGCGGAGAGCGGGACCGACGAGCACACGATCGCGGTCACGGGGACGGGCACCGTCACGGTGAAGCCCGACATCGCCGACGTCCGCCTCGGCGTCTCCGTCCAGAAGCCGACCGTCAAGGAGGCCCAGGCGGCCGCAGCGCAGCAGATGGAGGCCGCGGTCGCGGCGGTCCGCAAGGCCGGCGTCGCCGCCGACGACATCAAGACGACGACCGTCTCGCTGTCGCCGGTCTACGACTACTCGCAGGGCGGCCAGCAGAAGCTCCTCGGTTACCAGTTCATGAACCAGGTGGCCGTCACGGTCCGCGACATCGCGAAGGTGGCCGAGGTGATCGACGGCGCGATCGCCGCCGGCGCGAACACGGTCGACGGCGTGTCCTTCCGCGTCAACGACCCCGTCGCCGCCGAGGCGAAGGCCCGCACCGCCGCGATGGCGGACGCGAAGCGCCGCGCCGAGGCGCTCGCCGCGGCCGCCGGCGTGAGGATCACCGGCGTCGCGACGATCGTCGAGACGTCCGCACCCGCCCCGATGCCGATCGCGATGCCGGCGGCGGAGATCGCGAAGGACTCGTACGCGACGCCGATCTCCACGGGCACGAACGACGTGGTGGTCACCGTCGCCGTGGCGTACACGATCGACTGACCGCGGGCGACGCGCCCGCGGCGACGAAGGGCCCGGCGGGGCGAGCGCTGGCTCGCCCCGCCGGGCCTCTCCCGTTCCAGGGAGGCCATCGAGGCCGGTGCCTCGGGATCCGGCGCGCGAGAGAGCTCAGAAGCCCGGCGCGCGCGGGGACTCGGCGATCGTGGCGAGGTCGAGGGAGACGGCTCCCATCGGCCGCAGACCCATCGCGGAGACGTGCTGGCGGTTGAGGAGCGCGAAGTCGTACCGCGCACGGAAGCCCTCGCCCATCCGGCCGCGCACCTCGACCGCCGTCAGCGGGATGAACGGCGGGTCCTCCGACTCGAAGTAGAGGTCCGCCGCGGCGTGCTCCGACAGGTGCAGCCGGCCCGTGATGACGAACCCGGGCGCGACCGCGACGAACTCCCGCGGCGTCTTTGGGATGAACGCCTCCGGGTGCGCGGATCGCTCGCCGGTCTGGGCCTCCGAGATCAGGACGATCTGGCGCCGGGTGATGAAGAGGTCCTCGGAGAGGATCGCGTGCACCTGGCCGTCGCGGTCCACGAGCGCGGCCTCGTACAGGTGGAGCGAGTTGAGCGCGAGGTTCACCTGGTCCGAGAACCGTCCTCCCGACAGCTGGCGCATGTAGCCGCGGACGCGAAGGCCGACGCCGATGATCTCCACCTGGGTCGTGCCGGGAGGTGCCGGCAGCACGAGCGGGGGCTCGGTGACCTCCGCCGCGTCCGGGTCGAGGTCCACCTCCCGTCGGCGGGAGCGGCGGGGTCGCCGGGGCGGCTGGGGGGCCGTCTCGCCCACCCACTGCGGCAGGACGTCGGCGGGCCCGGACCCGGGGTCCGCGGGCTCGCCGGCCGCGTCGGACACGTCGGCGGGGGGCGCGGTGTCGCGCGGCGGCGCAAGGGCGCGCCACGGATCGTCGGGTGTCATCGTTCCCCGCGGCCCGGACCGACGGGCCGCGATCCCCGCTGCAACATGGGTGCATCGTGGCACCGGTTCCTTGCCGCGCACATGACATCGAAGTCGCGGGGGCCCTCCGGTACTTCCGTTCGGGTACGCTGCGTCGCGTCTCACATCCATCCGCGGGAGGGCGCACGGTGGCGCAACGGCCGGCAGTGCCGGCACGGCGGCGGTACGGGGCGGCGAGCATGACGGCGCCGCTGCGCAGGGTCCTGGTCAAGGCGCCCGGGCCGGCGTTCGGCCGCGCCTTCGACGAGCCCGATCATGGGTTCCTGCACCCGGTGGACCTGCCGCGAGCGCGGAGCGAGCACGCCGCGCTCGTCGGGACCCTCGCGTCCCTCGGCGTCGACGTCGCGGTCCTCGATGTGGAGACCGCCAGCCCCGACCTCGTGTACACGTACGACCCCGCGCTCGTGACCGACCGCGGGGCGATCCTCCTGTGCTCCGGGAAGCTGAACCGCCGGGGTGAGGAGGAGGCCCTCGGCGGCTGGTTCGCGACCGCCGGCATCCCGATCGCCGGCCGCATCGAGGCTCCCGGGACCGTCGACGGCGGCGACGTCTTCTGGCTCCGACCGGGGCTCGCGTGCGTCGGGCGGACGCTCCGGACGAACGCCGAGGGGATCCGTCAGCTGTCGGCGCTCCTCGACGACGAGGTGCGCGTCTTCGACGTGCCGTACTGGAACGGCCCCGCGGAGCTCGTCCACCTGCTCTCCGTGATCTCGCCGGTCGCCGACGACCTCGCGGTCGTGTACCCGCGGCTCCTCCCGGTGGGCCTGTGGGAGCTCCTCGGCGACCTCGGGATCTCGACGATCGCGGTGCCCGACGCGGAGTACCCGACGCTCGGCTGCAACGTCCTCGCCGTGCGGCCCCGGGTCGTGGTCGTCGCCGACGGGAACCCGGTGACCGCCGTGGCCCTGCGCGATGCAGGCTGCGAGGTCCACGCCTTCCCCGCCGGGGAGATCGGCGTGAACGGCGGCGGCGGACCCACGTGTCTCACACGCCCGGTCCTCCGGGGATGAGCGAACCGGGCAGCGGAGCGGGGGCGGCGGGCGATGACCGGTCGATCGCCGCCCTGGAGCGCCGAGCCCGCGCCGCCGTCTCGGCGGAGCGGATCGCGGCCGACCTCGCGGCGCTCGTGCGCGTCCCGAGCGTCACCGGCGACGAGACGGCCGCGGCCGACCTCGTCGCGGCGCTCCTGCGGGCCGGTGGGCCGGCGGTGGAGGTGGAGCGACGCGACGTCGACGCCAGAGCCTTCGCTGCCGATCCGGCGCATCCGGGCTCGGAGATGCCGCGCTCGACCCTCCCGCTCGTGCGCGGGACCGTGCGGGCCGCGCGACCCGGGCGACGGCTCATCCTCTCCGGACACACCGACGTGGTCCCTGTCGGCGATGTGGCGACGTGGACGACCCCCGCGTTCGAGCCGGTCGTGGCCGATGGCCGGATGCGGGGGCGCGGGGCGTGCGACATGAAGGGCGGCGACGTCGCGGCGATCGAGGCGCTGCGGGCGGTCGCGTCGCTCGCCGGTCCCGACGGGACGCTCCCGGCGCCGCTGGGCGGCGAGGCATGGTTCGTCGGGGTGCCCTCGGAGGAGGACGGGGGAGCGGGGACGCTCGCGGCGATCCGCGCCGGCTGGACCGGCGACGCGGCGATCGTCACGGAGCCGACGCGGCTCGCGATCGTCACGGCCGCGGCCGGGGCCATCACGTTCCGGCTCACGGTCCCCGGGCGCGCGGCCCACGCATCCACGCGCCTGGAGGGCGTCTCCGCCCTGGAGAAGCTCGAGGTGCTCCACGCGGCGCTCCGCGACGACGAGGCGCGGCGCAACGCGGCCGAGGCGGACCCGCGGATGCGTCGGCTCGGGATGCCGTACCCGACGATCATCGGAACGGTGCAAGGGGGCGACTGGGCATCGACCGTGCCGGACCGGGTCGTCGCCGAGGGCCGCTACGGCGTCCGCCTGGGCCAGGACTGTGCCGGGGCGTTCGCCGAGCTGGAGGCGGTGGTCGCGGCCGCGTGCGCGGCCGACCCGTGGCTGCGGGACCATCCGGCGCGGGTCGAGAACGTCGGCGGCCTCTTCGACTCCGTCGTGCAGCCGACCGACCTCCCTCTCGCACGGGAGCTCTCGGCGGCGATCGAGCGCGTCGAGGGAGACGTGCCGGCGGTCATCGCGGTGCCGTACGGCTCGGACATGCGCCTGTGGGTGCGCGAGGGCGCGACGACGTGCGTCCTCTACGGCCCGGGGGACGTGCGGGACGCGCACGCGGCCGACGAATCGGTCGACCTCGACGAGGTCGTCCGCTGCGCGTGTGCCCTGGCAGCCTGGCTGGTGCGGGGGATGGCCGGGGGCTGAGACTACGGGCCGAACGCCACCTCGGAGGACGATCTGCGGCCCTTGACGGCGGGACCATACTCGGGACCTCGGAGTCACCGGTATGGGAGGTCGGACAATGGCCGAGGACACCTTCCACGCGTCCCGCCGGGGGATCCTCAGGCGGGCCGCCGCGTCGGCGGCCGGCGCCGTCGCGCTCGCGGTCGGGCTCGACCGGGTGGCGCTCGCCGCGCCGGATCGCCCGTCACCGGCGTCAGGCGGAGCGGCCGCCGCGGCGCCACCCGCCGCACCACCCACCGTGGCCGCGCTCGCGCTCAGCGGACGCGGGTGGCGGATGACCGGCGCGGGTCACCGCGCGGGGCGCCTCCCCGGCGACGGCGAGCGCGGTGCGGTGTCGGGCGAGCTGACGGACCCGGCGACCGGCGTGGCCGTGGGCACGTTCCGCTCCGCGTGCTTCCACGGCGGTCGCGACGTCGCGGACCTCGAGCTGCACACCTTCGACCTGGGCGACGGGATGCTCGTGGGGATGGGCTCGTCGCAGGCCGGTGAAGGCACCTTCGCGATCATCGGCGGGACGGGGCGATTCGCCGGAGCGCGCGGAGCCTACGTGGCCCGGCAGGGCCACCGCGAGGTCGGGGGCGACGGCGGGGCCGAGTTCGCCTTCACCATCCTGAGCTGAGGAGAGCCGAGATGGCTTCCGACTACTTCCTCGAGATCGACGGCATCGAGGGCGAATCCACCGACGAGGCGCACAGGGGAGCGATCGAGGTCCAGAGCTGGAGCTGGGGGGCGTCGACCCCGTCCAGCGTCGGCTCGGGCGGCCTCCGCGCGGGGAAGGTCTCCATCCAGGACTTCCACTTCACGCACAGGGTGGACGCCGCGTCGCCGACCCTCTTCCTCCGGTGCGCGAGCGGTCAGCACATCAAGAGCGCGAAGCTCTTCGTGCGCAAGGCCGGCGGCGGGGACGAGTACCTCACGTACACGTTCACCGACTGCCTGGTCTCCTCGTTCGAGGACCAGGGCGGGGGAGACGCGCCGACCGAGGAGATCGCGATGGCGTTCCGGAAGATCGAGATGGAGTACACGGTCCTGGACGCGACGGGCGCAGCCGGCAAGGTGGTCAAGGGCGGCTGGGACCTCGCGACCAACAAGAAGGTCTGAGTCGGGGCTCCCGGGCGCGCTCGGTCCTCGGGTCGGGGTCGCCCGCCTGCGGCGGGGGAGGCGGGCGGTCCGACCGTCAGGCGGGGCGGCGGAAGCCGCAGATCCGGCAGACGGCGTCGCCGGTGAACGGGTCCACGTCGAGGAAGCTCGCGCAGCCGTTCGTGCCGCAGTAGAGCGACGCGCGGCGCTGGAGTCGTCGGCGGGACGACGAGTTGAGCTGGGAGCCGAGCGCCGAGCTGGCGCGACGGCTCGCGGTATGGGAACGCATGGGTGTGCCTGTGCCTTGATCCTGTCTACGGCGTCCGCGCGATCGTCGGCGCGGCCCCGCCGTGCTGTCCGCTCGACACGCCCTGATGTGGGTGGGCGGAGCGGTGGTGTCCTCTCGGGGCGCGACGCGGGAGCGGGCGATATGGGCTCGCTTCGGACCGGCGTCAGCGTGGCGGGAGGTATCAGTCGATAGGGGAATCCTACGCGACGGACGAGAAGTCGTCCAATGGGCCGAAGGTCCGCCCGGCTCCGAGGTTCGTCAGGGCACGTATCGGACCGACGTCTCGGGTCCCGACTCGGACCAGTCGCCGCCGGCGATCATGATCGACCCGTCGAGGAGAGCGGCAGCGGCGCCGTACGACCGTGCCGCGGGCATCGCTGGGAGCGGCGACCACTCGCCGGTCGCGGGATCCCACGCCCGGGCGGAGCTCGAGGACGCCAGGTCGCCCGCTTCTCCGACGACCTCGGAGCCGCCCGCCTCGAGCACCCGCCCGTCGGGCAGCGGTGCCACGGACGCGCCCGACCGGTCGATGCCCTCCGTGTGGTGCAGGACGACGTCGCTGCCGCCCCAGTCCACGGAGCTCGCCCAGGTGGGGCCGATCTGGGTCCACTGGCCCGTCGCGGCGTCGAACCGGAAGTCGCGCACGACGTCGGCCTGGTGCTTCCACGCGTCGTGGTGGGCGATCAGGACCGCGCCGCCGTCGGGCAGTGCGACGAGCGACCCGACGCTCGTCATCCACGGATCCTCGGTCGGCACCGTGACGCCCTGCGCCGACAGGGCGATCCGGTCGATGGGCGGCAGGCTCCCGACGAGGGTGAACCTTCCGGTGGCGGGATCGAACACCTCGGCCGTGTCGAACACACGCGCGTCCATCGTCGCGCGGAACTCGCCCGTCTCGAACGAGCTGGGACCCACGACGAGCACGCGGCCGTCCGCCAGCGTGACGGCCTGAGCGCCCGCACGCGCGAAGCGCATCGAGCCGGTGGGGGTCCACCGCCCGGTCGCCGGGTCGAAGATCTCCGCGGTCGCCAGTGCCGCGCCGGCGCTGGGTGCGGCCGAGTCGTCGAACCGGCGGATCCCCCGCCGCCCGGACCCGGACCTGCCGGGATCGAACGCCGCGAGCGTGATGCCGGACGGCCCGAGCCCTTCCCACTCCCACGGCGACCCGTCGATGTATGAGCCTCCGGCGACCAGCACCCGGCCGTCCGGAAGGACCGCGGCCGCGGGGATCGTCCGCGCGGTCCCCATGAGCCCTTGCTTCGTCCACGTCCCTGCCGGGGTGGTCGGGTCGTAGATGTACGCGCTCGAGTACGAGCGCCAGTGCTCGAGCTCCCGCTGGTCGACGCCGCCGGCGACGAGGACGGTCGCGTCCTGGAGCGTCACGGCGGCGAAGCCGTGCCGCTCGGCGTTCATCGGCGTCGCGCTCACCCAGGTCTCGTTCGTCGCGTCCCAGCGCGCCGCGCTCTTGGCGTCGCGCGCGAGGAGGAGGGCCTCCGCGGGCGCGACGGCGACGGCAGCCACGCCCCAGCCGTACAGCTCGTTGGGCAGTGGCCCGGCCGGGACCCACGTGCCCAGGGGCGCGGGTGTCGCGGGAGGGGCGGTCGGGACGGTCGACGCGGCGGCCGTCGCGGCGGCCGTTGCCGAGGGGCTCGCCGAGGCGGGGGGTGTGCTGGGCGTCCCGGCCGACGCGGGCGGTGCCCCCGAGGGTGACGGGCTCGCCGAGGGCGACGGCGTCGCCGTCGCCGAGCATCCCGCGAGCAGCGCCACGAGGAGGCCGAGCGCACCGAGCGCCCGGAGACGGACCCGGATCCCTGCGTTCATCCGAACACCCCCGGCCAGATGGCGCCGACGACGATGCCGGCGACGAACGATCCGGCGTTCGCGAGGAGCGAGACGCCGAACGCGCGGGCGGGCCCGGCCCGGCGGAACGCGGCCCAGTAGAAGAGCGCCTCGATCCCGACCGCCCACGCCTCGGCCACCACGAGGTACTCGGGCGTCCCGACGAGGAACGGCTGTGTCCAGACGTACCAGACGACCGGGTGCGTGGCCAGGCTCGCGAACGCGGCCAGCAGGACCAGGCGGACGCGGTCCGGCTCGGCACGGCGCAGGAGGTACGCGGCGATCGGCACCTCGACCGCCAGGGTGAGGACGAAGGCCGCGAACCAGCCCGACGCCGGGAAGAACATGGCGTCAGGCTACGCCGTCGGGCGGACCACATGATGGCCTCGAGCCAGGCGGTCACGGCGCGAGGACGGTGATGCCGCTCGCGGCGGTCGCCGCACCTACAGTGGGTGCGCTCAGCAGCTGGACGACGGCCGGCTCCCACGCGTAGCCGCCGGGCGCGACGACCCGGGCGGTCACCCGGAACACGAGGGTCCGCCCCTCGTTCCCGGCGCCCCACCAGAAGCCCCACTCGGCCCGGTTCCCTTCGATGGACCAGGGGCGCTGCTCCCGGTCGAGGACGTCCTCATCGTCGCCGCCGTCCGCCGCCCGCTCCATCGCCCAGTCGTTCGTCGGCGCCAGCCCGGCCGGAAGCGTCTCCGCGACCTGGTAGAAGCCGGAGGGTGCGCCCGTGCGCATGGCGACCGACAGCCGGACGGTCACCAGAGACCCGGGTGGGATGGGTCCGATGGGCTCGACGCTCCGGACGATGGAGAGTGCCGGGTCGTGCGGAAGGTCATCGCCGGCGGCCGGCGCGTCCCATGCGCAGACCATCGATGCCGCGCCGTCGAGAGTCCGCACCACCGTCTCGGTCCGCTGCGACGGAGTGAGCACCAGCCGCACCGACCGGTGCGGGCCGAGGTCCGCCTCGCTCCGATGCCCCCGGATGGTGTAGGCCACGCGCGCCGTCGTCCGCGGAAGGCGGTCGAGCGCGCGTGTCGCGTACGCGACGCCCTCGAGCGTGTGCACGGCCTCCGTGTCCTCGGCGTCGAGGACGTACGCCTCGAGGTCGGGCGCGAGCGGGTCGCCGATCCGCGCGGCGACGATCGCGAGCAGGGCCGTCGCCTCGATCGAGGTGTGCGCCGTCGATCCGACGACAACGCGCGCCCAGGCCCCTGATCGTTGCCCGAGCTCCGCGAGGAGCGCTCGCTCCATCGCCGCGGCGCCCGCAAGGTCTCCGGCCTCGCCGAGGCCCACCGCCAGCCAGGCTCGCTCGGTCGGCGTCAGGTCCGATGCCGCGGCCGCCGCTCGGAGATCGGCGAGGACGGGGAAGCCGAGCGCGGCCAAGCCGACGGTCGCGACGATCCGCCGGTCGCGGGGTTCCCCGGTCGACCGTGCCGTGTCCCCCAGGTACACCGCGAGCGTCCTCGTGCGCGGGAAGGCCTCTGGCGCGCCCAGCGCGACGAGGGCCGTCAGCTCCACGTCCGGGGACGAGTAGGGGAGCAGCGAGACACCATGCCCCTCCACCAGGTAGGGCGCCGGGTCGAACGACCTGGACCCCCAGGCCTCCTGTCCGAGCTGCTCCGCGAGCAGGTCGCGGGCCGCCGCCGCCGCGGCCGCCTGGTCGGCGCGGGGACCGCCCCGCGCGAGCTCCTGGAGAAGCGGGACGAGGGAGGCGCGGCCGGCGTCGGTGATCGTGCAGGTCGTCAGGGCGTCGTCGCCGCCGGGCGGGCGCGCCTCGCCCTCGACCGCCATCGTTCGCGTCGTCCGCACCCCGTTCCGGGCCGCGACGACCTCGATCGTCATCTCCTTCGCGTCGCGCAGGAGCCGGCCGGCCGTCCGCACGCTCGCCTCGACGACGATCCGGTGCGTCCCGAGGGGCATCGCCGCCCCCACCCGCGAGACCCACGCGACGCCGGCGGTGAACGCCGCGGCGTCCACCGTGACCGGAGCGGACGCGAGGGCAGGCGCCCGCACCGTGTAGCGCACGATGTCCCCCGTGCGGAGCGCGGACCCGTACGCCCGCAGGACGACCCCCGGCACGTCCATCGCGAGGACCGTGTCCGCGGCGACGGGCTCGATGAAGAACGGGAGGCCGACCGGGACGTTCACGCTGCCCGACCCGGTGCGCAGGTCGTCGGTGACGGCACTCGCCGTCACGCGCCAGGAGGTGAGGTCGTCGGAGAGGTGGAACGGGACCCGAGCGGTCCCGTCGGAGCCCGTGCGCACGCGCGCGAAGAGCACGCGATCGCGGAAGTCGGTCCGGATGGCATCTTCGCCGCCGGGGCCTCCTCCGCCGCCGGTCGTGGAGCCGCAGCCGGGCTGGGAGATGCGCTCGGGCAGCACGTGCGACACGAAGGTGCCCATCACGCCGTCGCTGGAGCCGTAGCCGTAGTCGTACCAGAGGTCGCCACCGTCCCAGGCCATCCCCGCGTCGTAGAGCTTCTCGTCGATCGCGCGGACGACGACGTCCGCCGCGAGGGGCCGTCCCGACCGGTCCTTCGTCGCCACGCGGACCCACGCGTCGTCGCCCGGCGCGTGGACGTCGCCGGGTGCGAGGTCGGACGCGACCGTCACGACGATCGAGCGGGTCTCCGGGTCGACGTAGGCGTGGAATCGCCCGGCGGCCGCTCGGTACCGCTGGCCGTCGAACGCGACGCCGAGGACGGTCAGCCCACGGGCCTCCGACGCATCGAGGACGCGCCGGTACCTGGGAGACGTGGAGAGCGTCACGTCGCGGATCCCGTCGCGCGCCGTCAGGAAGAGGAACCGCGTGGACGGCCCGGGGGCGATCGGCCCCCCGCTGTCGCGCAGCGTCAGTCGGACCGTCTCCCCGATCCCGTACTCCTCCGACTGCCAGGACCAGTTGCACGGCTCCGGACCGTACCGCGGGTCGTCGTCCGGACCTGGGTCCAGCCACACGGTGTGGAGCGTGGACTTCGGCGCCTGCTCGCGGCGCTCGCCCCACGACCCTGCGCTGTCCTGACGTCCGCTCGCGTCCGTCGCGGTCACCTGGACCTGGACCTGGGCGCGGAGGCCGCGCGCCTCCCGCGGCAGCGCCAGTCGGAGCGCGTACCCGCCGTCCGCGGCCGTCCGCGCGGTGCCGGTCACGGTCGGCAGCTGGCGCTCGTCGTACGCGTAGACGGGGACCGCCTTCTTGAGGATGAAGTCATACGCCGTGCCGGTCCGTCGCGCGACCCAGACCGTCGAGCTCACCTCCACGCGAACGGGGACGCCCGACGCCGGCGGCCCGACCATCTCGTAGGGTTCGTCCGCGGCGATGGCCGCCTCCACTCGGTCGAGGTCCACGTTTCGAACGCCTCCCGCGACCCGCACCGCCTCACCGACGATGTCGGCCGTGTCGAGCCCGACCTCGTACGCGGACGGGAAGACCTCGACGCGGACCTCGGCGGAGCCGACCTCCCCGAGCTCCGCCCCCGACGTCGAGGCGGCGGCGTATCCCGAGGCCGACGGGTGCGTCAGCGTCGAGGCGCGACCGTCCGGTCCCGTGCTCACCGTGACCCCGTCGCCGTTCTCCGCCGAGCCGGTGAGGCGCAGCGGGAGCCCGCGCACCGGCGTCCCGTCGTAGAAGGCCGCGGTCCCGGTCACCACGACCGGATCGCCGGCCAAGACGGCACGGTGATCGACCGAGACGTCCACCGTGTAGGCAGGCTTCCGGACCACCCCGATCTCGATCCACTGCGAGCTCAGCCGCTCCTCGCCCACAAGGAGTGTCAGCTCGTACGAACCGAGCGGCAGGTCGGCGAACCCGAGCGTCGCCGTGAAGATGCCGAGCCGCGACGTGGCGGCGTCCGCGGCCGCCACCGGAGTGCGGGGGAGTGCCGGCGACTCCCACCATCGGTACTCCTCGGCCCCCGCCGGCGTGAGCTCGAGCCTGACGGTCCGTGGAGAGGCGCCCGTCGCGGCGTCGTGGACCATCCCCCACGCCGCGATCGAGTCGGTGCGCCGATAGGTGCCCCGGTCCGTCGCGAGTGTCGATGCGAGACGCGACGTCGCGACACCGGCGCTCGGCTCCCAGTCGCTCGACTGGTAGGAGGAGGTGTCGCTGGCCGCGGATGTCCCGACCGGTGCGACGACGGCGCCGAGTCCCGGTGCCTCCACGACGAGGATCGGCCGCGGTGCGCCGGAGGGATCCTTCGGGTCGATCGTCGCGAGGACCTCCGGGGGCGTGGTCGCGAGCATGAGTCCGTCCGTCCCCGTCACGCCGACGACCGGTCCTGTCGCGAGACGGACGGTCGCTCCCGCGATCGGACCGACGCCGACCCGGTTCGCCCAGACGAGGGTCCGGTCCCGCGCCATCGCGGTGTAGGCGGCGACCGGGGTGACCTGGAGGAGCACCTGCTGGCCGGCGGCGATGTCGTCCGGCAGGTCGACGAGGTACCAGCCCTGCGCGAGCGCGCGCTGGAACCGGAGCGCCCCCACGTAGCCGTCCCGCGTGTCGAGGATGAGAGGGACGCTCAGTCGGGCGGTGACGGCGAGATCGGAGGTGTCGACGGTGTCCCGGGGTGTCTCGACCTCCTCGAACCACCAGTCCTGCTGCCGCTCGACGAGGTCCGACGCGATCGCGGCTGCGGCCACGACGTCCGGCACGCGGTACAGCGTGACCCTGACGGACTTCGGCGGACGGACCTCCCCACGGCTCGTGACGGCGATCGCGACGATGGGCGGCTCACCGGTCGGGACCTCGGCGACGACCGTCGCCGGCTGGATCGAGACGGGGTGCGGCTTCTCGGGCCCGGCGGTCCGGAACCGCAGCTCGACCGGCTCCTCCAGCGCCAGGTCGGACCCCTCCAGCGGCACGCCGGCACGGAGCGTCACCGTGTAGACCGTCGACGGCGCGAGCGCGTCGGGCACGAAGGCCCAGGTCCGGTCGTGCCGCTCGAAGCGGCCCGTGACCTTCGGCGTGATCGAGAACCACCGTGTCGGGTCGGCGACGCCATCCCGATCGAACGCGATCTCGATCCCGGTGTCCACCGGGACCTCCGTGGTGCGGTCGTAGGGGAGCGTGCCCACCACCTTCGGTGGGGCCGCGACGACGAAGGCCCATCCCCCCGCCACGGTGCCGTCGGGTGTGGCCAGGGTGAACCGATAGGTCCCGCCAGGCGCCAGCGACTCGCGTGGGCGGACGATCGCCCGCGTGCGGTCCGAACCCTGCTGGACCGCGAGCTCCACCGCCGGCTCGACCGTGAGGCCCCTTGCGAGCGTGGTGGCCGGCGTGCCGTCGAGGCTCCGCAGCGTGAAGCTGGTGCGCGCGTCGGGCCCGGCGACGTCGACGTCGTCGGCGGTGAGCTCGGCGACCTGCACGAGCGGCGGCAGAGCCAGCGGGTCCCAGGTGACAGGCGAGGCGGCGGGCGAGGGAGGTGGCGTGCCCGCGCCCCGGCCGGGGCTCGGAGCGCCCACCGCCGGCGACGACGATGGCGACGCCCACGGGGGCGCGGCTGCGACGGTGGGACTCGGGACCGGGGTCGGTGCCGGCGTCGCGGGCGCGGGCGACCCGCACCCGGCGACGAGAAGCACGGTGCCCAGGATCGCGACGACCGAACGCGGACGCCCTGCGTGCATCCGGCACCCCCGACGGGACGCGACTCGATCATCGGTCGGAGCGACCCGGCCGGAAGACTCGCGGCGAGGCGCATCGCGAACTCGCCCATCCCTTGGACGACTCTGACCGCCGCGGTGTGGCGCGACCAGTGCCGGGTGTCGCCGCGGATCCCCCGGCCGTGCTGCGGTCGCTCTCGCTGCCGTCCGCCTCGCGCCCGCCGCCTACCCCTCCCCGAACAGGTCCTCGACCGCCTCCTCGAATGCCCGCGTGTGGAGGTCCACGTCGTCGGTCGTGGTCGCCGGGCTCATGAGGGCCATGTTGTGGAAGGGCGTGAGGAGGATCCCCCGGTTGAGCGCGTGCAGGTGGAGGAAGCGCTCGAGCTCCGGGTCGTTCGAGGCCGCGAGCTCCCGGCCCGTCCGCGCCGGCACCGGCAGGAAGTGGTATTCGGCTCGGCAGCCCAGGCGCGTGACGTACCAGGGGATCCCGCGCGCCTCGATCGCGCTCCGCACGCCGGCCTCCCACCGCTCGGCCAGGGGGATCGTCCGCGCGTACGCCTCCTCGGTCAGCACCTCCGACAGGGTCGCCCGCACGGCCGCCAGGGAAAGCGCGTACCCGGCCAGGGTCCCGCCGATCCCGCCGACGTCGGCGTCCTCCACCGGGATCGACGCCGAGACGCGCGCCCCGATCTCCTCGCTCATGCCGTAGGTCCCGACGGGGATGCCGCCGCCGATCGACTTGCCGATCGTGAGCATGTCGGGCTGCAAGCCGTACGCCTTCGTCATCCCGCCGGGGCCGGCGGAGATCGTGTGGGTCTCGTCGATGATGAGGATCGTCCCGGTTCGCCGGGTGATCTCGCGGACGGCCTCGTGGTAGCCGGGGTCCGGGAGGATGATCCCGATGTTCGTGAGCGCGGGTTCGATGAGGACCGCCGCCACGTCGCCCGGCGCGAGCGCCCGCTCCAGCCCCTCGACGTCGTTGAACTCGACGACCTTCGTCGTGGCCGCCGGGTCCACCTGGGGTCCGATGTTCCCGTGGCGTGCTCCGACCGTTCCATCCGGCCGCAGGGACGCCAGCGATTCGTCCACCGAGCCGTGGTAGCACCCGTCGTGGACGACGACCTTCTGGCGGCCGGTGAGCATCCGAGCGAGGCGGAGGGCGAAGCGGTTCGCGTCGGTGGCCGTCAGCGTGAACTGCCAGTACCGGAGCCCGAACCGGCGCTGGAGCTCCTCGCCGACCGCGATGGCGTCCTCGGTCGGCAGCATCGTCGTGATCCCGCGCGCCACCTGCCGGCGGACGGCCTCGACCGTGGGGGCAGGGGAGTGGCCGGCCATGGCGCCGGTGTCGCCGAGGCAGAAGTCCGCGTAGGCGTTGCCGTCGACATCGATGAACCGGGCGCCCTCGGCGCGCTCGACGAAGACGGGGTGGGGCCCCGCCCACTTGACCATCCAGTTCATCGGGACGCCATCGAGAAGCGGCCCACGTGCGCGGGCGAAGAGCTCGCGGGACTTGGGGTGCGCCTCCGCGAAGAGCGCGCTCTCGCGCTCCATGAGGCGGGCGAGCCGGCCGCGGTCGAGCGTGGGCGCGGGTCGATCGGTCACGTGAGCCTCCCTGGGCGTCCGAGCCGTCCTCCCGGCGCCGTGCCGCCCGGGGACAGTCTCGCGGGGCGGCGGGACGGCCGCAAGGCGCATCGGTGGTCGTCGGGACGCGACCCGGCGCCCTCGTGTCGCATACTCCCAGCCGATGACAGCCACGCCCGCCCGCTCGAGCCCCACGGTCCCGCTCCGCGACATCATCCTCGGCGGTCAGGACGGCCTCGTGAACGTCCTCGGCCTCGCGCTCGGGATGTCCGCGGCCACCGGGGACGCGCGGGTGGTCATCACGGCCGGGCTCGCCGCGATGCTCGCGGAGTCGATCGCGATGGCGGGGGTCGCCTACACGTCGGCGGGCGCGGAGCGCGAGCGGACGCAGCTCGTCGCGACGACGATCTTCGCCGGCATCCGCCGCCGGGCGGAGGTCCGCCACCACCAGGCGGTCGCCGAGGCCGAGGCGACCGGCGCGGCGGACGTCGGCACGATCCGTTCCGCGCTCACCGACGAGGCCGCGGCCTGGGAGGAGGAGGTGGCGAGCGTCCGCCGCGATCTCGCCCCGATGAGCGAGTACCACCCGGTGGCGGCCGCCGCGGTGGTGGGTGTGTCCACGCTCTCCGGCTCCGCCATCCCGCTGGTCCCGTTCTTCCTGCTGCCCGTGGGCGCCGCGACATGGGTGGCCCTCATCCTCGCGACGACCGTGCTCGTCGTCGTCGGCCTGTATCGCGCGCGGATCTCGGGCGGACGGCCGTACCGCGCCGCCGCCCAGATGGCCATCATCGGCCTGCTCTCCGCGCTCGCCGGGTACGCGATCGGCGTCGTCCTTCGCGCCCCGGCCGCCTGACGACGCCGGCCGCGCCCCTGCCACGTGCCGCGCGGGGCCCCGCCCGGCCACGGCCGCCGTCCGCCGACGCGCTATCCTCGCCGCATGCCCATGGAGTTCCACGTCTCGCGAGCCGCCCGGCAGCGCTATGGCATGGACGAACCCCTCTTCTCCGTCACCGGCAACGTCGTGCTGCCCGGCTTCCCGGCGACCAGGAAGCTCGCCGCGGCGATGAACGCGGCCCGCGACCCCGGCGCCCCGCCGGTCCAGGCGGGCGACCTCAACGCGATGGGGCTCGTGGACGAGATCCTCCACGTCGTCGTCGCGATGTATCGCGAGACGCGCGACCGCGAGGCCCTCGTGGGTGCACTCGCGTCCGCGAGCGAGACGGTGGGCGAGGAACGCCTGGAGGCCGCTCTCCGCGCGTTCTCGGCCGAGTTCCCGACGGTCGCGGTCCATCGCGGCGAGGTCGGCTCCATCGCCTATCTCGACGGCACGACCGACGGGATCCCCAACCGCGCGGTCGTCCTCGAGGAGATGGCACTCCTCCGGCTGGCGAACCTCAACCCGGCATTCGCCCCGTTCCGGGAGCTGTTCGACGACCGCTCCCTCGCGTCGTCCACCGCGTACGTCGAGGTGGTCGACTCCGTCGCCGACCACTTCCGGACGCGCCCGCCGTTCGGGCCGGACGGGCAGCCGCTCGTCGAGATGCTCCGCGCCCCCGCGATCGCCTCGCCCGACTCGCTCGCCGGCCAGCTGCGGTTCATCCGCGACCGCTGGGGACTGCTGCTCGGGCGGTACCTCGACCGTCTCGTCGTCACCCTCGACGTCCTCTCCGAGGAGGAGCGCGCCGCCTGGCTGCGCTGGATGTCCGCGCACGGTGACGGTGGGGGAGGGGCGGACTCCGCGGCCCTCCGCGGCTTCGGTGCGAGCGGAGCGGCGGACGAGCCCGAGCGCTTCAGCGCGGACAAGGACTGGATGCCGCGCCTCGTGCTCATGGCCAAGAGCTCGTACGTCTGGCTCGACCAGCTCTCGCGGGCATACGGCCGGGAGATCCGGACGCTCGACGCGATCCCCGACGAGGAGCTCGAGACGCTCGCCCGGCGCGGGATCACCGGCCTCTGGCTCATCGGCCTGTGGGAGCGCAGCGAGGCGTCGGCGCGGATCAAGCGGATGATGGGCAACCCGGAGGCCGTGGCCTCGGCGTACAGCCTGCGCGACTATCGGATCGCGGACGACCTCGGCGGGGAAGCCGCGTACGCGAACCTGCGGGAGCGCGCCTGGGCCCGCGGGATCCGGCTCGCGTCGGACATGGTCCCCAACCACATGGGGATCGACTCGACCTGGGTGGTCGAGCACCCGGACCGCTTCCTCTCGCTCCCGGAGCCGCCGTACCCGGCCTACTCCTTCACGGGCGCGGACCTCTCGCCCGACGACCGCGTGGAGATCCGCATCGAGGACCACTACTGGGACCGGAGCGACGCCGCGGTCGTCTTCCAGCGCCGCGACCGGTGGAGCGGCGAGACCCGGTACATCTACCACGGGAACGACGGGACGAGCATGCCGTGGAACGATACGGCCCAGCTCGACTACCTGAAGGCCGACGTCCGCGAGGCGGTGATCCAGACGATCCTCGACGTCGCCCGACGGTTCCCGGTCATCCGCTTCGATGCCGCGATGACGCTCGCGAAGAAGCACGTCGCGCGCCTCTGGTTCCCCGAGCCGGGCCATGGCGGTGCGATCGCGTCGCGGGCCGAGCACGCGATGACGCGCGCGGCGTTCGACGCCGCGATGCCCGAGGAGTTCTGGCGCGAGGTCGTCGACCGGGTCGCCGTCGAGGTCCCCGACACGCTCCTCCTCGCCGAGGCCTTCTGGCTCATGGAGGGCTACTTCGTCCGGACCCTTGGCATGCACCGCGTCTACAACAGCGCGTTCATGCACATGCTCCGCGACGAGGACAACGGCGGCTATCGCCTCGTCATGAAGAACACGCTCGAGTTCGACCCGGAGATCCTCCGGCGGTACGTGAACTTCATGAACAACCCGGACGAGAAGACCGCGGTGGAGCAGTTCGGGAAGGGCGACAAGTACTTCGGGGTCGCCACGCTCATGGCGACGCTGCCCGGCCTGCCGATGTTCGGGCACGGCCAGGTGGAGGGATTCGTCGAGAAGTACGGGATGGAGTACCGCCGCGCCTATCACGACGAGACGCCGGACGGCTGGCTGGTGGACCGCCACGAGCGTGAGATCTTCCCGCTGCTGCACCGGCGCTGGCTGTTCGCCGGGGTGGACGACTTCCTGCTGTACGACGTGACGACCGACGACGGGAGCGTGAACGAGGACGTCTTCGCCTACTCGAACCGGGCGGGCCGGGAGCGCGCGCTGGTCGTCTACAACAAC
>JALOOH010000131.1 GCA_025454515.1 Chloroflexota bacterium
CTCGATCTGCCGCTCATCGACCTCGTGATCGTCGCGATCCTCACGATCCTGTTCCTCCGGATCGGTCGTGCGATCGCGGTCGTCGGCTTCCTGTCGGGGGCCGTCGTCGCCCAGTTCGTCGGCGACAGCCTCTTCGCGTTCGGCCAGATCAACGGGGATGCCTCCCTCGTGAGCCTGGTGCTCCCGTTCTCGATCCTCAGCTCCGCGTTCCTGACCGCCGCGCTGCTGCACCCGTCGGCCGCGATCCTCGCCCGCGACCCGGACGCCGCGGAGCCGGTGCCGCCGCGGACACGCCTCGCGCTCATCTCCGCGGCCGCGGTCGTCGCGGCGACCGTCGTCCTGCTGGAGAACGCGCGGGGCGGGAGCGCCGTGGGCCACATCCTCGTGGACGTCCTCGCGGGCGGGATCGTCATCCTCTTCGTCGCCCGGGCATGGATGCTCGCGGGCCAGCTCACGCGGGCGGAGAAGGACCTGGCGACGAACGCTGCCATGCTCTCCGGCATCGCGGCGGCGATGCCCGGGGCGATCATCGCGGGCGACCGCGCGACGGTGACGATCGACTACGCCAGCCCGGGGCTCTCGGCGCTGCTCGGCTACCCGATCGACGAGGTCGTCGGGCAGTCGGGCTGGCTCGTGGACCACATGCATCCCGATGACGCGGCCGAGTTCCTCCGGCGCGATCCGTCCGCCACGCCCGACGGTGCGACCCAGACGTACCAGATCCGGCTCCGTCGGGCCGACGGGACGTACGGGACGTACATCGCGAACCGGCGCCACGTCCGCGCGCCCGACGGCACGGGCAGGCGCTTCATCGCGGTCGCGGTCGACGTCACCGAGCAGGCGGAGACGGCAGCCCGCCTCGCGCGCCAGGAGGCGTTCATCGCGAGCATCACGCGGACGTCGCGGATGCTCATCGTCGCCGGCCACGCCCGTCCCGGCGAGCCCTCCTCCCTCGACTTCGTGGGCCCGAGCGTCCAGGAGACGCTCGGGTACGCGCCCGAGGAGGTGATGGCCATCCCCGGCTTCATCGCCGACCGCCTCCATCCCGACGACGAGCCGTTCCTCCCCGCGGTCGCCGCCGCGCTGTCGCGCGGCGAGCCCATCCCGGACCTCGTGCGGCGCTACCGGACGAAGGACGGCTCGTACCGCTCCCTGCTCATCTCCACCTCCGCCGCGGTCGATCCCGACGGCACGGTCCGGTTCGTGGCGTCGGGGCTCGACGTCACCGACAGGATCCGGCTGGAGGAGGAACTGCGCGCGTCCCGCGCGTTCGCCGAGGAGCTCGTCGCCACGAGCCCGGCGATCGTCTTCGCCGGCCGCCTGGACATCCCCGTCATCGACTTCGCGAGCCCGGGCATCGAGGACGTGCTCGGCTACCGGGCCGAGGACGTCGTGGGGACCCCGTGGTGGTTCCGCGACCACCTCCACCCGGAGGACGCCGGGCCGCACTTCGACGCGCTCGAGGCTGCGGTCGCGCAGGGCGGCGGCGAGCTGACGCGCACGACGCGGATCGTGGCGGCCGACGGCACGTACCGGACGCTTCTGTACACGGCACGCATCACGTGCGAGGGACCGGACCGCGCGACGTACGTCGCCTCGGCGATCGACGTGACCGACCGGATGGCGGCGCAGGCGGAGCTCGAGCGGCAGCGCGACTTCATCGCGAGCCTCCTGGCCACGACGCCCGGGATGATCATCCGGGGGTCGATCCTCGCCGACCGCATCGACTACGTGAGCCAGGGGATCCACGAGATGCTCGGCTACGAGCCGGGCGACGTGATCGGCGCGATCGGCTGGCCGTCGTCGCACCGTCATCCCGACGATGCCGCCCCGACGGCGGCGGCCATCCGGAAGGCCCTGGAAGGCGGCCAGAGGCGCTTCACGCTCGTCGAGCGCTACCTCGCCGCGAGCGGGGACTGGCGCTGGCTCCTGGAGATCGTCAGCGTGGAGGACCCGGAGGATCCGGCGGGCGGGTACGTCGCGACCGCGCTCGACGTCACGGACCGTGTCCGGATGGAGGAGGAGCTCCGCGCGGCGCGCGACGAGGCGCGGGCGGCGGACCGCTCCAAGAGCGAGTTCCTCTCCGTGGTGAGCCACGAGCTCAGGACGCCGCTGAACGTCATCCTCGGGTTCGGCGAGCTGCTCGAGCGGGCTGACCTCGGGGCGGAGGACCGCGAGAGCGCCGAGTACATCGTGGCCGCGGGGCGCCGGCTCCTCGGGCTCATCGACCGGATGCTCGACTACGCGCGCATCGAGACGGGCCGCCTCCACGTGGCGATGCAGCCGGTCCTGCTCGACGACACGGTCCGCCTCGCGATCGACCGGGTCCGGGCGCTCGCCGAGAGCCGGGGCGCGACCGTGGTCCGCGCGGCCGGCTCGGAGGGCGGGCTCGTCGCCGTGGGCGACGGCGGGCGGCTCACGTCCGTGGTCGAGGATCTCGTGGACAACGCGGTGCGTCACGGCGGGGCGGGCGTCCACGTCGGCGTCCGGACGCGCCGGTCCGCGCCGGGCCGCGTGGCGGTCTCGGTGTCCGACGACGGGATGGGGATGACGGAGGCGCAGCTCGCGCAGGTCTTCGATCCGCTGCGCCGCGACGGCGCGGGCACGGGCGCGACGCTCGGCCTCGCGCTCGCCCGACGCGTCGTGGAGGCCATGGGCGGCTCGATCGCGGTGCGGTCCGAGCGGGGTGCCGGGACCACGGCGACGGTGGAGATGCCGGCGCTCGACGACGCGGCCGGGATCGCGGCCGCCGAAGGGATCGACGAGGGGGTCCGATAGCGATGGAGAGACGCCTCGAGGCGGCGCGCGTGGCCATCGTCGACGACGAGGCCGCGAACGTCCGCGTGCTCGAGCGGTTCCTGCGGCTCGGCGGGTTCCACCACGTCCGGTCCTGGACGGACCCGGTCGTCGCGCTCGAGGACCTCGAGCGCGAGCCGGCCGACGTCGTCCTCCTTGACCTCGCGATGCCGGTGCTCGACGGGTACGCCGTGCTCGCGCGACTCCGGGGGCGCGACGGGGACGGGCTGCGCACTCCCGTCGTCGTCCTCACGGCCGACGTGACGCGCGACGCCCGCGACCGCGCGCTGGGCCTGGGAGCGTCGGACTTCCTCACGAAGCCCTTCGACCCCACCGAGATCGAGCTGCGCATCCGGAACATCCTGGCCACGCGGTTCCTCGAGCTCGACCTCCTCGACCAGAAGGCATCGCTCGAGGTGCAGGTCCGGGAGCGGACAGCGGCGCTTCGCGAGAGCCTCGAGCGCCTCCGGGTCCTCTCCGCCCAGCGCGAGCGGCTCGTGCGACAGCTCGTCACCGCGCAGGAGGAGGAGCGGCGCCGCGTGGCGGCCGACATCCACGACGACACGATCCAGACGATGGTGGCCCTCGGGCTCCGGGTCGAGCTCGCCCGCCGGAAGGCCACGGACCCCGAGCTGCAGGCGGAGCTGGACCGCTCGCTGGAGACGGTGCGCACGGCGACGCGCGGACTGCGCGAGCTGCTGTTCCGCCTCCACCCCGCCGTCCTCGACCGCGATGGGCTCCAGGCCGCGCTGCGCGCCGAGGTCGGCCGGCGCGACGAGGAGGAGTCCACCCCGGTCGTCGAGCTCACGGGCGCGATCCGCGAGGAGCCGGGCCTGGAGACGCGGACGACCCTGTTCCGCATCGCGCAGGAGGCCATCGGCAACGCACGACGCCACTCCGGTGCCACCTCGATCGCGGTGCACCTCGCGGAGACGGACGGCGGGATCGAGCTGCGGGTCACCGACGACGGGCGAGGCATGGACCCCGACCTCGCTCGCCACCCGCGCCACGGGCACCTCGGCCTCGTCGCGATGCGGGAACGGGCCGAGCTGGCAGGCGGCCGGTTCTCGGTGACGTCCCATCCCGGGGCCGGGACGACGATCGAGGCCTGGCTGCCCACCGGCTCCGCCGCTGCCGCCGACGACCTCGACCCGACGGTCGAGCCGCCGCTCCGATGAGCGCCGGACGGGTCCGCACCTTCCGCGTCATCGTCGCGGACGACGACCCGCTCGTCCGCGCCACGGTCGGCGACGTCCTCGCGTCGGAGCCCGACATCGAGCTCGTCGCGACCGCCGCCGATGCCGCCGAGGCCGTCGAGGCAGCCCGCACCTGGACGCCCGACGTCGCGATCGTGGACGTCAAGATGCCCGGCGGCGGCCCGGAGGCGTCGCGGGGGATCATCGCCGCGTCGCGCGCCACCCGCGTCGTCGCGTTCTCCGTGTACGACGACCACGCGAGCATCCGCGAGATGATCCGCTCCGGCGCGAGCGGCTACGTCGTGAAGGGGGCGCCGGCCGGGGAGATCGTGGAGGCCGTGCGGAGGGCCGCGGCCGGCCTCGGCCACCTCTCCGCCTCCGTCGCGGTGGACGTCGTGCGGGAGCTCGCCGGCCAGCTCGAACGGGAGGCGCGGGCCGTCGAGCTGGAGCAGGCGGTGCGCGAACGCGTGGAGCGGGCGCTGGAGCCGGGCGCGATCACGCCCGCGTACCAGGCGATCGTGGACATCGGGCGCTCGCGGATCGTCGGCGTGGAGGCGCTCGCGCGCTTCCCTCTCGACCCGTCGCGGCCGGTGGACGCGTGGTTCGCCGATGCCGCCGGGATCGGACGCCACGTGGACCTGGAGGTCGCGGCCGTCCATGCCGAGGCGCGAGCGTTCGAGGACGCGGCGCTCGGGTCGTGCTACGTCTCGCTCAACGTGTCGCCGGAGGCGATCGTGGGGCGCGGGGTCTTCGACGCCCTCGCCGGGCTGCCGCGCGACCGGATCGTCCTGGAGGTCACCGAGCACGCGCCGGTGACCGACTACGCCGCGCTCGCCGACGCCCTCGCGCCGTTCCGTGCTGCGGGCGGCAGGCTGGCCGTGGACGACGCGGGCGCCGGGTTCGCCAGCCTCCGTCACATCCTCTGGCTGGAGCCGGACATCATCAAGCTGGACATCAGCCTCACGCGGGACATCGACACCGACCGGAGGCGCCGCGCGCTCGCCGCCGCCCTCATCACGTTCGCGTCCGAGATGGGGATCGCGATCGTCGCCGAGGGCATCGAGACGCGGCCCGAGCTCGACGCGCTCCGCTCCCTCGGGGTGCGCTTCGGGCAGGGGTACTTCCTGCGCCGGCCCTGCCCGCTCGCCCAGGCGACGGCGCCGCTCTTCGACGCCTGACCGGGCGCGCCGGCGTCAGCGGCCGGACGACACCTCGTCGACGAGCCGCCAGCGAACCGCCGACCACGCCTCGTCGATCGCGACCTGGCGGACCGGCCGGAAGCCGGCACCCGAGAGCGGCTCCCAGCCGGCGTCGCGGTTCAGGTCCGTCCCGGCCTTCGACCCGCCCTTCGGGTAGCTCGCGAGGAGGACCCCGCCGCGCCGGTACGCGGCGACGGCGACCGGCGCGAGCGCCGCCAGCGCGGCCGAGTCGCGACAGAACAGGTGGATCGCGTCGTACGCGGCATCCGGCTGCGGCGCCTCGTCGATCGAGCCGCCGCCGGGCAGCGGGTCGATCCGCTCGCGATACCCGGCGGGAGCCCCGAGCAGGAGGAGGCGCGAGCCAGGGCGGACCTGGAGCTTGGCGACGAGCGCCGTGTCGGTCACGGCTCGCCCTCCTCGCCCGGGCCGGACGCGAGGCCGTCGGCGTTCGACGCGTCGTCGAGCACGGCCGCCGCGCGCGCGGCGCGGTACGCGGCGAGGCGGTCCCGGAGCGCGTCGTCGTCGAGGGCGAGGATCTCCGCCGCGAGGAGCGCGGCGTTCTCGGCGTTCCCGATCGCCACGGTCGCGACCGGGATCCCCCGCGGCATCTGGACGATCGAGAGGAGCGAATCGAGCCCGCCGAGGTGCTGCGTCGGGATCGGGACGCCGATGACCGGCAGCAGCGTCTTGCTCGCGAGCATCCCGGGGAGGTGGGCCGCGCCGCCGGCGCCCGCCACGATGACGCGGATCCCTCGCGACGGTGCCGTCTCCGCGTATCGGAAGAGCCAGTCCGGCGTCCGGTGGGCGGAGACGACCCGCAGCTCGTGCGCGACCCCGAGCTCCGCGAGGACGGCGGCCGCGCCCTCGAGGACCGGGAAGTCCGACCGGCTCCCGCCCACGATCCCGACGAGCGGACCCGGGGCGGAGCTCATCGCATGCCCCGGCGGACCCGGCGGACCCGGCGGACCCGGCGGGCCGCGCCGTCCACCCTACTGGCCCTGCGCCTTCGTGAAGCCGTCCTCGCCGTCGAAGACATGGAGCTTCTCGACGTGCGTCCACCCGGGGTGGCGCGCGGCGACGCGGCCCAGGAGGTCGAGGAGGACCTGGTCGGCGACGTCCGACCCGGTCGGCGACACGAAGCGGCATCGCCACAGGCGCACGTCGTCGGAGCCGAGCCCCGTCGGCGGGTACACCATCGTGCCGCGGCTCGAGATCATCTGGAGGACGAGGTCGGCCCCTGCGATGGCTTCCATCTCCGGCCCGAGCGCGGCGGCGGTCGTGTCCGCCTCGATGAAGACGTCCGCGCCGATCGTCTTCCGGTCGACCTTCGCGTAGACGTCGGGGGCGTACGACCAGCGCGGGTGCG
>JALOOH010000132.1 GCA_025454515.1 Chloroflexota bacterium
CTGCGCCGTACACGGACGCGAGCCGCGCCGCGGACGCGTGGGACATCACGACCGTCGCGTCGGCGCGCCCGACGAGCTCCTCGATGATCGCGCGGCGGGAGGGCGTGGGATCCGGATGGACCGTGTGGAGCGTCACGATCGAGGGGACGTCGAGGGCACGCGCGAAGTCGAGGACGTACGCGCCGTCCTCGCCGCCCCAGATGCCGAACGCATGCTGGATCGACACGACGTCCACGCACCGCGACAGCGCCCGGGCCGTCAGCGTGTGCTGCTCGACGTCGTCCCGGGGGATCCGGTGGTGGATCTCGATCTGGCGGGGCATGGTGGGCGACTTGGAGACCGGCGCAGCTGCCACCATCTCGGGCGCCAGGATCGCGGCGATCTCACGGTCGCCGACCGCCGCGGCCAGGTCGTGGGTGTACGCAGCGACCCCGCAGTGCCGCGGGGGATACGTGGATGCGAATGCGATCCGAGCGATCTCGCACGTCCTCTCGGGGCCGGGCGGCGGCCGCGGGTCGGTGGACGGATCGGGCGGCCGGTCGGGTGGCCGACCGCCCGTCTGGGTTCAGGCGGCGCGCACCTTGCCGGCGCGCGGGCCCTTGGGGCTCGCCTCGATCTCGAACTCGACACGCTCGCCGCCGACGAGGCGGTCGAAGTCGAGGGTGGCGTCCAGGCCGTCGCGATGGAAGAAGTAATCCTTCCCATCGTCGTCGGTGATGAAGCCGAAGCCGCGGTCGGGGACGACCTTCTTGACAGTTCCGGTGGCCATGATGACCTCCCGCGCTTCTCGAACTGGATGGCAGAACGCACGGTCCGTTCGAGAAGAGGATCGACCACGCGGAGCGTCGCGACTCGGCGCGGCGAAACGTAAGCGTAGCACAGATACCCCATCTGACGACCCACCGGCCGGATGACAGGTCAAGTGCTACCATGTCGCACATGGAGAGGATCGGGGTGCGCGAGCTCCGCCAGCAGGCGAGCGCCATCCTTCGCCGCGTGGCGGCAGGGGAGACCGTCGAGGTGACGGATCGGGGCCGCGCGGTCGCCGTCCTCGTTCGCGCCATGCCGAGCGGGCTGGCCCGCCTCGAGCAGGAGGGCATGCTGCGGCCGGCGGACGGCGACCTCCTCAACGTGACGCAGGTCGCCATCCCGCGTGGCGCGGCCGCACCGTCGTCGCTGGTGGCCGAGGGACGGGAGGAGTGAGCGCCGCCCTCTACCTCGACAGCTCCGCGTTCGTGAAGGTCGTGGTCCGGGAGCGTGGGTCCTCGGCTCTCCGCTCGTTCCTCGCCACGAGCGACGCGCGCCGGGTCTCGTCGGCGCTCCTGCGGGCGGAGGCCCTCCGCGCCGTGCGGCACCTGGGGCCGGACGCGCTGGCCGCAGTTCGCGAGGGCGTGCGACGGATCGACCTCGTGGGGATCGACGACCGGATCCTCGACGTGGCCGGGACGCTGCCGCCCGGGGTCATGCGGACGCTCGACGCCATCCACCTCGCGACCGCCCTGGCGGTCGGCGACGACCTCGACGCGATCGTCACGTACGACGAGCGGATGATCGAGGCGGCGCGGCAGGTGGGTCTCGCGACCGTCACGCCCCGCTGAGTACGGCGCCGGCCAGGCGTCGGCCGGGCGGGCGCCTCGTCAGCGGTCCACCCCCGGCCGCGAGGCTCGCCGGCGACGGCCGCCCATACGGCCGCGAGGGTCGCCGGCCGCGAGGCCGCCCATACGGCCGTCCAGTCGTCCGGCGCCGCGATTGCGCCGCATGCAACGATTCCTGCCAAGGAGGGCGATTGCCGCCCCGCGCGGAACTCCTCGGCACGGATCGTTGCGCCGCGCGCGACGACTTCTGCCGAGCGAGGCCCGCCGACCGCCCGGACCCCTCTCCTCGTCACGGATCGTCGCGCCGCGTGCAACGCTCGCCGCCGAACGCTGACGTGGGCCTCGCCGCAGTGGCCCACCCCCGGCCGCGAGGCCCGCGGGACATGCGGGGGTCGCCGTCACGGCCCGGCGTCACCCCTCCCGCCCGCGTACGATCGGTGCATGACCAGCGAACGGGCCGACGTCGTCATCGTCGGCGGGGGGATCGTGGGCCTGGCGACGGCGTATCGGCTCCTCGAGCGTCGGCCGGACCTCCGGCTGGTCGTCCTGGAGAAGGAGCCCGACCTGGCGAGCCACCAGACCGGTCGGAACAGCGGCGTCATCCACTCGCCGAACACGTATGCGCCCGGCAGCCTGAAGGCGCGGCTCTGCGCGGAGGGGCGCCGCGACGCCCTCGCGTTCGCCGACGCGCACGGTGTCCAGTACGCGATGCCCGGCGAGCTGATCGTGGCGACCGACCCGGAGGAGATCCCGCGCCTGGACGCGATCGTCGAGAAGGCGCGTGCGAACGGGGTCACCGATGCGCGCACGGTCGGGCCGGAGGAGATCCGCGAGATCGAGCCGCACGTCGCGGGCCTCCGCGCGTTCCACGTCCGGGAGACCGGGATCATCGACTGGCGAGACTTCGCGCTCGCGCTCGCGGACGCGATCCGCGCGCAGGGCGCGGAGATCCGCACGGGCGCTGCCGTGACCGGGATCGCGGCCGGGTCGCGCGAGGTGCTCGTGTCGTCCACCTCGGGGGCCGTGCGGGCGTCGGGTGTGATCACGTGCGCGGGCCTCTGGTCGGACCGGGTCGCATCGATGACCGACACCGGCGGTCCCGACCCCGACCGTGGCACCCGGATCGTCCCGTTCCGCGGCGACTACTTCGTGCTGAAGCCGCGGGCCGCGGCCCTCGTCCGCGGCCTCGTCTACCCGGTGCCCGATCCGCGCTACCCGTTCCTGGGCGTCCACCTGACGGTCCGGATCGACGGGGAGGTCTGGGCCGGCCCGAACGCGGTGCTCGCGTTCGCGCGGGACGGTTACCGGCGCCGCGATGTGGACGTGCGCGACCTCGCGGAGGTGCTGACGAACCGCGGCTTCCTCACGCTCGCCCGGGCCTACTGGAAGACCGGGGCGGCCGAGATGTGGCGCGACTGGTGGGCCCCCGCCTTCGTCGCGGCCATCCGGCGCTACCTGCCGGCGATCGAACGGGCGGACGTGGAGCCGGGACCGTCGGGCGTGCGGGCGCAGGCGCTCGGGCCGGGCGGGGCGCTCGTGGAGGACTTCCTCCTCACGGTGCGGCCGCGGGTCGTGCACGTGCGCAACGCGCCGTCGCCGGCCGCCACGGCCAGCCTGGCGATCGGGCGTGAGATCGCCGAGCGTGCGGAGGCGGCGATCTTCCAGGCATAGGGCCGGGGGCGGGGTGGGGGCGGGGGCGGGGGCGGGGCGGGCCTCACGTATCCGGCGGCCCCGGGCGACGCGGCGCCCCGGTCCTCGCGGCTGTGTCCGGGCGCGCTGGCCGCCGCGTCCGTGATCGTCGCCGCTCATCAGCCCGAGGACTGCGAGGCGGGCACCACCCCGGCTGGTGCATCGGTTCCACGCTCGCGGGTCAGCGCAGTCGTCGCCGGAGCCGACGCCCGGCTGATACGCGGCGACGATCGCGCTCCGTGCAGTCCCCGGGCTGATACGCGGCGATGCGACCGCCCGCGCCGCCGTCCGTCGCCCGCTCAGGCCGGCGGGTGGTCCTCCGCATGCGTGTCGATGTCACCGCCGGTGGGCACGCGGCCGCCCGACGTGCCACCTGCCCCGCTCGGTCCGCCGCCCGGGCCGCCCTGGCCACCCTTGCGCTGGCGCCAGATCGTCGCAAAGGCGATCACGGCGACCGCGGCTGCACCGATGATCACGATCAGCAGCGGCAGCACGAGGCCGCCACCGCCGTCGTCTCCGTCCGGCGCGGGCGAGGGGCTCGGCCCCACGGTCGGCGCGACGGTGGGCGCCGGGGTCGTTTCGGGCGACGGGGTGATCGCCGCGGTGGGCTCCGGGGTGGGCTCCGGCGTGGGGCTGGGCGTCGGCGTCGCCTCCGGCGTGGCGGAGGGCGTCGCCTCCGGCGTGGCGGAGGGCGTGGGCTCCGGCGTGGGGCTGGGCGTCGGGCTCTCCTCGGGCGTCGGCGTCGGCGTCGGCGTCGCCTCCGGCGTGGGGGTCGCCGTGGGCTCCGCAGTCGGCTGCTCCGTCGGTGCCACGGTCGGCGCTGCGGTGGCGGGCAGCGTCGGCAGGATCGACGGCAGGAGCGACTCCAGGCCCGGCGGGAGCGACGGCAGGACGGAGGGGAGCGTCGCGGGGAGGGTGGGCAGGTCGGACGGCGGCACGAAGGTCTCGCACGTCACGTTCCCGTTCGCGATGAGCTTCGAGACGACCGCGAGGTAGACGTTCGTCAGCCGGACGACGTTCGCCATCTCGTTCTCGAACGCCGCCTGGACCTGCGCGGGATCGCCCGACTGGATCGCGGACTGTGTCCGGATCACCGCCGTCTCCACCGCCTGGAGCAGCGCATCGAGCACCTGGCGGGCCTCTGCGCCGGCGCCGTCGGGCGGCAGCGATGCGAGGCCGTTCCGGATCTGCGTGAGCGCCTGGTTGAGCTTCCCGAGCGTCTCGGTCGCCTGGGTGTTCTCCGGTGTCCCAGGGGTCGCGACCGCGTCCGGTGGCAGCGCGACGAGGTCCTGCACGGCCGTGCGCACCTGGGAGACCGCTTCGGCCGTCCCGCACACGAAGGTCTGCGCGGGACTCGCGAGCGGACCCGATGGGAGTGCCGTGCCGGGCGCGCAGGCCACGACGAGGGCGGCCGCAAGGATCGCGAGGGCCGCGGGGGCGAGCGCCCACTGGATGTGGCTGCGGCGGATACGGGTCATGGTCCCCCCGGCTGGTTGATCGGCTCCGCGGCTCTCGGGCCATGCGGCTCTCGGCCCACGCGGCAGGCGCGTCGGCGCACGGTCCACGGGATGGTAGACGACGCGGGTGAGGATGGCTGCCGCCCTGCGGTCCTGGAGCGCGTCCCGGTCAGTCGCTCCCATCCACCCGCAGGAGCATCGCGACGGTCGCATCCACCACGGCCGCCTGCTGCTCGGCACGTGAGATCGTCGCGGGCGGGTCGTTCGCCTGGCCCGTGTACCAGCCCATCTGCTCGTGGTTGCCCCCGGGGATCTCGATGAAGACGGTGTCCGCCGGCAGGTCCGCGCGCGCCTCCGGCCCGCCCATGCGCGCGGCGCCGGCGTCGAGCGAGCCCCAGATCGACGTGGCCGCGAGCGGCAGGCCCGACAGATCGGCGTTGGGGTAGGAGGCCCACAGCGCGAGCCCCTGCATCGCGCCGGGGTGGCCGGCGAGGTAGTTCGTCGCCATCGCGCCCCCGAGGGAGTGCCCGGCGATGGCCCACGTCGCGATCTCCGGGTGCGCCTCGATGATCGGCGTCGCGGCGTCCGGGCCCAGCACGGCGAGGTTGAGAGGCATCTTCGCGATGAAGACCGGGTAGCCGGCGGCGGCGATGGCCTGGGCGGTCGGCGCGTAGCCGGCGGGCTCCACCTTCGCGCCCGGGTAGACCACGAGGCCGGTGGAGCGGGCGTCCGACGCGGGGATGAACGAGAGCCAGCCGGGCTCGTCGGCGAACGACACCTCCGACGTGGAGGCGAGGGCGGCGGTCGCTTCCGGGAGCAGCGGCTGCGGCTGGACGTACCACGTGCCCACCGCGAGCATCGCGACGAGCGCGACCGCCAGGACCGCGAGGACGACGGCGAGGACGCGGCGCCATCGCCGCCCGCGGCGCGGCGCGGGGGCCGACGGCTCGGCGGGCGACGGGGACGCGGTCGGCACGGTCATCTCAGGCTCCGGTCGGCGATGCGTGGATGGCGCCATGATGCGCGGCCCCCCCCGGTCGGCGGTCGCGGCGTCCCGGTGCCGCCCTTCGAGCTGCCGAGCGTCGCGACGTCCACGGCCCGGATCTCGTCCGCGAGATCGCCCAGGGGTCGGACGACCGCGGCGACCCGGGCCGTGGCGAACGGCGACGGCACCTTCTTCTGCCCGAACGACCACGCCTCGAACCCGCGCATCGCCGACCGCGGCGTCACCGTGCCGTCGGCCCCGACGTTGTACGCGACGAGGCACGCTGCGAGCTCGGCCATGGCCCGCCGGTCCTCGGGGCGCGCGTCCGGGCCGCTCCAGGTGGCGGGATACGCACCGAGCGTCTCCACCGCGCGCAGGACGTCGTACCAGAAGCTCGGCCACTTCACGGTCTTGAAGCGGTACCCGTGGCCGAACATGTACGGCTGCGCGTCGCCCCGCTCGCGCCACGGCCGGAACGCGTCGCGCGCCACGTCGTCGATCCCGCCGGGCCGTTGCGCCGGCGCGACCATCGCGAACAGCCGCAGCGCCTCGAGCGTCACCTGGGGACAGCGCTCGCCCTTCCGCCCGGGCCCGCGGAACCCGCCCCACGGCACGCACGGCCAGGCCCGGCCGCTCGCCGTCTCGACCACCCCCGAGGCGATCCTCTCCAGCTCCGCGAGCACCCGCGGATCGTCGCCGCGCCCGTATCGCACGAGCGTCGCGGCGATCGCGTGCGTGTCGCAGAGGAGCGCGGACCACGC